>NZ_BAABIK010000003.1:0-131946 GCF_039542725.1 Streptomonospora halophila | reverse complement strand
CCGCACCACCGGCACCCTCGCCGACGTCCTCGACCGCACTGCCAGCACCCCGGCCGACCTCCTGGACCGCACCACCGGCACCCTCGCCGACGTCCTCGACCGCACTGCCAGCACCCCGGCCGAGTTCGCCCACGGCCTGACCAGCGCCACTGCCTACGTCCTCAAGCGTCGACTGCAGGCCGCGGGTCAGGTTCTCCAGAATTTGCGGGTTGTTGTCGATCGTTTCCAGGACCCGCTCGATGATCGAAGCGACATTGTCGAGACGCACCTTCAACAGGGCCTGCGCCTCGACCCCCTTGATGGTGAGACCGACACGCCCGAGTTCAACATCCGCACCCACATTGAGTTTCACCAGGTCCAGGACCTCAGCCTGCAAAGACACCCGCGCCCGGAGGTTCTCGACCTCAAGCTGGATCTCGTCCACCTTGACCACCGGGACGTCGAGCAGTACATCCGGCTCTTCGGAAGCGGATCCGCGACCACTGCCATCGGGCCCGTGCGGCCTCCGCGAAAGCTTCTTCTCGTCGTCCCGCCTCCGCTTGGCGGACCTCTCCCCACCGTCTTCACGCGTTCGGGCGGGCGGCCGCGTCCTGCCCTGGCCGTCGCTGTCGTTTTCAGGCATGTCCCCCCCTACGACATCCTGGGCGCCGTCTCGGCCGCCAAGCGACGCTACGCGTCGGTGCGGCCGTTGCGGCGCGCGGCAGCACCGGCGCAGGCGATCCCGCTGCGCTCCGCGGCGCTCCGCATATCGACGCCATTTCCCTGGGTTGGTCCGGCGAAACCGTCTGACCTGGGTACTTCCAGCACCATCACTGTGGTTTAGGCAGGAATCGCCGGGATGAGGCGGCGGCCGTACTCCTCGGCACAGATGCGCCCGAGGGGGGCTGAGGGCTGAGGCGCGCCATCGCGCGCCACTGCAGCGTCCCTGCCCACGGTGCCGCGCGGTGTGGTGAAGGCAACCGGGCATGAACCCCGTCTGAACACTGACGGAAGAGTAGAGTCGACGGGTCGGCCGCCTTCCGTGCCGCAGCGGGTCCTGTCGAAGGAGCCACTCCGGAACCCGCGCCGGAGCGCCGCCCGATCCCCGCTCACGCGGCCGACCGCCCGGCCCCGGCGGTGCCGCCTGTCCACGTCGACCGAGGAGTCCTTTCTGCCTGCCCCCCGCACGTCCGCGTCCACCCCGCTCGCAGGTTCACGCCCCGCACCGCCGCACCCGGTTCTGCTCGTCGTTCTCTCCGGCACGGTGCTCGCGCGCTCAGCGGGCCCGGACAAACCGCCGGGATCTCCATCTTCGTCGACCACATCATCGCCGACGTCGGCATCAGCCGCTCAGCGGTCTCCACCGCCTACATGGTCGGCACCCTGTCGGGGGCGTTGGTCCTGCCCTGGATCGGCCGCGCCGTCGACCGCTTCGGCGTCCGCCCGGTGCTGGCCTGCGTCGCGCTGGCCTTCGGCGCGTTCCTGCTGCTGCTCGCCGGCGCGCGCGAGTTCGTTTCGCTGACCGCCGCGTTCGTCGGCGCGCGCGCCATGGGTCAGGGCGGTATGACCATGATCGCCACCACGGCCGTCGGGATCGCCGTCACCCGCAACCGCGGCACGGCTCTGGGCATCACCAGCGCCGCCGGGGCGGCCGGGATCTCCCTGTTCCCCCTGCTGGCCGAGCGGATGATCGCCGCCGTGGGGTGGCGGCACGCGGTGCTGGCCGAGGCGCTACTGGTCTGGGCGATCGTCCTGCCGATCGCGTGGTGGGGTATGCGCGGGGTGCGCAACGCCTCCGCCACGACGGACGAGTCGGGGACCGCGGGCCCGGCCGACGCCGCGGCCGCCTGGCCGCTGCGCGCCGTGATGCGCACATCGATGTTCTGGACGATCTCCGGCGCCGTAGCCTGCAGTGGGCTGGTCACCACCGCGGTCTTCTTCCACCAGGTCGCCCTGCTGGGCGAGCAGGGACTCACCCCCACGCAGGCGGCGGCGAACTTCCTGCCGCAGACCGTGGCCGGACTCGTGGCGTCCCTGGCCTTCAGCTCGGCGACCGACCGCTTCTCGCCCAAGCTGCTCATCGCGGGGTCCATGGCCGTGCACGCCGCCACCCTGGCCCTGCTGCCCTTCGTCTCACCGGGGATCAGCGCTATGGCCTACGGCGCGACACTGGGTGCCGCAGCGGCCGGCGCGCGCGCTGTGGAGGCGGCTGCGTTCCCCTACTACTACGGCACCGCCACCCTGGGCACGCTGCGCGGGCTCACCCAGTCCATCGCCGTGGCCTCCACCGCCGTGGGCCCGGTCCTGCTCTCCGTGGGCCGCGACGCCACCGGCTCCTACCAGCCCGTCGTGCTGGCACTGGCGCTTCTGCCCGCGGTCATCGCAGTGGCCGCCCCCTTCGCCCGGCGGCCCCGCGGGGCCACGGCAGCGCCGGCAGCCGAACCGGCCGAACCGGAACCGGTCGAGCCGACCGAACCGGCGCTGCGCCGATAGCCCCCCAGCGACCGCCCTCGGGCGCCCGCCACAAACAACTTCGCTGAGACAAAGGCAGAGCTGGTCGGCGGTGTCCGGCCCTGCGGAGACGCTCGCCGCCGCGCCGCCGCCCCTCCGCATGCACGCCCATACCGCCGGTCCCGCCGCCCGGGACCGTCGACGAGCGCGGCCGGCGATCCGCAGGCCCGCGCCCCGCGCAAGCGGAGCCGATCGGGTCTCCATCGGGCGCCGCCTCGTCCACGACGCCGGCGGCGCTCCCCTGGTGATCGACTGGCGCGCCCGCATCTCGGCGGCCTTCCACCGGGCCGGCCCCGACGACCCGCAGGGCGTCGTGCAGCGCCGGCGCTCCGGCTTCTCCGACGACGCCGAGCTCACCGCCTACGCGGACGAGCACCTGGCCGCCTCTGGGGCCGCGCACGACGGCGTCGCCGGCCGGCGACGAGCGGACCGACCCGACATCCATCGGGCGATGGAGAAGACGTGGTCCGCTCGTCCGAAGGGTGTCGCCCCATCAGCTCCTGTGCCTGATGGTGACGACCTCGACGGCGATTCCGCACCGGCGCAGGGCCACGGCGGTGCGGTACAGCTCGACCTGGGCCAGCGGGTAGAGGTTGTCGACGGTGACATCGGTGTGCTTGGCCAGCCGGAGGGCGAACACGACGGTCCTCGGCTGGAAACCGGTGAGGTCGCGCTCGGGGTCGATGCGGGCCACCGCCTCGGCGAACCATTCGCGCGCCTGACGCTCGTAGTGCAGGCTCTCCACGGCCGACTTGGCCTGGTTGAACAGGTGGCTCAGGCCCGCTGCCGACGAGGCCTGCTTGACATGGACCAGTTCGTTGCCGGGCCCCAGCAGGTCGCACAGTTCGACGCCGTTGCCGGAGTGGACCTCGGTGCGGGCGAGGTTCTTGTCCAGACAGAGGTAGCCGGGCTGCGTCTCGCCGACGCGCCGATTGTAAGCACCTTCGGGGGACTCCTTGTCGCGCCGGTAGGCCAGCAGGTCGGGCCAGTCGGGAAGGTCCAGGGAGGAGCCGCGCGCGAGGAGGTCCGCGACCTCGCGACCCACTTCCTCCAGGTAGCGGGGGCCGTACTCGTACCAGCGCCCGTCCCGCAGCACGTACATCTCACTGCCCGGCGACACCGTGGCATCGATCCAGTAGCACAGGTTGCGGTGCGTGGCGATCTCCCGCCGGCCGTCGGCGTCCTCGAACAGCTTGATCCAGCCGCTCTTGAGTGCCTGGGCGAGGGTTCCCTCCTTCAGGTGGCGGAGCCGCGCCACCAGGTCCTCCTCCCGGAGTTCGGTACGCAGCGGGCACGTCGCGGGGCCGATGCGGACCCGGAACGAACGCGCGTCGTCGAGCTGGTCGAAGACGTCCAGCGGCGGGGCGATCGCCAGCCCGACGGACTCCGGGTCGCGCAGCCCGTCCTCGACCAGCGACCAGAGCGCCTCGACCTTCTCAGGGGAACGGACCTCCTTGCGGTCCTCCAGGAACCGCATTTCCTCGCGCACCTGCCCGTCCTTCACGGTGGCGGCGATGAAGCGGATGTCGTTGACGAGGTCGGCCTGGTCGACACCGAGGTGGGTGCGGATGCCGTCCCCGCATTCGGCGAAACGCGCCTTCTCACCACCCCGCGCGGCCGTGAGCTCGTTCAGCCCGCACTTGGCCTTGAGCCGGTTCACCAAGTCCCGTTCGTGCCGGAGGCCGAAGGTGCGCACCGCCTGGCCGCGCGGGATGTGGGTGCTGCCGTACCGGTTCACGGTGTCCATGTCGCGGGTGTTCACGGTTGCCACCGTTGCCGGGTCGAGGGCGCAGGCGGCGAACGTGCGTCCGAACTCCGGGTCCCGGAGGTCCCTCGGGATGAGGTGGTGGCCGCCCCCGTAGCTGAACGCGTAGACGCGGTCGTCCACCGCGATGAGGACGGCGGCGACCGGGGACGTCTTGCGCAAGTCCAGGTCGACCGCGGTGGTCCGGGTGGCGTCGGCCTGCCAGTCGGGCGGGCGTTCGCCGCCGCGCATCCCGTACAGCACCACCGCGAGCATGCCGTCGATGCGGGTTGTTCTGAGGTCGAGCTGCCGGCGGGCGGTTCCGGCTTCGTCGAAGACGGCGCGCATGTCCTGCTCATTCGCTTCTACATCGGTCAGCCGGTACAGCGTGACCTCGCGGACGCGGCCGCCGGGTCGGGGCGGCTCGGCGTGGGGAAGTGCCGTTCTGGTTGTCATTGCGATCTCCCGGGGGAAGCAGCGAAACACGGTCGTGAACGCACCGTTGAGCACACACTCAACGGCGACTCCGTCAATGTACGTCGAGCTTGTGAACTTAGTCAACAGGCACATTTCTGTGTACATGTGTTCTACTGCACATGCGGCTGCGATAGGGTCAACACCATGGCTAGATCGGTGCCGGACACCGGCGACGGCGACGCCGCGACCGTCAGCGCGGCCGAGATCGCCCGCCTGGCGGGGGTGGGGCGCGCCGCGGTGAGCAACTGGCGGCGCAGGTACGGCGATTTCCCGGAACCGGTGGGCGGCACGGACACCAGCCCTTCGTTCGACCTGCGCGAGGTGCGCCGCTGGCTGGAGCAGCAGGGCAAGCTCGACCAGGCGCCGAGCGTGGAGTCGGTGTGGCAGCTCATGGACGCCGCGCGGGGCCGGCTGGACACCGCCGACGCGGTGGCGTTCACGGGTGCAGCCCTGCTGGTGGCGACCTCGGAGCGCGACACGGCGGGAATGGCGGATGCCGAGCTGGACGACTGTATCCGGGCGGTGTTCACAGCCGTTCCCGGCATCGGGGCTCCGGAGCTTCCCCCTGTACACACGTTCCGGGAGACGCTGGACGCCCTCGCCGAGCTGGCTCGTAGCCAGGGCGGTCCGCAGGAGGCGTTCGAGCGGCTCTACGAGCGCTTCCTCACCTCGGTCACCCGCCAGTTCACGGCCACCCCCGAGGAGCTCGCCGAGCTGATGGTGGATCTCGCCGGCCGCCCCGAGGGGACCGTGTTCGACCCGGCGTGCGGCGCCGCCACCCTGCTGCGCACGGCGTTCCTGCGCGGTCGGGGAGTGCGTCCGGTCGGACAGGAGTTGGCCGCGGGGCTGGCGCGGCTCGCCGGGGTGCGGCTGGCGCTGGCCGGTGCCGAACCCGATATCCGCGCGGACGACTCGCTGCGCGAGGACGCCTTCCCCGATCTGTCCGCCGACACGGTTTTGGTGAACCCGCCGTTCAACCAGCGGGACTGGGGTGTGGAGGAGCTGGAGTTCGACGCCCGCTGGGAGTACGGGCTGCCGGCGAAGGGCGACTCGGAGCTCGCCTGGGTGCAGCACGCGCTCGCCCGTGCCCGGCCCGGCGGTGCGGTCGTGGTGGTCCTCCCGCCGGGGGTGGCGTCGCGGCGTTCCGGCCGCCGGATCCGAACGGAGCTGCTGCGCCGGAGGGCGTTGCGCGCCGTGGTCTCGCTGCCCGCAGGGCTCGCGCCCCCGATGGGCATTCCGCTCATGCTGTGGGTGCTGCGGCGCCCCGCTGAAGGGGAGGCCGCGCCGTCCGAGGTGCTGCTCGTCGATGCCGCCGCGGCGGTCGTGGAGCCCGCCTGGCCGAAGGTGCGAGATGCGGTGCTGGCCGCCTATGAGCCGTTTGCTGCCGACCGGCAGGCCGGCGGCGGGGAGGCCGGCAGCGAGGAGGCCGGTTACTGGCGGGCGGTGCCGGTGGTCGACCTCCTCGGCGAGGACGTGGATCTCACCCCGGCCCGGCACCTCGCCCCGGCCGCCCCCGATGTGTCCGGACTCGGTGCGGCCCGGGAGGCCTTGGCCGGCCTCGCCGGTCGGCTCTCGGGTCTGCTACCGGATGTCGCCGAGGCGTCGCCGGGGTCACGGGCCACGGTGACCGTGCATGATCTGGTGCGCCGCGGGCAGGTCGAGCTGCTCTGGACCCCGTCGCACCGCCGCGGGGAGGAGGGCGTCCCCGGACCGGAATCCCGTCTCGCGTTCACCGTGAAGGAGGTGCTGTCCGGGGGGCCGCCGTCGCAGCGGATGCCGGAGGGTGTGGACACGCTCCGGGTGCGGGCGGGTGATGTGCTGGTGCCGCGCGCGCCGGTCCCCCGCCCGGCCGCCCGGGTGGTCGACGACACCGAAGCGGGAACTCCCGTCGCGGGCAACGTGGTGGTCGTGCGCCCGGACCCCGACGCGGTCGACTCGTGGTTCCTGGCGGCCGTGTTCAGCGGCTCCGAGGTGGCGCAGCGCTCCTCCTCACTCTCGTTGAACCGTTCCTCCCTCGTCGACGTCCGGCGGGTGGGGTTGCCGCGCCTGCCGCTGCTCGACCAGCAGCGGATCGGTGCGGCCTTCCGCCGGCTGGAGGAGTTCCGCGCCACTCTCGACGGGCTGTACCGGGCGGGTGACGACGCGCGGCGCACGATCGTCGACGGCCTGATCCACGGCGCGCTCCGCCCGGTCGCGGACGGGCCGGAAGGCACTTTCGACGAATGATCGGCGCCGGCTCGGCGGAACCGGTCGCGCCTGTCGTCACCGCGTCGCAGACTTTCCCCTGACCCCTTCATCCTTGGTAAGGAAGACCCGCCATGAGTTCTGAGCATCAGCGGCTCGCCGGTTTCCTCTGGTCGGTGGCCGACCTGCTGCGCGGCAGCTACAAGCAGTCGGAGTACGGCCGGGTGGTACTGCCGTTCACCGTGCTGCGGCGGCTGGAGTGCGTGCTGGAGCCGCACAAGGCCGCCATCATCGAGAAGCGCGACGAGCTGAAGGAGAAGGGCATCGAGAACCGGGAGCGCCAGCTCCTGTCGTTCGTCCGGCCGCTGGGGTTGAGCTTCTTCAACGAGTCGAACCTGAGCCTGCCGAAGATCGTGGGGGCCGAGACCGACGAGCATGTCATCGCCCGGAACCTGCGCACCTACGTCGGCGGTTTCTCCTCGACGGCCGCGGACATCTTCGAGCACTACGACTTCACCAACCAGATTGCCCGGTTGGAGAAGTCGAAGCTGCTGTACCAGGTGGCGGGCAGGTTTGCTGAGCCCGATATGGACCTGAGCCCGGAGCGGGTGTCCAACCACCAGATGGGCTACCTGTTCGAGGAGCTGATCCGCAGGTTCTCCGAGATCTCCAACGAGACCGCCGGTGAGCACTTCACCCCGCGGGAGGTCATCAACCTGATGGTGCAGCTGCTGCTGTCGCCGGACGAGGCCGAGCTGCTCACCCCGAGCAGGGTGTTCACCGTGCTGGACCCGGCGTGCGGGACCGGGGGCATGCTCACCGCCGCCGAGGACTTCATCACCGAGCACAACCCGAACGCGACCGTGAAGGTGTTCGGCCAGGAGATGAATCCGGAGTCCTACGCGATCAGCCGCTCGGACATGCTGATCAAGGGCGAGCCGGCCGACAACATCAAGCTCGGCAACTCCTTCACCGACGACCGGCACGCCGCACAGTCGTTCAGTTACCTGCTGGCCAACCCGCCGTTCGGGGTCGAGTGGAAGCAGGCACGTGACGAGGTCGAGGCCGAGCACGAGAACAAGGGGTACCGGGGCCGGTTCGGCGCCGGCCTTCCCCGGATCAACGACGGTTCGCTGCTGTTCCTGCAGCACATGATCCACCACATGCGCAGCCCCGAGGAGGGCGGCGCGCGCGTGGCGATCGTGTTCAACGGTTCCCCGCTGTTCACGGGCGGCGCGGGGTCGGGCGAGTCCGACATCCGCCGGTGGATCCTGGAGAACGACTGGCTGGAGGGCATCGTGGCCCTGCCGGACCAGCTTTTCTACAACACGGGCATCTCCACCTACTTCTGGATCCTGTCGAACAAGAAGGATCCGGCCCACAAGGGCAAAGTGATCCTGCTGGACGCCCGCGACGAGTGGGAGAAGATGCGCAAGAGCCTCGGCGACAAGCGCAAATTCATCCCGGACGACCGGATCGCGGAGCTGAAGAAGCTGTACGTGAACGCCCTCTCCGAGGCGGAGTCGGACCCGCGGGTGAAGGTGTTCCGGCCGAGGGATTTCGGGTACCGGCGGATCACGGTCGAGCGCCCGCTGCGGCTGCGTTTCGAGGTGACCGAGGAGGCGCTGGCCGAGCTGGAGGCCAACAAGACCCTCGCCAAGGACACCGACCTGCGAGACAAGCTTCTCGCCGCGCTGCGTCCTCTGGCGGGCCGGGAGCCGGTCTACAGCAGGGCCGATTTCGACGCCACAATGAAGGCCGCCTACGCCGACGCGGGCCTGACCGGTATCCCGGCCGCTGTCACCAAGCAGGTGTGGAACGCGGTCAGCGTCAGCGATCCGGAGGGCGAGCTGCAGAAGGACAAGAAGGGCGATGTTCTTCCGGACCCGGACCTGCGCGACAACGAGAACGTCCCGCTGGACGAGGATATCCATGCCTACCTGGAGCGTGAGGTTCTGCCGCATGTCCCGGACGCTTGGATCGACGAGAGTAAAACCAAGGTGGGGTACGAGATCCCGTTCACCAGGTACTTCTATGAGTACACCCCGCCGAGGCCACTGGAGGAGATCGACGCGGAGCTCCAGGAGCTTGAGGGCGAGATCCAGCGGCTGTTGGGGGAGGTGACGGAGTGAGCGCACGGCCTCTTAAATATGTTACATGGATTAATGCCGGACAGTCCCCGCCGTCAGCCAATGTATTCCCCCTCAATAATCGGACTCCATTTCTTCAAGGAAACGCAGAGTTCACGCACGTGCACCCTGCCGCCAAGTTTGAGTGTGAAACACCAAACAAAACTTGCAAATCCGGCGATATACTCATCTCCGTCCGCGCCCCGGTAGGCGCGTTAAATATCGCTGATCGAAATTATGGAATCGGTCGTGGACTTGTCGCAATCAGAGCCATAAATTGCAACCCCAGATTCCTGTGGTGGTGGCTTCACAGTCAGGTGGATCGGCTTCAATCGGTCGCCACGGGAACCACATATAAATCCGTCTCCTCAGAAGACATCGGATCGCTCTCGTTCCCCCAGATCAGCCTCGATGAACAGCGATGCATCGCCGATTTCCTCGATTCCGAAACAGCAAGAATCGATGGCATCAGAAAAACCAGGGAGCGCATGCGCGACCTTTTGACCTTGCGAAGAGAGCGTGTCATCGAGAAGCTGCTTGGCCTCGACGCCACCAACATTGTGACAAAGCCGCTGAAATATGGGACGCAATTAATCACGGTCGGGATAGTTGTCACCCCCGCCGCATGGTACGTCGATAGCGCCGGCATCCCTGCACTCCGGGGAATGAACGTCACATCAGGAAAGATCTCAAATAGCAATCTTGTCCATATCAGCCGAGAAGGCCACGCTGCACACCGCAAGTCCACGCTCCGTCAAGGCGACTTAGTCGTCGTCAGGACAGGTCAAGCCGGAGCGGCTGCCGTCATTCCGCCTGAACTTGACGGCGCAAACTGCATCGACCTTGTCCTGGTTCGACCATCACCTGACATGAACTCTAAGTATCTTGAGTATATCTTAAATTCTGACTGGGCAAAACGACGAGTTGAACAATATTCTGTTGGAAGCATTCAATCGCACTTCAACGTATCAGCAATGAAGCAAATGCCGGTTCCTGTTTTTCCTCTTGCGCAACAACGAGAAGTTACCAAACAGGTTGATAAAGAAGTATCAGCGATGGAGCAAATTCTTGCGAGCATGGAACGTGCGAACATCCTCCTCGCTGAACGGCGCCAAGCGCTCATCACTGCGGCTGTGACTGGGCAGATCGATGTGACGACAGCGGGGCGGGCGGCCGCGGGGTGACGTCGGGGCGTGGATCGACGGCCGCCGTGCCGGAGACTGGGATAAGGGTCAGCGTCGGATCCTGGTGTGGAAGTGGGCCCAGGTGACCATCGGGCCGGTGTAGTCGTCGGGGGTAGGGGTGTGGACGCCGCAGCACGGGTCGGCTTCGGCCGGCACGCGACCCCAGCCGTGGGAGAGAACGGCGGCGAGAACCAGGCCGCAGCCGCCGGGGCGCATTGGGTCGAAGGATCGGCGCTCGGCGCGGGTGGTGGCCTGCCCATGGTCGATCACCTCCAGATGGAGGACACCCGCCGCCAGACCGACGAGCCCCACGTCCACCTCGCCGCCGGGGCGGCCCGAGGCGGTGTGGCGCAGGGCGTTGCTGAAGAACTCGCTGGCCACCACTTCTACGGCGTCGGCCACGTCGTGGAAGTCGCGCACCAGCGTCCGCACCCAGAGGCGGGCCTCGCGGCACTGCTCCGCCACACCGGGAAAGCACCGGTAGGCGCTGAGCGTGAACGGGGAGAGTACGTCTTCCATCACGCCACCTCCGCAAGCGCGCCCGAAGCGGTCTGCGCGACCTGCTTACCGCGTGCGCGAGGGCGGCGGCTGAACAGGGCACGGACTTTTCCCGCGCCGCCCGGGTCCGCCGGGGGAAGCCCAGCGAGGACCGCGGCCACATCACGCGGAGAGTCCGCCGAATCCTGACCGTTCCGGCCCCAGACGAACCACCAGGAGTCCCCCAGCCACATGGCCACGACGGCGACCCGGCGACCGTCAGGTCCGGTGGTGTAGAGCACCGGATGGTTGGAACCCACCAAGGCGATCAGAGCGGGCCGACTGAACCCGTGGATCTCCTCCTGCAAGCGGGAGAGCAGGGAGCGGCGGACAGATCCTATGGACGGTTCGGGCGAGGGCATGGGCATGCTGACTCCTCCCAAGGTTGAAGTGTTGCTATTATGTTCGCAACAGTAGCTCAACACCAAAGCAACGTGACAAGCTTTCCCAGAAAAACTCGAAACCCGAGAGACATGTCCACATTTGGGAAGTCCGCGCTCCCAGTCATCCCGCTACGCCCGCGAAACGGCCACGGAGGAACGCATGTCCCAGGCACGCCAGAGCACCATCGCCGGTCGCGGCTTGGGGGCTGATCTGAGAGCGTTGCGCAACATGCGGGGATTCAGCCTCCGACACGTCGCAACACAACTTGGCTGGCAACCCTCCCGGCTCTCCCGGATCGAGACCGGGAAGCAGGGCATCACGACCGAAGACGTGGCCTCGCTCCTGGTCATCTACGGCGTCACCGGAGACGAGCGCGATCGTCTGCTGGCCAAGACCGAGCGGGCCGATGAGCCGAATCTGTGGGAAGTCCAGGGCCCACTGTCCCAAGAGTCGAGGACCCTCATCCAGATCGAGCCCGCCGCGACCAGCATCTTCAACTTCGAGCCGTTGCTCATGCCCGGATTACTGCAAACGCCGGACTACACGCGGGCACTCATGAAGGCGGGCGGTATTTCGGAGGACGATGCCGAAGTCCGGGTGGCCGCCCGAATGAGCCGCCAGGCGATCCTCAGCCGGGAGAAGCCACCGGCCTTTGAGGTGATCTTGGACGAGTGTGCACTTCAGCGGAACGTCGGTAGCCCGAAGATCATGGCACGCCAGCTCCGGCACCTCATCGAGGCCACCGAGCGTCCCAATGTGAACCTGTGGGTGTTGCGCTACTCCGTGGGCGCGCACACCGGTCTGGACGGCGCTTTCGCCCTGTTCGACTTCGCCAAGGACTGCCCTGTGGCCTACCTGGACCACAAGATCTCCGGGCTTTTCCTGGAGAAGCCGGAACAAGTCGACTTCTTCCGGACCGAGGCCGATAGGCTGAAGTCAGTCGCACTGACACAGCAAGAGTCCGTGGATACTGTTGCGGCCATCGCAAGAGAACTCGATCACGAATGAAGGCATCGCATGAGTACTCGTCTCTCAGCGAGAACCTGGCGTAAAAGCTCCTACAGTGGAACTAACGCCAACTGCGTCGAGTACGCCCAGCTCCCCTCCTCGGTCGCCGTGCGGGACTCCAGGCACCCCCAGGCGGGGCACCTGTCCTTCCCCAGGGCCGAGTGGTCGGCGTTCCTCACCGCTGTGAAGGCCGCCCGCTTGTAGAACTCTCCGACTCTTCCCCGAGGGTCGGGCTCCGGCGGCGGCATACCGGTAACTCGGGAGTCGCAGTGGCCGGATCGGGTCATCCACCGGGATTCGCTCCTTCCATCGAAGGGGTACGACGATCAGCGTCCCCCGTGCTGCGTCGATCAACGAGGAGCGTCGCCCCGCATGGCCGAATCCCCCATCAGCGGTCACGGCTTCACCATCGAGCAACTCTTCTCCGGCCAGCGGTTCGGCTTGGACTACTACCAGCGTGAATACGTCTGGACCCGCAAGCACGTCGGCTCCCTCGTCGAGGACCTGTACCAGCGGTTCGCCGCCTCGTGGCACCCCGAGCACAGCAGGTCGCAGACGTCCGAGTACGCCCCCTACTTCCTCGGGCCGTTCGTGTACTTCGAAGAAGGTGAGACCACCTACCTCGTCGACGGCCAGCAGCGCATCACCACGCTCCACCTGCTGCTGATGCACCTCCGCCGACTGCTCGTCGAGCAGCAGATCGACGCCGACGACGACCTGAGCGAACTCGACAAACTCATCAGGGTCTCCAAACACGGCCGGCGCACCTACACCATCGCCATCGACGAGCGGAGCGCACTACTCGACTCCATCTACAAGGGAGGCCCCTACACCCTCCCGAAGAACTCCACACAGTCGTTGCGCAACCTCCACGAACGCGCCCGCGACCTCGACGAGACCTTCCCGCCCGAGCTCCGCGGCGAAAGCCTCCTCCCCTTCCTGGACTGGCTCCGCGACCGCGTGTGCCTCGTCGGTATCAAAGCCGACAGCCGCGAACAGGGCTGGGAGATCTTCAAGACGATGAACGACCGGGGCGTCAAGCTCGACCCCATCGAACTACTGAAGGGCTTCCTGCTCTCCCACGGCCACGACCGTCACCGACTCGACGTGAAGTGGCGGGAGATGCTCGCCCAGATCATCGCCAACGAGCCCCACACTCCCAGCGACTTCATCACCGCCATGCTGACCGCCAAGTTCGCCGATCTCTCCGAAACCGGACCGGACAGCGACACCGACAGGATCGGCACGGCGGCGCACGAATGGGTCCGCGAGAACCACGGCCGGCTCAGCCTGCACGGCAAGGACTCCTACGACCGCTTCGTCACCGATGAAGTCTGCGGCCTCGCCGACCGGTACGCCTCCCTGCTGCGCGCCGCGAAAGAGCCCTACGAGGGCCGCGAAGCCGTCTTCTACAACGCGGTGAACGGACTCGACTGGCAGTACACCGCGATCCTCGCCGCCGTTTCCCCCACCGACGACCTCGACGAGTTCTGGAGGAAGACGGTCCCGATCGCCGGATACCTCGACCTCCTCTACGTTCGCCGCTTCGTGAACGACAGGGCGCGCCAACCCGAGGCCCTGGACGACGAGGTGGCCCATCTGGTGCCGCGGCTCCGCGACTGCCGAACCGGTGACGACGTCAGGAACCTGCTCAGCCAGGAGATCGCCGGACTGGACGACGACTTCACCGGGATCGCCGCGACCAAGTTCGGCCTGCGGCACGACAACAGGAAGCAGGTGCGCTACCTGCTCGCCCGGGTCACCGCCTGGGTGGAGAAGGAATGCGGCAAGCCCGACCCCATCGCCGACTACCTGCGCCGACAGCGTCCGTACGAGATCGAGCACATCTGGGCCGACAAGCCCGAGCGCTACCAGTCCGATGCACCCACACTCGCCAAGTTCAACGCCCTGCGCGATCGGCTCGGCGCCCTGCTGCTCCTGGACAAGAGCGAAAACGCGAGCTACCGGGACGCTCCCCTCAGCGAGAAGGTCGAGTCCTACCGCCAGCAGAACGTGCTCGCCGCCTCGCTCCACCCGGAGTTCCACCGCGCCAGGAACCCCGGGTTCCGCAAGCTCCGCACCAACAGGGAGTACGGGCTGGCGAGACTGTTCCAGAGCTACAAGAACGACTCCGAGTTCACCGCGAAAGCCATCGACGAGCGCCAGAAGCTGTACCAGCGGCTGTGCGAACTGGTGTGGGCACCGGAGAACTACGGATTCACGGTCCCCAAGCACGTGACGCCCGAGCGGCGTGCCGCCCGGCGAGGGCGGGCACGCTACGACGTCACCGTGGCCCAACTCGTCCGGAACGGCTACCTGGCTGCCGGGCAGGAGATCTTCGGCACCCGCGCCGGTGAGCGCTACACCGCCACCGTCCTCGGCGACGGCCATGTGAAGGTCGACTCCGGGGAGATCTTCACGTCCGTGTCGTCGGCGGCCATGTTCGTCCTGAACCGGCAGTCCGCCAACGGTTGGACCTTCTGGCACGCCAAGAAGGCCGGCGGTAAGGCCACGCTGAAAAGCGTCCGCGACGAGGCCCTGAAGGCGGGCCTTCGGGACCAGCCGGCACTTGAGTAGTTCCTGCTGCTCCTTGCGAGCGAGCAGCGTTCCGGCGCAGGTGCCGGACGATCCCGGCGGCGGCACCGGCGACCGCCGCACCGCTTGCGAAAGCCAGCAGCAGGCGCCCCGCGCCGCTGCGGGTGCGTTCCGCTCCCTCCGGGGGCACGCCGCCCTCGCGGTCGTCGCCGAGCTGCGCGGGCTCGGCAGGGCCCGCCTTCTGATACTCCTCGTCGAGGATCTCGTTGAACCGCCGATCCAGCCGGCGGCCGGTCGTCCTCAACCGGGACTCGCGAGCGGCAGCCCAGTAGGCGCGCCCCACCGGCCCGCGGAACATCTCGGCGGCGTTCGCCCGCAGCCGCCTCTCCGGCATCGCGCCCGCCCGGAACGCCGTCCCCCACTGCGTCACGATCATGTTCGTGTAGAGCTGCTGCTTGCGGGCCTTGGGATCCTCGTCAGCGGGCACCGGCCCCCAGCACTCGTCAAGATCGGGATCGTCCATGGCCATCTGGAGCAGCTCGCCCATCGCCTGGCGGCGGCTCTCCTCGACCGAGTGGCGCGTCTCCCGCGCCTGGAAGACCAACGTCACCGCCACACCGACCAGCGCCAGGACCGAGATCAACGCGGACACCGCGCCGTAGGTCTGCCCGATGAGACTCAACCGCTCCCACTCCCCGTCGGCCCCGCCGAAGGCCCGCAGCCCCAGCGGCGAAAAGCCGACGAGCACGAGCGCCACCACGACGAGCAGCAGAACCGTGGCAACAGTCAGCGGCCGGGTGTTTCCGCGCTCCGATGCCGAGGACGGCACCACCGTCCACCGCCTCGGCTCAGGCCGTGACGGGCTCCGGAGTCCGGGGAGCGATCTCTCGCCCGAAGAACTCCATGAACGGTTCGGCCTGCCGGTACAGCGCGGAAACAGTGTTGGCGGCGTCACGCGCCAGCGCAGGATCGTCGACCCGCTTCGCCCCGGCCGGGGCCCAACGCTCGTCGTAGTGGACCTGGTAGACAACTTCCCCGCCGTACACCATGAGTTCCGGTAGGGGCCGTTCCCGCTCGAACAAGCGGACCCGGCCGGCGTCGAGTACTCCGATCTCGAAACCGCTCTCGACGAATATCCGATGACTGTACATCTCCCACCGAAGGTAAGGGGTGGGCGGGAGCTCGACGATGCGCAGACGCCGCAGCCTGAGACCCAGGCGCGCGTACTGCTCGGCCTCGCCCCGAATGGCGGCGCGCTCGCTCTCGAAGATCTCCAGGACGCGGTCCCAGTCGCCGGAGCAGAACGCGTCCCAGGCGGGGTCCCCGGTCTCGTAGAAGAACTGCGACCGTTCCAGTTTCCACACCTCGCCGGTCATGGCCGGGTCCGCGCGCAGGTCGGCGGCGTCCGCACGGTAGGCGCGGCGGTCCAGAAAGGTGCCCTCAGCGGCACGGATGTCGTCAAACATCGGCGATGTCCTCCTTGGCGGCGCGCAGCATCTCACCGGGGATGACCACCAGCCGCTCGTCGGTGCCTACGCTCAGCCCGGTCGGCAGGCGGTCGCCGAATCGCTCCGTGACATCGCGCCCCACGATCGCGACATCTCCGTTGTCGAGTTCCCAGATCTCCGGGCAGTCGTCGTTGACCCGGCTCTTGTCGAGTTCGGCTGCGGTCTTGCCCATACGCCGCTTGAACCGAGCGGAGAGGTCAACGTCCCACAGGCGTTCCACTGGGATCCTCCCATGTGCAGGGGGCGGGAGAGGAACCATTCCCGCCTCGGCGCGTTGGACACCCGACACCCTACGAATGGCGGGATCCGGCCAGGCGGATGCATGACCGATTCAACCCGTTTCGCCGCCGTGACCGTTGCTCTCGGCCATACTGGGGCGTCACGGTGGACCCACAACGAGCCTCGCGCGCCCAAGGAGCCTCCCCGTATGCCCTCGCCAACACCCCCGCACCACGAAGCGGCGTTCGAGACGGTCATCGTCGACTCGCTCACCGGGACCGGTGGATGGGTGGCAGGACTCCAGCAGGACTACGACCAGCGGCTCGCGCTCGACACCGGGCGGCTGTTCCAGTTCCTCGGCCGCACCCAGCCCGACGAGTGCAATCGGCTCACCGAGCTCTACGGCGACGACACCGGGGAATTCCAGCGGCGCTTCGCCGAACACATCGCCCGCGAGATCGACCGGCGGGGAGTCCTCGACGTGCTGCGGCACCCCGTCAAAGACCGCGGAGTGCAGATACGGCTCGCGTTCTTCAAACCCGCGGGTGCGGGCGCCGCCGATGCCAACGCCGAATACGACGCCAACATCCTCACCGTCACCCGGCAACTGCGCTACTCCGCGAAAGACCCGGAGAAATCCCTCGACCTGGCGCTGTTCTGCAACGGGCTGCCGGTCGCCACCGCCGAACTGAAGAACCCCCTCACCGGGCAGACCGCGGAACACGCCAAACGGCAGTACCGCACCGACCGCGACCGGCGCGAGCCGCTGCTGCGCAAGCGCGCTCTGGTGCACTTCGCGGTCGACACCGACGAGGTGCACCTCACCACGCGGCTCGCCGGGAACGCCACCGTCTTCCTCCCGTTCAACACCGGCTCGCGAGGCCCCGGTGTCTCCGGCGGCAAAGGCAACCCGCCCGCCGGATCCTCCGGGTACGCCACCGGCTACCTGTGGGAACAGATTTGGCAACGCGACACCTGGCTCGACCTGCTGCGCCGGTTCCTGCATCTGGAGCTGCCGGAGAAGGGCGCGAGGACGCCTCCGCACGAACGGCGGCTCATCTTCCCGCGCTACCACCAGTGGCACGCCGTGGACCGCATCACCGACCACGTCGCCCGGCACGGCAGCGGCCACAACTACCTCGTCCAGCACTCCGCCGGCTCCGGCAAGTCCAACACCATCGCCTGGCTGGCGCACCGGCTGTCCACCCTGCACACGGTGCCCGACCCCGCCGGCCTGGCCCCCGGAACCGGGCTGGGCGCCGACCAACTGGTGTTCGACAAGACCATTGTGGTCACCGACCGCTCCGTACTGGACAAGCAACTCGGCGACACCATCTACCAGTTCGACCACACCCCCGGCGTGGTCAAGCGCATCACCACCACCGACGGCAGCAAGTCGGGCCAGCTCGCGGCGGCGCTCGCCGACGCCACCACGAAGATCATCATCGTGACCCTGCAGACCTTCCCCTACGTGCTGGAACAGGTCACCGCGCTGCGCGGGAACCGGTACGCGATCGTCGCCGACGAAGCCCACTCCTCCCAGTCGGGCGACTCCGCCTCGGCCATGAAGCGGGCCCTGCGCAAACTCGGCAGCGACGACGTCGACGCCGACGGCGACCCCCTGACCGCATCGGCGCTGGCGCGGGGCCGCCATCCGGAACTGTCGTTCTTCGCGTTCACCGCCACCCCGAAACCCAAGACCCTCGAACTGTTCGGCACCCCCGACCCGGTCACCGGCAACCCCGAGGCGTTCCACACCTACTCGATGCGCCAGGCCATCGAGGAAGGCTTCATCCTCGACGTGCTCGGCAACTACATCACCTACGCCAACTACTTCCGACTTGCCGGGCCCGACACGGACGACCACGAAGTCGACACCAAGAAAGCCCGCTCGGCGCTGGTGCGGTTCGCGATGCTGAGCCCGGAAAGCATGCAGCAGCGCGCCGAAGTGATCGTGGAGCACGTCCACCGGGACACCCGGCACCGCATGGGCGGCCGCGCCAAGGCGATGGTCGTCACCGGGTCGCGCAACCACGCCGTGAAGCTCTACCGGGCCATCACCGAGTACGCGGCGACACTGGGATACGGCGACTGCAAGGCGCTCGTCGCGATCTCCGGCGAACTGGAGGTCGACGGCAACTCCGACGACAAGGTCACCGAAACCACCCTCAACGGGTTCGGCGAGAAGGAACTCCCCGAACGGTTCGGCTACACGCGCGCCGACGACCCCGACGCCCCGGCGAACGGCAAACCCGAGTACCGCATCCTGATCGTGGCCGACAAGTACCAGACCGGCTTCGACCAGCCGCTCCTCACCACGATGTTCGTGGACCGCAAACTCACCGGCGTGCAGGCGGTACAAACCCTGTCGCGGCTGAACCGCACCCACCCCGCCAAGAGCCAGGACGACCTATTCGTCCTCGACTTCGCCAACGACGCCGAGGACATCCGCGAATCCTTCCAGCGGTACTACGAGACCACCCTGACCACCCCCACCGACCCGAACCTGCTCTACTCGGCCGAGCGCGAGGTCATGGAGCACCAACTGCTGGTCGAGCACGAACTCGCCGACTTCGCCGAAGCGTTCGCGGCCGCCGACCGCTCCCCCGCCGAAGGCCGCGAACGGCAGCGCCTGCACGCGGAGATGAACCGGCACACCGAACCCGCCGCGAAGCGGTTCGTCCGACTGCAGGAAGAGGACCCCGATGCTGCGGAGTCCTTCCGCACCGCTCTGCGGGACTTCGTCCGGATGTACGCCTTCCTCGCCCAGATCGTGCCGTTCACCGACAGCGGGCTGGAGCGGCTCTTCCAGTACGGCAAGCTGCTGCTGAACCGGCTGCCCAACCGCAAGGAGGAATCCGACATCGACCTCTCCGGGACCGCCGTCGAGCAGTTCCGGCTCAAGCGGACCGGTGTGCACGACGAACGCCTGGCCTCCGAGGGCGCACAGGTGCTGCCCGGGTTCTCCGACGGCGGGAGCGGCGCCGCGAGGGAACCGGAAACGGGTTCCCTGCAGGAGCTCATCGACGAACTCAACAAGAAGTACGGCGGGCACGCGCACCCCGGCGACATGGGCGACCCCCTCGACGCGCTCGTCGGCGAACCCGAGATGGCCAACGCCGCCGACGCCAACGGCGAGGAGGACTTCGGCCTGGTCTTCGACACCGCCTTCGAGGACAAGGTGTACGAGATCGCCCAGAGCAGAACGGATTTCCTCCGGATGTTCAGTGACAACGACGAATTCCGGGAGGAGTTCGTGCGCAAAGCCCGCGGGCGCGCCTACCGGCGGCTGCGCCGCGACGCCGCCTGACCACCCCCTGCTCCACGGAAACACGGCCCTTCGATGTTCCAGCAACGCGTCATCGCCGACCGCTACGAACTGACCGCCCCCCTAGGCCAGGGCGGCATGGGCGTGGTCCTCCGCGGCTACGACCGCCGGCTCGACCGGCGGATCGCCGTGAAACTCGTGAGCAGGAATCACCTGAGCGCCTCCGGCACGCAGGCCGACGTGCTGGTCGAACGCTTCCTGCGGGAGACCCGGATGACCGCCCGCGTCGAGCACCCGGGCGTTCCGGCCGTTTACGACGCCGGAACCGAGAACGGGGAGCTGTACCTCGTCATGCAGCTCGTGGAGGGGCAGAACCTCGGTGATTTCCTCGCGCAGCGGGGCTCGCTGCCCGTGGAGGGCGCGGCCGCCGTCGGGGCGCAGCTCGCTTCCGTCCTCGCCGCAGCTCACGCCGGGTTCCTGGTGCACCGCGACATCAAGCCCCCCAACGTCATGGTGGGCCCGGACGGCACGGTGAAGCTCCTCGACTTCGGTATCGCGATCCTGCTTGATCCGAGCATCTCCCGGCTCACCCGAAGCCACGAGGCCCTCGGCAGCGCACCGTACATAGCTCCCGAGTTGTGTATCGGCGGGGACGCCACCGCGCGCACCGACCTCTACGCGCTGGGCTGCCTGCTGTTCGAGGTGCTCACCGGACGTCCCCCGTTCACCGGCGCGCGCACCGAGGCGGTGATCTACGACCAGGTGCACACCCCACCGCCCCCGCTGGGCGAGCTCCGCGACGACGTGCCCGCGCCGCTCGCCGCACTCGTGGCCGACCTCCTCAGCAAGGAGCCGGCCGACCGTCCGGCCGATGCCGACGAGGTTCTCACCCGACTGGCGCCCCTTCTGCCGGCCCCGCGACCCGTGGGAACCCCCGACACGGGCGGGGAGCACGACCCGAGCCACCCGTTCCGGTACCCGTTCGCCTCCCGTTCCAGGACCGGCAGCGACCCCGCGCGGGCGGCCACGTCCCCCTTCCCCGCGCCGAACCCGACCGGGCCGATCGACCCGGATCGGGTGTACGACGAGGTTGCTCGCCTCGTGGAGAACCAGCGTTTCGTCCAGGCCGGCGACGTCCTCTCCGACGCGCTCGCCAATCCGGAGGAGTTGCCCGACGACGTCTGTCTGCGGTTCACGCATATGCGGGCCGACGCCTGGATCTCCGCCCGCCGCGTCGACCAGGCCGAACGGGAGTACCGGCGGCTGCTCCCACTGCTCATCGAGCATCACGGAGAGGGGGCGACCGACGTCATCGACTGCCGGCACGCTCTGGCCGCGTGCCTGGTCGACCTGGACCGCTGCGCCGAGGCCGTCGAGGTGCTGCTCGACCTGCTGGACAACTACCGCGCGCTCGGCGAGGAGGAGACACAGGACGCCCTTGAGGTCCGTCTCGAACTCGCCCGCTGCTACGCGGCTCTGGGCGAACTCGACAACGCCCGGAACCGGCTGCGCGACCTCCGCGACGACGCCGTGCGCGTCCTGGGCCCCGACCACCCCCTCACCAAGAAGGTGCAGCGATTGCCGCGTCAACGTTGAACGGGAATCGGCGTTGCGGGAGAGGTATCAGCGCCCACCCCAGCCAACGCCACGGATGGTCGAGCACTACTCACCTCCGTTCACTCGGTCAGCAAGACCGGATCGGCGCCGGCCTCCAGCGCGGCGCGATGCTGGGCCGGCCTTGCGGTCGCACTCGTCGGGCGACTCCTTGGGCCGCGCCGCCTCGCGGCCATGGGTGGTGTCCTGGTCCTCTCGGGCTCTGACCGGTTCATCCAGGGGCGCTGTGAGCGCCTCTCCGGCCGAGGGGTTGAACCCCGGAAGGTTATCGATTATCGTCGATTACCGATGAGTGATGATGTGGTGGATCGACGTGAAGCCGAGCGCTACGCCGACTGGTTCAAGGCGCTGGCCGACGCCACGCGGATCCAGATCGTCACGCTGCTCGCCCGCCGGGGCGCAACGCTGAGTGTCGGCGAGCTCGTTGCGGCGGTGGACGTGGGCCAGTCGACGGTGTCGCACCATCTCAAGGCCTTGGCCGAGGCCGGTTTCGTGCTCGTGGACCATGAGGGCGCCTACAGCCGCTACCGCCTCAACGAGGAGTGTGTGGAGGCCTTCCCCTCGGCCGCCGACGTGGTGATGGGCCGTCCCGCCCCGGTACAGGCGGGCGGGCGGTCGGGCACCGGACGCTGGGGCCGACCCCGGTGAGCGCCCCTGCCACAGCCGGCGTCCCCGGCGGAGCCGGGGACCTCACGGGGCGGGGCTCGGGCGCCGCCTATGGGATCCTCATCGCACTGGGAGTCCTGGACGCGGCCGGCTACAGCGTGATCGCCCCGGTGCTGCCGGCGCTGGCGCAGCGCACCGGCGCCGGGCCCGCGGTCATGGGCCTGATTGTGGCGGCCTTCCCTCTGGGCATGGTCGCGGGATTCGCTCTGGGCGGCGCCGCGATGCGGCGTAGCGTCCCCCTGCGGGTCGTGCTGGCTGGTCTCGTCCTGATCTGCGCCGGCTGCGGCGGCTTCCTCACCGCCTCCGAGGCACCGCTTCTGGCCGCCGCCCGCCTGGTGATGGGAGTGGGGTCGGGATGCCTGTGGCTCGGCGTCACCTTCGCAACCCTGTCCTACTGGCCGACTCAGAGTTATGTGTGCATGAGCCGGATCTTCGCCGCCTACTCCGCGGGCGGGCTGCTGGGACCGCTGCTGGGGTCGGTCCCGGGAGTCCGCGGCCCCTTCGCCGCCTACCTGCTCGCCGCGCTGCTCATGGCCGTCGCGGTGGTACTGCTGCGGCGCCGGCTGCCCGCCCGCGGTCAGGGGTTCACCGGCGACCGCAAGGCGATCGGCTCGCCCGGGTTCTGGGCGGCGTGCGCCGGCATCGCGTTCGCGGTGATGGCGCTGGGCATGCTGGAAGGGGTACTTCCGCTGCACTTCGGCTCACAGCTGAGCCAGTGGCAGATCGGGGTGTTCTACGCCGCGACGTCAGTGGTGGTGGCCGCGGCCGCCGCACTTGCCGCACGGATGCGCCCTCGCGTTGCGCTGCTGGTCGCGACGGTTCTGGTTGTTGCGGGTCTCGGCGGAGCGGGGACCGTCGCGTCCGTGCCGGTCTGGATGGCGGCGCTGGCGGTAGGCGGTGTCGGCATCGGCATGGCCAACACGGGGTCGATCGGCGTACTCCTCGAAGCGGTGCCCGCCCGGCGCATCGTCACGGCGATGGTGCTGTGGTCGCAGCTGGGGATCACGGGCTATCTGCTCGCGCCCCTGCTCGGCGGCCCGATCGCCGAGACGGCGGGCTACGGCGGTGTCGCCGCCGTTCTGGCCGCCGCCGGGCTGGTCGTGGTCCTCGCCCTGCTCCGGCAGCGCCGCGCCTGACCCCGCCCGCGCGGTGCCGCACATACAGCGGGCGGGCTCCGGCACCGCGGCGCCGGTGACCGCCCCACGTCGTCAGCAGCAGTAGCGCAGGTAGGCCCGGAGGTCGTCCAGCGCCGCCAGGCTGCGGTCGCGGTCGGTGCGGTAGAGCACGATCTTGCCCTCGCGGCGGGAGGCGAGGATGCCGCCCCGGCGCAGCAGGGCCAGCTGCTGGGAGGCCGTGGACTGGCCGATGCCGACGCGCTCGGCCACCTCGCCGACAGACAGCTCGGCTCCCTCGGCGAACAGCAGCATGATGCGCTGGCGGGTCGGGCTGGCCAGCGCCTTCAGGAAGTCGTGTGTGGCTTCGCCCAGGCCGGAGGGGGTCGCCGCCCCGCATCCCTCGACTCCGAGGCCCTCGCACTCCCGCACGCCCGCCGACTCGCTCATGGGCCCCATACTCCCACATCGTCATATCGTAATTTCACGATTTTACGATATGATCAGGTCATGAGTACCCCTGACGACACCGTGGTCATCGTGGGCGGCGGCCAGTCCGGACTGGCCGCCGCCCACGCCGTGCGCACCGCGGGCCTGCGCCCCCTCGTCCTCGAAGCCGGCGACCGCGCCGCCGGCTCCTGGCCGCACTACTACGACAGCCTCACCCTCTTCTCCCCCGCCCGCCACAGCGCGATGCCCGGTGCGCCCTTCCCCGGCGACCCCGACCGCTACCCGCACCGCGACGAGGTCACCGCCTACCTGGAGCGCTACGCCGCTGGGCTGGACGTGGAGATCCGTACCGGCACCGCGGTGGAGGCGGTCGAGGCCGACGGCGCCGGGTTCGCCGTGCGCACCGCCGACGGCCGCACCCTGAGCGCGGCGGGCCTCGTCGCGGCCAGCGGCTCCTTCGCCAACCCCCGCCTGCCCGCGCTGCCCGGTCAGGACGGGTTCACCGGGCGACTGCTACACGCCGCCGACTACCGCACCCCCGCCCCCTTCTCCGGCATGCGCGTCGTCGTGGTCGGCGGCGGCAACTCCGCGGTCCAGATCGGCTACGAGCTGTCTGGGACGGCGTCGGTCACGCTGGCGTCCCGCCTGCCCATCCGCTTCCTCCAGCAGCGCCGCGGGGGCCGCGACCTGCACGACTGGCTGGTGGAGACCGGATTCGACCGCCTCCCGCCCGAATGGCTGGTCCACTACGTCGGCGGCACGCTCGTCATGGAGACCGGCGACTACGAGCAGGCCCTGATCTCCGGGCGGCTGGATTGGCGGCCGATGTTCACCGCCTTCGACGGCGAGGCCGTCGTCTGGGCCGACGGCCACCCCGAACCGGTCGATGCCGTCATCTTCGCCACCGGCTACCGGCCCGCCCTCGGCTACCTGGGCCCACTGGGCGCGCTCGGCGACGACGGCGCGCCCCTGCACACCGGCGGGGTTTCGGCCACCCACCCCGGGCTGGCCTACGTGGGCTTGGAGTTCCAGCGCTCGTTCTCCTCCAACACGCTGCGCGGCGTCCACCGCGACGCCGCGCACGTCGTCGCTCCGCTGGCCGCCCATGTGCGCAAGGCCCCGGCCGCCGCCGGGCTCTGAACGGGCGTCCACCATGCAGCGGCCGCCGCCCGGACGGCGACCGGCACCGGTCGGGCGGCCGCCACGTCACGTTCCGGGCGGTCCTGCCCGACGGCCGACGACCCCTGGGGCCCGGCAACCTGCACCCTTGTCGAACGGACGACTTGGGGCGGTGGCGCCGGGCCCGGCAGCTGCCCTTCGCGTCGCTGAGGCGGACGCGGGCCGCCGCCCGGCCGAGCGCAATGCCCGACCCAACCGCCTGCGCCGCCTCATTGACGTCGCGGCACCGCGGCTCGGCGCAGGCACTACCCACCTCGTTTCGGCCGCGTGAACACGGCCGCGACCGCGCCGAGGGCACCGATGGCCGCCAATGCGGCGAACACGGCAGGGTAGCCGCCGAGCGGCCCGGCCAGCGCCGCACCGGCCCACGGCGACAGGGCGAGGACCAGCATCAGCGGGGTGTGCAAAACACCGTTCAGCGTGGCGTGGCGCTCAACCCCCCACCGGTCGGCCACAGCAGTGGCCTCCAGCAGGGTGAAGATGCCGCGGGCCATGCCGGCCAGCAGCGCGATCGCCATCAGCAGCGCCACCGGGGAACTCACGGCGGCGAGGAGACCGGTCGTCAGTGCGCATGCAGCGAGCACGAGCACCGCCCGGGCCACCGGTCCGGCCCGGCGCTCCAGCGGCGCGTAGACCAGTCGTCCCAGCACCTGGCCGATCCCGCCGATCCCCAGTGCCCACGCCGCGGTGGTGGCGTCGAAACCCCGGGCGTCGAGCAGCGGGACCAGGTTGACAACGACCGCATAAACCCCGAAAGCGCCCAGTGTCAGCGCAGCGGTCAGTGCGAGAAACGCCCGCCCCGCGACCACCGGCCCGACCGCGTCCGCATGCGCCCGCGCGCGGCTCGCTGGACCGGTGCTCTGCCAGGGCGCGGTGAGGGCGAAGGCGTGCAGCGGGACAACCACGCCCCCGAGCACCGCAGCCAGCGCCAGGTAGGCTCCGCGCCAACCCAGCGCCTGCTCCAGCGCCACAGCCAGCGGGGCGAAGATCGTGCTGGCCAGCCCGGCCGCCAACGTCAGAACAGTCAGCGCCTTGGTGCGCCGGGGCCCGTACCAGCGGGTCAGGGCGGCGAAGGCGGGCGGATAGAACAACCCGGCCATCGCCGCCCCCGCAACGAGCCACGCGGCGAAGAAGCCCCACAGTCGCGGGGCCCACGCGATGCCGGCAAGGGCGGGGACGGCGACGACGGCCGCCCACGTCATGACGGCCCGCGGGCCGGAGCGCTCCATCCAGCGGCCCACGAGGGCGCCGCCCAGCCCAGCCACGATTTGGGACGCCGAGAACGCCGCCGTCAGGTGCGCAAGCGGCCATCCGGTATCCATGCTGATCGCCGGAGCCAGCACGGGGAAGGCGTAGAACAGCACCCCGTAGCTCGTGGTCACGGTCACGCACAACGCGATCAGCGCCCGTCGGGCCCGCGGGGCGACGGCCCCCGCGGGCCCGACGGGCGGGGTCTCCGCGGGCCCGACCGGCGAGGTATCCGCCCCCTGCCTCACTTCAGGACGGGCAGGGCGGGGTGCGCGAGCTCCACCGGATCCGGAGCACTGCCGCAGCAGCCGCCCGCGCCCTCCCCTTCGCCGGCGGCCGCCTCGGCGAGCCACCCGCCGACGGCCAGCGGCTTCTCCGCGGCCGGCGACACCAGACCCCGCCACGACGAGAACAGGCGCACATGCCCCCATTCGCGCATGGCCGCACCCGCTTCGGCACCCTTCTCCAGCACCACCGCGGGCAGGCCGCGCCGCTCCACCTCAGCCGCCGCGGCCGGCCCCACCGGTCCCGCACCGATCACCGCGACCGGAAGCCGATCAGCCATCTCTCACCTTTTAATCGATTGGAATCGATCGATACGCTATCGACCCCAGTCAATGAATGCAACCATCGATCATGGTCGATAATTGAAGTGTGCCCGACACGCCGCACACCGCCGCGCTGCCGACGCCGCCTAATTCGCCTCCCTGCCCGAACCCGCCCAGGTCCGGCTGCACACCGGCGTCTCCGCGTCAAGCTCCGTCACGGTCGGCGGCCGCTGGCGGGATCGCGAAGACCATCCGCACGCGCGGGGGACACGCCTCGAAGCGGCGGAGAATGCCGACGTTGCGGGGGCCGTACCCGCGGGCTTTCACTTCGCCGGAACCGACGACAACCCATGCTTCAGCGAACTCATAGGGCCCCGGATGTGGTTCTGTCCTCGGCTCGGCGTGCGCTGGCAGGTGCATCGTTGTTCAATGAAAACCGTCCTGTCGTAGAGCACTGGCAGGATGTGCACGTGGACAGCCGAAAGCAGGAGACCATCGCGGCCTATGACGCCGCGGCCGTGGAATACGCCACCGAGACGGCTCGACTGCCCGACGCTATCCGCACCACGTGCGCGCGGTTCGCCCGGCTGCTCGCAGGGTCGGGCCGGGTTCTTGAGATCGGCAGCGGCGGCGGTCGCGACGCCCGGGCGCTGGAGGAGTACGGCCTCAGCGTGCGGCGCACCGACATCACCCCCGGATTCGTCGCGATCCTCCGAGGACAGGGGTTCGAGGCCGACCTGCTGGACCCGCTCACCGATGGCCTCGACGATCCGCGCAACCCGGGTGCCCGCTACGACGCGGTCTGGGCCCAAGCCTGCCTGATGCACGTGGACCGCGGCGACCTCCCCAGAGTCCTCGGCCGGTTGGCCGGCGTGACCAGGCCGGCCGGTCTGATCTTCCTCTCGGTCACCGAGGGCGACGGGCACGGGCGTGAAGCCGGCCGCACCGGATCGCGGTACCACCGAACCGACTGGCGCGAAGCGGAACTGCGCGGGGTCGTGAACCACGCGGGGTGGGTGGTCGACGAGGTCTGGTCGAGCCAAGGCAAGTACTCACCGTTCCTCAACGTCCTCGGCCACCGGGCCGAGGCCCGATAACCGCGCGACCGTCGCCCCCGTTGTTGCGGCCCGCACCGACGCGTTGAGCACGAGGACAAGCCTGCCAGGGGAACCGCACGTCGGCATGCCGACGCCTTCTCGTCCGTGCCTCGCTCAGGTCGGGGGGAGGTCGGTGAGGAACTTGAGGACCAGGTCGGCGAACTCTTCCGAGCGTTCCATGAGCAGCGCGTGGCTGGACCCCGGGCCGGTGAACAGCTCGAACGAGACCGCGGGGATCGTCTCCGCGACGATGCGCCCCTGGTAGGCGGGCGTCAGGAGATCCTGCTCCCCGGCGACGACGAGCGCGGGCGCCGTAATGCCGCCGAGGCGGTCGAGGCTGTCGTGCGCGAGGTCCGCGTCCCATTGTTCGGCGACCGTGGCGACTTGCTCCTCCGTACTGGGCAGCAGCGGTTCGAGCTGTGCCGTCAGCGGACCGAACGCCTCGGAGTCCAGCAGTTCCCGCGAGTAGATGATGCCGAGCGCGGTGAGCGCCCTGTCCCGGTGTCCGGTGCGCCAGGGATGGGCCAGCGCGGTGAAGAGGGACCGCTGAAAGGCGTCCGTACGCCCCCAGGTGCCGCACAGCACCAGCGAGGCGACGAGATCGGGGTGGCGCAGCGCGAGCTCCTGGGCGACGGCGCTACCCAGCGACCAGCCCAGCAGGTGCGCGGGGGCGGCGCCGAGTCCGCCGAGCAGGTCGGCGAGATCGTCGGCAAGGTCGGCCGTGGTGACAGCCCGCTCGCCGCGCTCGGAGCCGCCGATGCCGCGGTGGTTGTAGGTGATCACTCGGTGCCGGGAAGCCAGTGCGGGCAGCAGTGGAGCCCACATCCGGTGATCCTGTCCGGTTCCGCACACCAGCACGAGTGGTGTGCCGGACCCGGTCTCGCTGATCTCGAGTCGGGCGCCGTCACCGACCGGGATACGGCGCGGCGGCTCCGGGCTGAGCGCGAAACCGGTGTAGCCCTGACGGGCGGTCTCGTCGCAGCGCCGGCGGTACTCGCCGGCACCGCCGGCATAGCCCAGGATCACGCGTGGCTTGCCGGGTACGTTGGCGCCGGTGTACCAGGAGTCGACGTCGCCCAGCAGGGTGAAGCCGGCGACCTCGTTGACGTGCCGGACCCAGGCGTCCTCGGCGTCGGCCGTCGCCTCCATCAGTGCCAGGTTCCGCCGGCGAAGGTGGGCGACGGCGTCGGAGATCCAGTCGACGGCGTGTTCGATCGACACGACCACATTGCCGAAGACCGCGGGGCTTCCGGGCCCGGTGACGAGGAACAGGTTGGGGAAGCCGGCCACCGCCAGCCCGAGATAGGACGCGGGTCCGGCGGCCCACTTCTCGCTGAGAGCGGCTCCGTGGCGTCCGCGGATCTCGATCTGCGACAGGGCACCGGTCATCGCATCGAAGCCGGTCGCGAACACGATGACGTCCACCGGGTACTCGACGCCGTCGACCAGCGGCCCGCGCGGCGTGATGGCGTCGATAGGGGTGTCCTTGATGTCGACGAGGTGAACGTTGGACCGGTTGAACGCCTCGAAGTACCCGGTGTCCACACAGATCCGCTTGCCGCCGAGGGGATAGCCCCTGGGAAGCAGGCGCTCGGCCACGTCCGGATCCTGGACCTTCTCCCGGATCTTGCCGCGCAGGAACTCGGCCGCGGTGTCGTTGGCGGCCCGGTCGATGAGGAGGTCGGCGAACGCGCCGTACATGGGCAGCCCGCCCATCCGCCACCGGGCCTCGTACTCGCGCCGGCGCTCGTCGGCCGAAACCGCCAGCGCCGACTGCTTGTTGACGGGCACCGACAAACCGAACACGGAGTGCCGGGCGAACTCGCGGCGCCGGTGGAACTCCGCGCTGGTCTCGGCCGCATCCTCCTCGCCCGCGGGGAGGTTGAACGCCGGGACGCTGAAGCTCGCCGTGCGCTGGAAGACGAACAGTTCGTCCGCCTGCTCGGCGACGACGGGGGTGACCTGGATGCCCGAGGATCCGGTCCCCACGACCGCCACGCGCTTACCGGTGAAGTCGACGTTCTCGGCCGGCCATGCGCCGGTGTGATGCCACTCTCCCGCGAAGTCCTCCAACCCGGGCAGGTCGGGCATCCATGGGACGGAGAGGCACCCGGTGGCCATAACGCAGTAGCGCGCCCGGACGAGGTCGCCCCGGTCGGTTCCGACCGTCCAATGGCCGCTCTCCTCGTCGAAGACGGCCCGTTCGACGCGCGTGCCGAGCTGGATGTGCGGGCGCAGGCCGAACCGGTCGGCCACGTGATCGAGGTAGCGGAGCAGCTCCTCCTGGCGGGGATAGCGTTCGCTCCACCGCCACTCGCTCCGCAGCTCCTCGGAGAACGAGTACTGGTAGTCGACGCTCTCCACGTCGCAACGGGCACCGGGATAGCGATTCCAGAACCAGGTTCCCCCCACCCCGCCGCCGGCCTCGAACACCCGTACGCTCAGACCCTGCTCCCGCAGGCGGTAGAGCTGGTACAGGCCGGCGAAACCGGCGCCCACGACGACGGCGTCGTAGTCGGCCGTGTGCCGTGGCTGGTGGCCGGCGCCCATATGCGTTCCCTTCGTCGCCGCGCGAGTCAACCGGAGTCTTTCACTGACGCGGACGCTTTCGGGCCGCTCTCAGCCCGGAAATCTGTGAGTATTCCCGCCGATTTCCCACACGCGCCAGACCCGGTCGCCGTCTTGCGCCGTGCGCCACGTCCGGCGCGCGAACAGGGATCACTCGTTGGCGGCGCCGTCGGCCTCACGTATCGGTGCGGAACCGTCGCCGTCCGGTGTCCGGGCGGGCAGATCGGCCGAGGCCAGAAGGGCCAGCTTGCCCGCGTCGTCGGATCCGGCGTCCGGGTGGTACACGACGAGTTTCAGGTTCTCGGCCCCTCCCACGCTCAGCCGCTCCCGGTTGAGCGTGAGTTCCCCGATCTGCGGGTGGTCCAGCCGGATCGGCGTCCCGCGCTGTCCGCGTACTTCATGGCGGGCCCAGAGTCGGCGAAACAGGGGGCTCGCCAGTGAGAGCTCTCCGACGAGATCGGCGAAGCGGGGGTCCTCGACGTCGTTGCCCACGGACTGCCGCAGGTTCGCGATGAAGCACTCCGTGACGTTCTCCCACTCCGGATACAGCCTCTGCTGGCCCGGATCCAAGAACATGTCCCTCAACTGGTTGCCGCCCACGACGAGTCGGGGATCAAGGGCTTTGGCGAGGGAGTTCGAGGCCAGGATGTCGAAGTACCGGCCTTCGATGAAGGCGGGCTGGACGAGGGAGTCCAGGAGCTTGAGCGCGCCGGGCGGCACGGTCTCCTTGCGCACTCGGCGCCTGCGCTGCCGGGCCGCCGCGGAGACCAGGTCCAGCAGGTGGGCGAAGTGGTCGTCGTCGAGTTGGAGCACCCGCGCGATCGCCTCCAGCACCTGCACGGACGGGTTGCGATCGCGGCCCCGCTCCAACCGCAGGTAGTAGTCCGCGCTGATGCCGGCGAGCATGGCGACCTCCTCCCGCCGCAACCCGGGAGCACGCCGCACCCCGATGTTGGGGATGCCCGCCTGCTCAGGCGTCACCAGCTCGCGCCGAGCGCGCAGGTACGCACCGAGGGCGTTCGTCTTCTCGCTCATGCCGCCAGCCTAGATCGCCCTGAAGCGAATAGCGGGGGTCCTGTCACACCCCCGGCTCGACAGGGCTCTGGGCCCCGCAGAGCGGGCCCGCATAGCGTTCCTGACGGTCCGCTCGGGCCACGTATTCGTAAGGAGACCCCGTGACAGTCACACTCATCACCGGAGCGAACAAGGGCATCGGCTTCGAGACGGCCAAACAGCTGCAGGCGTTGGGCCACTCCGTCTACATCGGCGCGCGCGACGCCGAACGGGGGGAGAAAGCCGCGGCCGCGATCGGCGCGCGATCCGTGCAGCTCGACGTGACCGACGACGCGTCGGTGAACAATGCGCTGGCGACGATCGGTGCGGCCGAGGGCCGGCTCGACGTCCTGGTGAACAACGCGGGCATCCTGGCGGCCGGAGAGGTCGACGGTCCCTCGGCCCTGCGAGCCTTCGACACCAACGCGGTGGGGATCGTGCGGGTCACGGAGGCGGCGCTTCCCCTGCTGCGCAAGTCCGCGAATCCCACCGTCGTCACCGTTTCGAGCAGCGCCGGGTCGTTCTGGGCGGTGACCAACCCCGACCGGCCCGAGTTCGACCTGTCGTTCGCGCTGTACTCCGCGTCGAAGGCGGCGGCCACCATGCTGACGGTGCAGTACGCCAAGTCCCAGCCGGACATCAAGTTCAACGCGCTGGAGCCCGGCCCCACCGCCACGGACATGACCGCGGCCTTCGGAATCGGACGGCCGCCCGAAGAGAGCGCCGCGACCGTCGTGCGCCTCGCGACCCTCGACGCGGACGGCCCCACGGGAACCTTCCAGGACGAGAACGGGGAACTGCCCTGGTAAGCGCGTCAGCACCGGCACGGGAACGCAGCGGCGACGGCCGCCAACCGACGAGCGCGTCCCCGATCATCACGACCCGAGTACCAGCCCCGGTCCGGGGCGGAGAGAGGCGATCATCATGGCTGACTTCGACATCCACGAGTTCTACCGCCGCTACGTCGAGGAGCTCAACGCCCACAGGTTCGACGGCATGGACCGGTTCATCCATGACGAGGTCACCCTGAACGGCGAACCGGGCACCCGGGACGATGTCGTCGCGGTCCAGAAGGCGGACATCGACGCGGTGCCGGACTTCCACTGGGAGGTCCAGGAGTTCCTCGTCGACGGTGACCGGGCGGCCGTCCGGGCGATCAACACGGGCACCCCCGCGAAGGAGTGGCTCGGTGTGGCTCCCACCGGTGCCTCGTTCGAGATCGTCGAGTACGCCATCTACCAGATCCGCGAGGGGCGGTTCGCGCACATGACGGCCCTGCACGACGCCTCGGGGCTGAAGCGGCAGCTGGCGGGCTGACCCGTGCCTACCGACCGGGCCGGAGGCGCCGGGGGCATGCACCGTCGGTGCTTGACCGCGCCGAGGTGCCCGAGGCCCCTCGCCGCGGCGTTGCGCTGCGGCGAGGGGCTTGGTGCGCACGGCCTCGAACGCGGTCGGGGGGCCGCAGGTCGCTGCGCGGGCTCAGGATGATCACCCGGTGGCCGCCGCGGGCGCGAGGATCGCGGTGAACGCCGCCCCGAGCGTGTCGGCGAGGGCCGCCGAGTCGCCCAGGTATCCGTTGACCATGCCTCCGTCGCGGAGGATCATCAGCTGCCTCGCGGTGGCGTCGATGTTCTGCACGCCTGCTTCCATGGCGAGTTCGGCGAAGAGGCCGAGCATCCAGCGACGGTGCGCGTCGACGGCGCCTCTGACCGGGTCGTCGGGATCGGAGAACTCCGCTGCGGCGTTGATGAAGGCGCACCCCCGGAACCCCGGGCTGCAGCTTGCCGCGCCGATGTCGGTGGCGAGTGTGCGCAGCGAGCCGGCCGGGTCTCCCGCACGGCGGATGCTCTCCATCCACTGCCGTTCGGCGGCCGCCTGCTGTTCCAGATAGGCGACGAGGAGGTCGCTCTTGGTGCGGAAGTGGCGGTAGAAGGTGACCTTCGTGATGCCGACCTGCTCGATGATGCGATCGGCGCTGACGGCGCGGATTCCGTGGGCGTAGAACAGCTCGCTTGCCGCGGCGAGGATACGCGCACGTGTGTCGGCGCCCGACGTTGCGCGCGCCGCGACTCCGGTTGCGTCTGCGTGCATCGTCCCCTCCGCTAGACCACGTTGGATCCGGTTGCGCCGACGCTCAGGGTAGCGCACCTCCACCATGTAGACGTACTGGTAACTATACCGCCCGCCGACCGCAGTGGACAGAGCTGCCGCGGGCGGTGCGCACGGTGCTTCCCGGACGAGAAGGCGCAGGCGCGGCGGCACCTCGGCGTGGAAGCGGAAGCGGGTCCGCTCGCCTTCGCGGCGGTCCCGCGGGCGCGCGGCGCGCGCCGCCGGGCGGCGGGCGCCCGGCGGCCTGGCCTTACGCCGGGGTGCTAGAACGTCCAGACGGCCTTCGGGCCCGGGCCGACGAGCAGCGTCGAGGTGCCGAGCCGCTCACGATGCCGTGTCCCGGGCGGACGGTTCAAGCACATCCGCACGCGCCGCAGGCCGACCCGGTCCTGCGGCACGGCGTCGAACCTGACCGTGGTGTATCCGTCGCTCGCCACGGCTCCGTCCGGCCGCGTCTTGACGCGCATGCCGCCTGCGCGGAGCAGCGGGACGGTGTTGGCCAGGTCGGACCCGGTGACGGCGAGGTGCACTCCGGTGACGTCACGCATCAGGCGGTCGCGGTAGCCGTCGGACAGGTAGCGCTCCCGGCCCACATCCCCGGGGAAGCCGGGAGGCTCGGTGTCGCTGCGCGGGTCGGCGAAGTACTCCGGCCGGTACTCCATGGCCCAGGCGCCGAAGGTGTCGTACTGCTGAGTCGTGAAGACCGCGTCGAACCACGGCACCGGTCGGCCATCCCCGAAATCCCGGGTCTGCTGGAACTCGACCGGGTCGGGGACGCCCTCGCCGGGCAGGCGGGCGATCACCTCGGCCAGGTCGCCGTCGCGCTCGGTGGATACACCCGTACCCGCCGCGCCGAGCTCTCCGTCCTTCCCGGGCAGATCCCCCACACCGAACAACTCGAAGTACGTCTCGCGGCCGAGGAGGTAGCGACCGATCCAGGTGCCCTGCTCACCGGTCGTCTCGCGGATTTGGAAATCGGCGAAGGTATGCAGATAGTCGGAATGCTCGACCGCGTCCGCGGTCGCCCGGTCGAGAACGGCGTAGCTGTGGTTGTAGTAGGTCAACGGGCGCTTTCGCGACGTCGACGCGGCGGCGTGGGCGCTCGCCGGCGCAAGCCCGGCGGCGGTGGTGGCGGTGGCTCCGGCGACGACTGCCTGCAACATACGGCGACGGCTCAGCATGCGGGAATCGTAGCGTGTCGACCGCCGCGGCAGAGGTGCGTGAGCCACTCGATCTATCCGGAATTCCTTTCTGGAAGTCGTGTTCCGGAGTAAGCCCGGTTCGCCGATTGATCAGCGGCCGTCGTCGCCTTCGCTGATCGTTTCTCCAGCATATTCGCACTGGCGGCGCGAGGCTCGGACGGAAACGATCACGCGCCGCACCGCTGTTCTCGCGTATGGCCCGATTCCGCTTGGCGCCTTCCGCGGCTACATCCTGACCGGGTTGGAGTCGCTCACCGCCCGCGAGCAGGCGCAGATCCTCGCGGAGACACTGGGGCGGCGCGTCGAGTTCGCCGCACCCGCACCGGAGGAGTACGCCCGGACGAGCATCGAGAACGGCACCCCCGCTGCGTCGGCCGCCGCCCTGCAGGACCTGCACGAGCTGTTCCGCGCGCACCGCGCGGGGGTGGGTGCGAGCACCACGCCGATGCGTTCGGCTGCCCCGGCGCAATGTCCGGCTGCCCGGAAGGCCGTCGTGCGTCGCCGGACCGCCGAGGCGACCGCCCCGAGGGCGTTCGCCACCGCCGACGGGCCTTCGCGCCGAATTCCGTGCGGGCCGGCGCCGCGACCCGGGGGCCGTGTCCGTACCCGGGTACGCCGCGCGCAGCCGGCCGGCGGGTGGTCGCCCCTCCCCCCGAGGTGGGGGTGGCACCACGCGGAACAGGCACGTGTGCGGGCACGTTCGCGTACGGGTCCATCCCTAACATGTTGGCTATGCCAGCCACGCCGCGTCGCGTTGCCGCCGACCTCGTCTACCTCGTCGCCTCGCTCCCGCTCACGCTGGTCGGGTTCGTCCTACTCGTCGTGACGTTCGCGGCCGGCCTGGTCACGCTGCCGATCGGGATCGGAGTGCCGGTGCTGGCGCAGAGCCTGGTCCTCGCCCGCGGGTTGGCCGAGATCGAACGCCGCGCCCTGCCCGGTGTTCTGGGCCATGCCGTGGCCCGGCCGCGCTATCCGCCCACCCCGCCGGACGCCGGGATCGTCCGCATGCTGACCACCCCGTTGCGTGCGGGGCAGAGCTGGCTGGACCTGCTCTACGGGCTGCTGATCCTTCCGGTGTCAATCGCCGCCACCGCGGTGGCGGCGGTGTTCTCGGCGACGACTCTCGCCGCCGTCACCTCCCCGCTCTACGGCTGGTACGTCGGCAGTGTCGCGGGCGAGGACTACAACGACGTGCCCCGAATGATCGGCCTGCCGCACACGCCCATCGCGTCCTCACTGTTCTACTTCGCCGTGGGACTGGTGCTGGCGCCGCTCCTGCCGTTCCTGGTCCGCGGGTGCGCCCTGCTCCGGGCCCAGCTCGGCCGGATCCTGCTCACCGCGGTCGGCGAGATGCAGGAGCGCATCGTCGACCTGTCGGAGAGCCGCGCGGCGGCCGTCTCGGCGGAGGCCGGAGCGCTGCGGCGGCTGGAACGCGACATCCACGACGGCCCCCAGCAGCGGCTGGTGCACCTGGCGATGGAGCTTTCCCGGGTCGAGCGGCAGATGGAGCGCGACCCCGCCGCGGCGCGCAGCACGCTCGCCGGTGCGATCGGCGCCACCCGGGAGACCCTGGACGAGCTGCGCGCGCTGTCTCGGGGCATCGCCCCGCCCATACTCACCGACCGCGGGCTGGCTCCCGCGCTTGCCGCACTGACCGCCCGCTGTCCGATTCCGGTGACCCTGGACGCCCAGGTCCAGGAGCGGTTCCCGGCCTCGGTGGAGAGCGTGATCTACTTCGCCGCTGCGGAGGGCCTGACCAACATGGCCAAGCACAGCGGTGCGAGCGAGGCGAAGGTGGTGCTGTCGCGAACCGGCGGCGGCCTGCTGCTCACCATGGGCGACAATGGGGTGGGCGGCGCGCATGTGGCCAAGGGGCACGGACTCGCGGGCCTGGCCGACCGGGTGAAGGCGGCCGAAGGCGGGTTGGTCGTCGACTCCCCCGAGGGAGGCCCGACAACGATTGCGGTGGAGGTCCCGTGCGCGTAGTAGTGGCCGATGACGCCGCGCTGATCCGTTCGGGCATCGTGCGGTTGCTGGAGGAGTTCGGCTGCCAGGTGGTCGCTGAGATCGGCGACGGCGACTCCCTGATCCGGGCGATCGCCGAGCACCGGCCGGACGTGTCGGTGGTGGACGTGCGCATGCCTCCGTCCTTCACCGACGAGGGGCTGCGGGCCGCGGTGGCGGCACGGCAGCAGGTACCCGGCAGCCCCGTGCTCGTCCTCTCGCAGTACGTGGAGGTGTCCTATACCGACGACCTGCTGGCCGACGCGCGGGGGGCGGTGGGTTACCTGCTCAAGGACCGCGTGGTCGACGTCGACGAGTTCATGGAGGGCCTGCGCCGGGTCGCCGCCGGGGGCACGGTCTTCGACCCGCAGGTGGTCTCCCAGCTCATGGTGCGTCGGCGCAACGACCCGCTCGCGGCGCTGAGCCCGCGGGAGCGGGAGGTGCTCGCGCTGATGGCGGAGGGTCGCTCCAACCAGGCCATGGCCCGCGCCCTGGTGGTCAGCGACGGTGCGGTGGAGAAGCACATCCGCAGCATCTTCACGAAGCTGGACCTGTACGTCGACGACACCGACCACCACCGGAGGGTGCGCGCGGTGCTCGCCTACCTGCGGTCCTGACGCGGAACTGACGCGGGTCCGACGCGGGCGCAGGCCGGGCCGCGCTGCGTTGCAGGCGCGAACCGACCGGTCACGGGCCTGGGGGCGGCTCCCCCGGCTGCGTTCGCTCGGGCGGGCCGGAATTCAGTCGCGCTGGTAGCGGGCTTTGATGTGGAAGCGCTCGCCCTGGGGGCCGAGGATGCTCAGGTACTCCACGGAGTGTGCATCGGCGTTGCCGTACCAGTGCGGAAGGTGGGTGTCGAACTCGGCGACCTCGCCGGCCGTGAGGACGAAGTCCTGGTCGCCGAGTATCATCCGCAGCCGTCCACTGAGGACGTAGAGCCAGTGGTAGCCCTCGTGTGAACGTGGATCCGGTTCGAGGCGGTCGGTCAAGCCGGCCGGCAGGATCTGCTTGTACACCTGCAACCCGCCGGGGTTGCGGGTCAGCGGTACGACGGTCATTCCCTTGTAGCTGGCGGGGCGCAGATAGACGCGCGGGTCACCGCTGGCGGGGGCTCCGACGAGCTCGTCGAGCGGCACCTGGTAGGCCTTGGCCAGGGGGAGCAGCAGTTCCAGGCCCGGTTTGCGGTGCCCGGACTCCAGCCGGGACAGGGTGCTGATCGGAATACCGGTGGTCTCCGACAAGGCGGCGAGGCTGGCTCCGCTCCGGCGGCGCAACGCGCGCAGCCGCGGCCCGACCGCGGCCAGCACTGCCTCGAACTCCTCGCCCATGCCCCCATATCACCGCAACTTTGCATTTTCCGCAAAGGCTTTTGTCGTGGATGGCCGCGGCGGCCGGTGAAGCGTACTTTCCGGCGACGTGCTCCTGCGGTGCAGCGGCCGGGTCGCTGCGCGTACCGGCCGCCCGTCTCGGCTCCACCGGGCTCATCGGCCCGCCGCGTCCCCGCTCACTGCGGCGGCGGACGTCGTGGTCGCCGTGGTCCGGCGGGTGTGCAGGCGGCCCCGCCGCTTCGCGGCCCGCAGGAACAGGACCGTGGGCACGGCGCAGACGAGGATGGCGAACACGCTCGCCTCGGGGCCGAAGCCGCCTCCCGTGAGCGCGGCGGGTCCGGAGAAGACCCCCTGGACCAGACCCGTGGGAGTGGCATCATCACCGGAGACGGTGGCACCGTAGATGCCCCGTGAGGCGAAGTTCCACGCAAGGTGCAGACCGATCGGCACCCAGAGGTTGCGCGTCGCGACATAGGCCGCACCGAGCATCAGCCCCGCCTCGACGGCGATGGCGACGGCACCCCACACGGTGGCGCCCGGGTTGACCAGGTGGATGGACCCGAACAGCACCGCCGAGACGACGAGTGCGGCGGTGGTTCCGCCGAGCTCCTCCAGAAGGCGGAAGACGACGCCCCGGAACAGCAGTTCCTCCGTGACCGCGACGCCCGCCATCAGTCCGAGCACGGCCGCCATCCCGCCGAACGATCCGCCGCCCGCGGCGCTGTACCCGCCGAACGTCGAGATGAGCGCGATCGTGGCGGTGAAGAGGCCGAGCCCGATGAGGAACCCCTGGCCCAATCCGGACGTCGCGGTGGCCGGATCCAGCTCCGTTACGGCGCGCTGCTCCATGGCCCGCACGACCGCCGCGTAGACGGCGATCCCTCCGACCGCGACCGCGGCGCCCGCAAGCAGCGAAAGGACGGGGGTGTGCCCCGCGGCGGCCCGCACTCCGGCTGCGACGACCATGACCAGGAGGAACAGCACCGTCATCGCCGCCAGGCGCACCCAGGCGGACCGAACGCGGCGCCGCGGCTCGGGCGGCGTCTGGGAGAACAAACGGTTCGAACTCCGCCGGGATTCTCGGGACACGGGTTCCTCCACTATTCGGCCGCCGTCGGCTCGTTCGCCGCTGTAACAGGAAAATGCTAGAAAGCGGCGGCGACGCGGGGCATCACCTCCTGGAGGACACATGGAGTAGCTCTGGCGGGGGACACCCCGGCCACCGCCATCCCGCGGCGACCGGCCACCGCCGGGGAGCATTACTTGGCGCCGCCGACCGACCGGGAGCATGCAGCCGCCTTGCCCGGGACGCCCGCCGAGGGCCGCCGACCGGGCCCGCTCCTCCGGCCCGAGATGTGCGGGGACTGACACGTCGCCCCGGAGCCGGCGGCTCCGAATGGAGACTGAAGGACCCGGCCGCCGGCACGCGTGGTCAGGCCCTCGCGGCTGCGGCATCCGGGGATCACAACGTCGACGAGCAGCCGAGGTGACCATGAGAGGTGCCCTTTCCCCCGCACTCGCCGCCGCGGCGGCCGCCGTGCTCGTGGCCGGATGCGGGGCCGCCCCCTCCGACGACGGCGGAGGCGAACCCGCGGGCGGCCCGGACTCCTCCTCCCCCGGCGCGGAGACCGGGCAGGGCGGAGGCGGCCAGGGTGCGCCGGCCGCCTTCGACTTCACCGCGCCCGCTGTCGGCGGCGGCGAGATCGACGGCGCCGACCTGGTGGGCGAACCGGTGGTCCTGTGGTTCTGGGCGCCCTGGTGCACGGTGTGCCGGGGCGAGGCGCCCGGCGTCGCCGAGACCGCCGAGCGCTATGCGGGCGAGGTGGAGTTCATCGGTGTCGCCGGCCAAGGAGAGCCCGCCGCCATGAAGGAGTTCGTCGACGCCACCGGCACCGGAGGCATGCGCCACATCATCGACGGCGACGGTTCCATCTGGTCGGGGTTCGAGGTGACCACGCAGCCCTCCTTCTCGTTCCTGCGCTCCTCGGGGAGCTTCCTCACCTACACGGGCACGATGAGCGAGCAGGAGATCGACGAGCGCGTCGCCTCCGAGGTGCTGGGCTGAGCCGGTGGAGCAGCTCCCCTTCGCGATCGCCCTGGCCGCCGGGATGCTCGCGGTACTCAACCCGTGCGGTTTCGCGCTGCTGCCCGGCTATGTGGCGCTGCTGGTGGCCGCGTCCCCCGACGCGCCGGCCGGGCGGGCGGCCGCCCTCGGGCGCGCCTTGGCCACCACCGCCGCCATGTCCGGCGGGTTCGTCGCGGTGTTCGGCCTGTTCGCGCTGGTCGCCACGCCGCTCGCGCTGTCGCTGGAGCGCTACCTGCCCTGGGCGACCGTCGTCATCGGCGCGGTCCTGGTCGTTCTGGGCGTCTGGCTGCTCAGCGGCAGGCGGCTCGCTCTGCCCGGGCCCCGCGCGCCCGCACCCGGCCGGGCGACCCGCTCGCTGCATTGGGCCGCGGCCTACGGCACCGCCTATGCCACCGCGTCGCTGTCGTGCACCGTCGCCCCGTTCCTGGCGGTGACGACCACCGCGGCCACCACAGGCGGCGCGGCCGGCGCGGTGGGCGTGTTCCTCGCCTACACCGCCGGCATGGCACTGGTCGTGGCGGTACTGACGGTGGCGACCGCTCTGGCCCGCGACGGGATCGCCGCACGTATGCGCCGGGTGCTGCCGTACGTGAACCGCGCGGGCGGAGCGCTGCTCGTTCCCGCCGGGGCCTATGCGTCCTACTACGGCTGGTTCGAGCTGCGGGTCCTGTCGGGGCAGGCGGCCTCCGACCCCGTGGTTTCAGCCGCCGTCGGCGTCCAGTCGGCGCTGGTCCGGGCGCTGGAGCAGGCCGGGCCCGTTCCGCTGCTGGGCGTTCTGGCGGGTCTGGCCGCGGCCGCCGTCGCCGGAGCGGCGCTGCGCCGACGGTCACGTACGGACGCGGGCCGCGGATGAGCGGCGCCTCGGAGCGGGGCGCCTCGGCTGTCCCCCGTTCCGCCCGCGGCCCCGCCCGTACCGGGCTCGCCCCGACCGGCGTGGTCGCGACCCCGATCAGCACGCCGAGGGGCATCAGGCACGACGTCGGCACGCGCGAGGAGTTCCGGGCCCGGACGACCACCGCGACCGACCTCCACTGCGCCCGTTCACCCCACGCCCCACGTGCACGCGGACGCCTGCCTCGGTGCAGCACACGGGATTCACCGCCCGGCCCCGGCCGGCGGCGGCGAACCGCGGGCTGCGCTGGGAAAGCGGGGCCGCCGGCTCACTCCAGGACGGCGAGGGGCGGGCGTGTCAGCTCGACCGCCTGCGGGGCCGGGCCGCAGCAGCCGCCCGCGGCCTCCTCCTCGCCGGCGTCCGCGTCGGCGAGCCCCGATCCCTGGCAGACGCCGGTCTCGGGCAGCGTCAGCTCCACCCGCGCGGCCCCCTCGTGGTCGCCGGCGAGCGCGGCGGCGATGCTGCGCACCTGCTCGTAACCCGTCAGCGCGAGGAACGTCGGCGCGCGGCCGTAGGCCTTCATCCCGGTCAGGTAGAACCCGGGCTCGGGGTGGGACAGCTCCGCGGCGCCGTGGGGGTAGACGGTGCCGCACGAGTGCACGTTGGGGTCGATCAGCGGCGCCAGCGCCACCGGCGCCTCCAGCGTGGCGTCCAGCCCCAGGCGGATCTCCGACAGCGGCGCCAGGTCGGGGCGGAACCCGGTCAGCGCAACGACCTCGCCGACGGGGTCGAGGGCCCGGCCGCCGTCGTCGACCAGCACCGCACCGCCGTCCTCGTGGCGCACCTCGGCGGTGCGGAAACCCGTCACCACCTCGACGCTCCCGGCCCGCACGGCCTTCTGCGCGCGCCGGCCCAGCGCTCCGCGGGCGGCGAGCTGGTCGGCGTCCCCACCGCCGAAGGCGTCGCCCACCTCGCCGCGGCGCAGCACCCACACAGCGCGGGTGCCCGGCGCCTCCTCAGCGAGCCCGGCCAGCGCGACGAGCGCCGTCAGCGCGGAGTGGCCACTGCCCACCACGGCCGTGCGGCGGCCCGCGTAGCGTGCGCGCACGTCGGCGTCGGCCAGGTCGGGGATGCGGTAGGAGACCCGGCCGGCGGCCGCGGACTCGCCGAGTGCCGGCAGCCCGTCGCCGCCCAGCGGGCCGGGCGAGCCCCAGGTGCCCGAGGCGTCGACCACCGCACGGGCGAGCATCAGCTCCTCGCCGGCGGAGGTGCGCACCCGCACGGTGAACGGCTGCTCCTCCCGCCCCGCGTCCACGACCCGGCCCCGACCGAGACGGCTCACCCCGACGACCTCCGCACCGAAGCGCACCCGCTCCCCCAGCGCGGCGGCCAGCGGCCGCAAGTACTCCTGCGCCCATTCGGCGCCGGTGGGGTAGGCGTCCTCGTCCGGCCGCGTCCACCCGCCGGCGGCCAGCAGCTTCTCCGCGGCCGGCGACACCAGATCCCGCCACGACGAGAACAGGCGCACATGCCCCCATTCGCGCACGGCCGCACCCGCTTCGGCACCCTTCTCCAGCACCACCGCGGGCAGGCCGCGCCGCTCCACCTCAGCCGCCGCGGCCAGCCCCACCGGTCCCGCACCGATCACCGCGACCGGAAGCCGATCAGCCATCACGCACCCCTTCATCGATTTACGTCGATCCAAGGGAAATATATAGAGATCGATCTATTAATGCAACCGCTCGACCGCGTGATGACCTGAAGGAAATCCGGAACCTAGACTGCCGAAGCAGTCGGCGAAGGACGGCGCGAACGGATTCGCCGGGCGCACTCCACAGGGAAAGAGGACCGGGATGGGCCGCGACCAGCATTCACCACCCCAGCCGGACGTCGCCGGACTCGCCTCGGGGGCCGCGCCGGAATGGCTCACCCCCGAGGCCGCCGCGACCGTCGCCGGGGCCGAACCGGGCCCGTTCACCGCCGGCGAGTACCGCGCGCGGCTGGACGAGGTCCGCTCCCGGATGGCCGGCGCCGGGCTGGATGCCCTGCTGGTGTTCCGGCCCTCAAGCGTCGAGTACCTGTGCGGCTACCACACGGCGGAGACGGCGCCCCAGCCCCTGCTGGTCACCGAGTCCGACACCCGCCTCTACGTGCCCGACCTGGAGGTCGGCCGGGCCTTGGCCACCTCCCGCGTGGGGAGCGTCCGCTTCTGCGGCTACACCGACGCGCTGGTCAGCCTCAGGACCTTCCTCGACGACGCGGTTGCAGGACTCGGGACGGGAGCGCGCGTGGGCGTCGAGGTGGGGCACGCCTCCACCCCGCCGCAGGCGGTGGAGATCCTGCGGGCGCGGGAGGTCGGCGTCGTCCACCCCGACCATCTGGTGGAGCGGGTCCGGCTGGTGCTTTCCGCGGCGGAGATCGGCTGCGTCGAGCAGGCCGCCTCGGTCACCGGCGCGGGCACCGACGCGGCCGTCGCCGAGGCCCGCAGGCCGGAGGCCACGGACTCCTCGGTCGCCGCCGCGATCGCCGGGGCGCTGTTCGAGCGCGCCGACTCGCCCTCGGCGTGGGGGCCGGTGGTGGCCACCGGGAACCGGGCGGGCATTCCGCATTCGAGCTGGGTGGGACGCCGGCTGGCCCCGGGACCGACCTTCCTGGAGTTCTCCGGCGCCCACCAGCGCTACCACGCGCCGGTCATGCGCACGCTGGTGCTGGGCGGGCTCTCCCCCGGCGACCGGCGCCTGGCGGAGCTGTCCCGCACCGCGCTCGCCGCGGTGCTGGAGGCCGCCAAGCCGGGGGTGCCGTGTTCCGAGGTCGCCGAGCACGCGTGGAGGGCCGTCGGCCGGCTGCCCGGCGACGTGGTGTTCCACGGCCTCTTCGGCTACCCGGTCGGGCTGGCGCACAAGCCGCACTGGATGGACGGCGCCCCCTTCCACATCGCCCGGGGCAACCACGAGCCCCTGCAAAGCGGGATGGTCTTCCACATCCCGGCGTCGTTCCGCTCGTTCGGCCGCTCCGGCGTGGGCCTCAGCCAGACCTTCGCGGTGGAGGAGCAGGGCGCCCGGGTGCTCACGCCCGGCCCGGCCGACGTCGCCGAGGTCCGCTGATGGGCGGCGCTCCCCGGCAGGGAACCGTCGGTTCCGAACACCCGAGAGCAGGGACGTGAGGTGAGCGCAGTGTCAGGGCCGGAGCACGTGGCGGTCGTCGGAGCGGGCATGGTCGGACTTTCGACGGCGTGGTTCCTGCAGGAGCACGGCGTCGGGGTGACCGTCCTCGACCGGACGGGGACGGCGGCGGAGGCGTCCTGGGGCAATGCGGGACTGCTGGCCCCGGCGTTCACGCTGCCGCTGCCCGAGCCCGCCCTCTTGCGCAGCGGGCTCACGTCGCTGCTCGACCGGTCGTCGCCGGTCTCCGTGCCGCTGACACCCGACCGGCGGCTGTGGGCCTTCCTGGCCGCGTTCGCCCGCAACTGCGCCCCGGCCCGGTGGAAGCGGGCGATGGCCGTGTTCGACGAGGTCAACCGGGTCAGCCTGGAGGCCTACGACCGGCTCGCCGCGGGCGGGATCACGGCTCCGGTCAAGACCGCCGACCCGCTCCTGGTCGCGTGCACCTCCGTCGACGACCGCCGGCACGTCGTCGAGGAGTTCGCGGCGGTGCGCCGCGCGGGCGGCGAGGTCTCCTACGACCTCGCCACAGGCGCCGAGCTGCGCGCCCTCGAACCGTCGCTCAGCGCGAACGTGCGCACCGGCCTGCGCGTGCACGGCCAGCGCTTCCTCAACCCGCCCGAGTTCGTGCACGCGCTGGCCGACTCCGTGCGCGTCCGCGGCGGCCGCATCGTCGAAGGGTTCGACGTGACCGCGGTGCGCGACCTCGGCTCGTCCGGTGTCGCGCTTGCCGCCGCGTCCGGGCGGGAGCTGCGGGCGGACGCGGCGGTTCTCGCGAGCGGCGTCCGGCTGGGGGCCCTGGCGCGGCCCTTCGGCGTACGCATGCGCGTCCAGGCGGGGCGCGGCTACAGCTTCAGCGTCCGCCCGCGGGAGATGCCGACCCGCCCCGTCTACTTCCCGGCCCAGCGGGTGGCCTGCAACCCCCTCGGGGACCGCTTCCGGATCACCGGGATGATGGAGTTCCGCTCGCCCGATGCCCCGCTGGATCCGCGGCGCATCCAGACCATCGTCGACTCGGTGCGCCCCCTGCTGTCCGGCGTGGACCTCGCCGCCCGCGAGGAGGAGTGGGTCGGCTCGCGCCCCTGCACCCCGGACGGGCTGCCGCTGGTCGGCGCGTCGTCGTCGCCGCGTGTGCACGTCGCGGGCGGGCACGGCATGTGGGGCATCGTGCTCGGTCCCCTGACGGGGCGCCTCCTCGCCGAGTCCATGGCGACCGGCCGCTCCCCGGCGCTGCTGCGGCGTTTCGACCCGCTGCGCTGAGCGCCGGGGCGCGGTGCCGCGGTGCCGCGCGGCGGACCCCCGGGGGCGGCTCCCGGGATCCGCCGCGGGCGGCGGGCTCAGCCCTGCGCGGTCGCGGTGTAGGAGTGGGCTCCGGCGCCGGCCAGGCCGCCCCCGTCGACGATGAGGTACTCCTCGCGGATGGCGCCGCCGGCCAGCCACGACTCCAGGATCTCGCGGGTGCCGGCGGCATAGCGGGCCTGGGCCGACAGAGAGGTGCCGGAGACGTGCGGGGTCATCCCGTGGTGCGGCATGGTGCGCCAGGGGTGGTCGGGCCCGGCGGGCTGGGGGAACCACACGTCGCCCGCGTAACCGGCCAGCCGCCCGCTCTCCAGCGCCCGCACGATCGCGTCGCGGTCGCAGATCCGGGCGCGCGCGGTGTTGACGAGGTAGGAGCCGCGCTTCATGGTCGCCAGCAGCCGGTCGTCGAACAGTGCCTCGGTCTCGGGGTGCAGCGGCGCGTTCACGGTGACCACGTCGCAGGCGGGCACCATGTCCTCGGCGCTGGGGTGGTAGGTCAGCCCCAGCTCCTCCTCGGTCTCCCGCGGCAGCCGGTGCCGGTCGGTGTAGTGCAGGTGCACGTCGAAGGGGGCCAGCCGGCGCAGGATGGCGGTGCCGATGCGGCCGGCGGCGACGCTGCCGACGTGCATGCCCTCCAGGTCGTAGGAGCGGGCGACCGCGTCGGCGATGTCCCAGCCGCCTTCGCGCACGATGCGGTGGGCGGGCAGGTAGTCGCGGACCAGCGCCAGGATCATCATCACCGCGTGCTCGGCGACGCTGATGCTGTTGGAGTAGGTGACCTCGGCGACGGTGATGCCGTGGCGGATGGCGGCGTCGAGGTCGACGTGGTCCGAGCCGATGCCGGCCGTGATGGCCAGCTTCAGGTTGGGGGCCTTGGCGATGCGGTCGGCGGTGAGGTAGGCGGGCCAGAACGGCTGGGAGATCACCACGTCGGCGTCGGGCAGCCGCCGCTCGAACTCCGAGTCGGGGCCGTCCTTGTCGGAGGTGACCACGAGGGTGTGGCCCTGCGCCTCCAGGAACCGGCGCAGCCCCAGCTCGCCGGAGACGCTGCCGAGGAGCTGCCCGGGGACGAAGTCGAGGGCCGAGGGGCTGGGCAGCGTCTGGCCGCCCGGGTAGTGCGGCAGCGAGGGGAGGCCGTCGCGGGCGTAGGAGGAGGGGTGTCCGCCGGCGGGGTCGTCGTAGAGGACGCACAGGACGTTCGCCATGGCTGGCTCCAAAGTCGCGGTGTGTTGTGGTTCGAGCCTCGTCCGCGCGTTCTCCCCGGTCAAAACGATTGCTGCTATGGCCTCATAGGCGCCGGCTATCCGCGCAGCGTCCGCCGGGAGGGGCGTACCGCGGGCGCGGAGGACGCCGCGCGTGCACCGCGGCCGCGCGGACCGGTCGGGGCCGGGCGGGGCCGGGCGGGGCCGGGCGGGGCCGGGCGGGGCCGGGCGGGGCCTCAGGAGGGGTCGAGGTAGCGGTGGAGCACGCGTTCCAGCTCGCCCCGCACGTCCAGTCGGGGGACGACGTCCAAGAGGGCCCGCACCAGCGGCGCCTGCGGGCGCTGCGCGGCGAGGACCAGCCCGATCCGGGGCAGGCGGGCCGGGTCCTCCAGCCGCACGACACGCATGCCCGCGGGTACGCCGAACATGTACAGCCAGGCGTGCGCGATGACGCTGGACCAGCGGTGGGTGGCCACGTGGGCGTAGAGCGCCGAGACGGTGTCGGTCTCGATCGCCGGGACCACGGTTGCGCCGGCGTCGCGGAAGAACCCGTCGAGGATGCGCCGGTTGCGCATCCACGGTGCGAGCAGGCACAGCGGAAGCGCGGCGACCTCGGCCCAGCGCACGCTGGAGCGCTCGGCCAGCGGGCCGTCGTCGGGTGTCAGCAGGAGGTAGCGCTCCTCGTAGAGGGGAAGCGCGCGCACGCCGGGGTCCTCGACCTCGTCGAGGTAGGTCAGGGCCGCGTCGAGCTCGAACTCGCCTATCCGGCGGGTGATCTCGCGCGAGGACAGCGACTCCATGACGATGCGCACGTGGGGGTGGCGGTCGCAGAAGGGGGAGGAGACCAGCGAGGCGGCGGTCAGAGCGGTGGGGATCGCGCCCAGGCGCAGCACACCCGAGAGCCCGCCGCGAAGGGCCGACAGCTCCTGGCGCAGGCCGTCGGACTCGGCGAGGATGCGGTGCGCCCAGCGCAGGACCACCTCGCCCTCGGAGGTCAGGCCGGCGTACTTGCGGCCGTGCTGCACGATGGGCACACCCAGGTCCCGTTCGAGCTTGACGATGCCCGCCGACAGCGAGGGCTGGGACACGTGGCAGGCCTCGGCCGCCCGCGCGAAGTGGCGCTCGCGGGCCAGTGCGACCAGGTATTCGAGTTGGCGTAGGAGCACGGTCCAGCATCGCCCGCGGGGGCGCCCCGCGTCCACGGGCGTCCGGACCTACGCCGTGTACCGGCGGCTTCCGGACGCGAGGCGCGGGGCGGTCCGGCGCGCGGAGAGGAGCTCAGTCCCCGGCGGCCGGCGGGTCGCCCGGCGCCCGGCGCAGGTCCGCGAGGCCCCCGCGGGCGTCCTCCACCACGATCTGCTCGGCCGCCTGCGCGTCGCCCTCGCGCAGGGCACGGACGAGGGCGCGGTGGCTTGCATAGCGGTCAAGTCGGAGGCCAAGCGGTCTTAGGAAGACAAAACAGGCAGTCAACTCCTTGGCTCACAGAACGACATGGCTACGATCCGACTGCTCCAGGAGGCGCACCAGCACGGGGTTGCCGGCGCAGGCGGCGACGGCGTCGTTGAACCGCTGCATCGTGTCGAAGAGCGCACTGATCTGCCGCTCGACCGGCTCGCCGTCGCCGGCGCGCTTCTGGATCACGATGAGGCGGTCGTCGGCGTCGTCGAGCATGGCGTCGAGGTTGTCGAGCCGGTCGGCTGTGGCGTGGCGTGCGGCGAAGCGCGCGACCAGGCCCCGCAGCGCGATCTCGACCTCGGCCAGCTCCTGGATGGCCGTGTCCTCCATCGCCGAGACCACGACCGTCCGAGGCCCGGTCCGTTCGAGGAGGCCGTCCTGTTCGAGGCGCCGGACCGCCTCGCGAACCGGGGTCGGGCTGACCGAGAGCCGCTCGGCGAGCCCGCGTTCGGTGACCTTCTCGCCGGGCTTCAGCTCCCCGGTCCTGATGGCGTCGTGGACGGCACGGTAGGTGCGGTCGGCGAGGGTCTCGGCCGTCAACGTGCGCAATTGCCCGCGAGTCATGCGTCCGATCATAACCGATCTGTCGCAATCGACCTAAGCACCCTTTGACATTTTTGCTATAGCAAAATTACTGTTCTGGTAGTGAGCGGCGTCACACCCAGGCGACCGCAGGTGAGGGAGGTCGCCGATGACGGCACTGAACACCGCCGCCGACCGGGCGGCGGGACGCAAGATCACCGCATTCGTCGTACTCGCGGTCTTCGCGCAGGAGTCGACGTGGAACTTCTACGACGCGCAGGTGCCGCCGCTGCTGCGCGAGTACGTGGCCAGCGCCGCACTCATCGGCCTGCTGATGGGCATGGACAACCTGCTGGGCATCTTCATCCAGCCCTGGATCGGCAACCGCTCGGACAACACGCGCACCCGGTGGGGGCGGCGCATCCCCTACCTGGCCGTCGGGATGCCCGTCGCGGCGCTGCTGTTCGCCACGATCCCCCTGGCGTCGTCGCTGCCCGCGCTGATCGCGGTGATGTTCGCCTACGCCCTCGTGTGCAACAGCTTCAAGCCGATCGCCGAGTCGCTGCTGCCGGACTACATCCGCCCCGAGCGCCGCAGCAGGGCCAACGCCGCCGTGAAGGCCGCCACCAGCCTCACCATCGTCGTCTCGGCCCTCATCAGCCTCTTCATGGTCGACGCCTACCCGGTGCTGTCGTTCTCCGTACCGGCCCTGCTGATGCTCGTCTCGGCCGCCGTGCTCGTGTGGCGGGTACGCGACTCCAACTCGCCCGCCTACCAGGCGGCCGCCGCCGAGGACGCGGCCGCGGGCCCGGAAGGCGCCGCGCCCCAGACGCGGATGCGAGACATGCTCGCCGACATCGTCCGCGACCCGAACCGGGAGAGGCTGCTCGTCCTGCTGGCCATCCTGCTGTTCGGCTGCGCGTGGGCCGCATCCCGGTCGCTGATGACGCCCTATGGGATGGAGGCGCTGGGGCTCTCGCGCGGCGAGGCCGGCGGGCTCACGCTGCCCAGCGGCGTGGCGTTCATCCTGGCCGCGTTCCCCGTGGCGCTGCTGTCCGAGCGCATCGGGCGGCTGCGAGTGATGGCCATGGGCATGGGGCTGTTCGCCCTCTCGCTCACGATGATCACGCTGGTCAACACCCCGGCGGCGGCCGTGGTCGCCCTTTGCGTCGGCGTCGTAGGCGCCGCAGGCTTCCTGGTCAACGGCGCGGTGATCCTGTGGAACCTCGCACCGTCGGCCCGGGCGTTCGGCACCTACACCGGCCTCTACACGGTCGGCTGGATGAGCGGCGGGTTCCTCGGCCCGGCGCTGGTCGGCGCCATGGTGGACATCACCGGATGGCGCTTCATGCCGACCGACGCCGCACTGCTCGCCGCGCTCGCGGTCGCCGTGGTGCTGCGCGTGCTGGCACTGAACCGCCGGGCGCCGGCGACGAAGGCGCTGTGAGGGACGGATGCCGAAGATCCTGGTCACCACCGACTCCGCACACCCGGGCGACGAGGCGCACGACCTGCTCACCGGGGCGGGCCACGAGGTCGTCTACAGCACGGGCGTCGAAGGCGAAGCCCTTGACGGCGTGGAGGGGGCGATCGTCGCCAACAACCCCCTGACCGCGCGGGTGCTGGAGCGGGCGACCGCGCTGCGCGCGATCGTGCGGGCGGGGGTCGGCTACGACACCGTCGACGTCGGGGCGGCCACGCGCCTGGGCATCCGGGTGAGCAACCTGCCGGGCGTCAACAGCAACGCCGTCGCCGAGTACACGATGGGCCTGCTGCTCGCCGCCTCCCGGCGGCTGGTCGACACGGCGGTCGGCGTCGAACAGGGGCTGTGGCCGCGCCAAAGCGGCCGCGAGCTGCGGGGGGCGGCCCTCGGCCTGGTCGGCTACGGCCGGGCCGCGCGCGCCGTCGTTCCGCTCGCGCGGGCCTTCGGCATGCGGGTGCTGTGCACGACGGAACACCCCCACGAGAACGCAGGCGAGGTCCGCTTCGTCGGCCTGGCCGAGCTACTGCGGGAGTCGGACTACGTCTCCCTGCACACGGCCCTCACACCGGCGACCCGCCGCCTGATCGGCGCCGACGCGCTCGCCGCGATGAAACCGACGGCGGTCCTCGTCAACACCGCCCGCGGAGCGATCGTCGACGAGGCGGCCCTCGCGCGGGCCGTGGCCACCGGCCGGATCGCCGGTGCGCAGCTCGACGTCACGGGCACCGAACCGCTGCCCCCCGACAGCCCGCTGCGCGGCGTCGCGGGCATCACCGTGTACTCGCACATGGCCGGCCAGACCGCCGACGCCCGCCGGGCGGCCGCGATCGGCGCGGCCCGCGAGCTGCTCGCCGCCCTTCGCGGCGAGCCCGAAAGTCCCGTCAACCATCCGACCGACCACTCTGGGACGGAAGAACACACATGACCGTCGACCGCACCCCGCCGCCTCCCGGCGGCCGGCCCGGGCACCGCCCCTCCCGCCGCGCCGACCGCGCACCGAAGGCGGCCACCCGATGAAGGCGGACGTCGTCGTCGTGGGCGCCGGACTCGCCGGCCTGGTCGCCACCGCCGAGCTCGTCGACGCCGGGCGCCGCGTGATCCTGCTCGACCAGGAGTCCGAGCCCAACCTCGGCGGCCAGGCGTTCTGGTCGCTCGGCGGGCTGTTCCTCGTGGACTCGCCGGAGCAGCGGCGAATGGGCGTCAAGGACTCCTACGACCTGGCACTCCAGGACTGGCTGGGCACCGCCGGCTTCGACCGGCCGGAGGACGAGTGGCCGCGGCGCTGGGCCGAGGCCTACGTCGGCTTCGCCGCCGGCGAGAAGCGCGCGTGGCTGCGCGAGCGCGGCGTGCGCTTCTTCTCCGTCGTCGGCTGGGCCGAGCGCGGGGGCCACCACGCCTCGGGCCCCGGCAACTCGGTTCCCCGCTTCCACATCACCTGGGGCACCGGCCCCGGCGTCGTGGCCCCCTTCGCGCGCCGCGTACGGGAGGCGGCCGAACGCGGCCGCGTCACGCTGGCCTTCCGGCACCGCGTCGACGAGCTGACCGTCACCGGCGGAGCGGTGACGGGAGTGCGCGGCACCGTGCTGGCGGACGCCGACGCACCGCGCGGAGCCGCCACGAACCGCACCGCGACCGGCGAGTTCGCGATGGATGCGCAGGCCGTGATCGTGGCGTCCGGCGGCATCGGCGGAAACCACGCCGAGGTGCGCCGGAACTGGCCGCAGCGCCTCGGCGCGCCTCCCCGGGAGATGGTCACCGGGGTGCCCGCCCACGTCGACGGGCGGATGCTGGGCATCGCCGAGGCCGCCGGAGGCCGCCTGGTCAACCAGGACCGGATGTGGCACTACGTCGAGGGCGTCAAGAACTGGGACCCGGTGTGGCCCGGCCACGGCATCCGCATTCTTCCGGGGCCCTCGTCACTGTGGTTCGACGCGCTCGGGCGCCGGCTGCCCGCACCGCTGTACCCGGGCTCGGACACGCTCGGCACGCTCGCCCACCTGCGCTCGACCGGCCACGACCACAGCTGGTTCGTGCTGACGCAGAAGATCATCGGCAAGGAGTTCGGCCTCTCCGGCTCCGAGCAGAACCCCGACATCACCGGCAAGAGCGTCCGGATGGTCCTGAACAGGATCAGGTCCGGCAATCCCGGTCCGGTTGCGGCCTTCCAGCGCCACGGCGAGGACTTCGTCGCCGCCGACAGGCTCGACGACCTGGTGCGCGGCATGAACGCGCTCACCGACACGCCGCTGCTCGACCCGGCCGACATCCTGCGCGAGGTCGAGGCACGCGACCGGGAGATGCGCAACGCCTTCACCAAGGACACCCAGGTCGCCGCCATCCACAACGCCCGCCGGTACCGCGGGGACCGGCTGACCCGGGTCGCCGCTCCGCACCGGCTGCTCGACCCGGAGGCCGGCCCCCTCGTCGCGGTCCGGCTGCACGTTCTCACCCGCAAGGCGCTGGGCGGCCTGCTGACCGACCTCGACGCGCGGGTGCTCACCGCCGAGGGCACACCGCTGCCCGGCCTGTACGCGGCCGGCGAGGCCGGCGGCTTCGGGGGCGGCGGGGTCCACGGCTACCGCGCGCTTGAGGGCACGTTCCTCGGCGGATGCCTCTTCTCCGGACGGGCGGCCGGACGGACCGCGGCGGCCGCGACCAGCTGACCCACGTCCGACCATGACAAGGAGTGACCACGTGAACGACACCGCAGTGCGCATCCTGGTACCCACGGGCATGCTGGGGGCGGGGTTCCCGCCCGAGACGGTGGAGCGCGGCCTCGCCCTCGGCGCCGACGTCATCGCGATCGACGGCGGGTCCACCGACTCCGGACCCCACTACCTCGGGTCGGGCACACCCAAGACCACCCGCGCCGCCGTCGCCGCCGACATGCGGATTCTGCTGAACGCGGCCGCGCGGTCGTCCATCCCGCTCATCGTCGGCTCCTGCGGCACCGCCGGGACCGACAGCGGCGTCGACTGGGTCGCCGGCATCACCGCCGACATCATCGCCGAGGACGGGCTCGACCTGGCCGTCGCCGCCGTCTACAGCGAGCAGGACCCCGACCACCTCAGCGGGCGGCTCGCCGCCGGGGCGATCCGCCCGCTGCCGCCGATGGGCGACCTCCGGCCGGACACGCTGCGCGAGTGCACGCACATCGTCGGCATGATGGGCCACGAGCCGATCGCGGCCGCCTTGCGCGGCGGCGCCGACGTCGTCCTGGCCGGGCGCGCCACCGACACCGCCCTCGCGGCCGCCTACCCGCTGATGCACGGCATGCCGCCCGGACCGACCTGGCACGCCGCGAAAATCGTCGAATGCGGCGGCCAGTCCACCACCGACCCGCGCTCCGGAGGCGTGTTCGCCACCGTCGACCACCACGGTTTCACCATCGAGCCGCTCGACCCGGCGGTCTCCTGCACCCCGAACTCGGTGGCGGCCCACATGCTCTACGAGACCGCCGACCCGTTCCGGATGCGCGAGCCGGCCGGCACGCTCGACGTGACGGCGGCGACCTACCGCGCGGTCGACGACCGGACCGTGCGGGTGGAGGGCTCGGTGTTCGAGCCGGCCGAGCAGCACACGATCAAGCTCGAAGGGGCCCGGCTCAGCGGCTACGAGACCATGTCCTTCTCCGCGATCCGCGACCCCCACCTCCTGGCCGGGATCGAGGACTGGGCCGCGCTGCTGCACGAGGTGCTCACCGACCGCGTCGGGCGGACCCTCGGCCTCGACCCCGCGGACTACGCGGTGGACATCCGGCTCTACGGGCACAACGCGGTCCTCCAAGAGCGCGACCCGGCCACCGGCCCCGCACGCGAGGTCGGCGTGATGCTGCTGGTCCGCGCGTCGGACCAGGCCACGGCCACGGCCGTCGCGAAGGTCGCCAACCCGCTCATGCTGCACCTGCCCACCGCCGACATGGACTACCTGCCGAGCCTGGCGTTCCCCTTCTCCCCCGCCGAGACCGAACGGGGGCCGGCCTACGAGTTCGTCCTCAACCACACCGTCGACGCCGAGAGCCCGACGGCCCTGTTCCGCACCGAGTACCGAAAGGCCACCGCCGATGCCTGAGACCCTGGGCGACCTCGCTCTGGAGGTCCGCTCGAAGAACGCCGGCCCGTTCTGGGTCACCGTGGAGCTGTTCATGCGCGACGCGGACGGCTATGCCGCGGCCGCCGACGCCGACTTCCTGAACGAGGAGGTGGTCGCCCGGCTCTACGGCGTTCCGGCGCAGGAGGTCCGGTTCTTCCGCATCGCCTCGCTCAACGTCGTCAAGATCTCCTTCCCCCGCACCATTGCCCAGGGCGGGCTCCGGGACCGCGACGTCCACAGGGGGCAGCACCACGTGCCGCTGGCCGTGCTGGTCCCGCCCGGCGCCTGACCGGCGGGAGCGCGGCGGCTCCCCCGTGCGGCCGCGGCGCCGCCGGACCCGGACGGGCTCAGGTGGCGTCGCGGCCGACGCGGTTCAGCGACCGGTCCGCGACGCTCGCGACCAGGAACAGCGCCGCCGCGCCGATCATCGGCCAGGCCAGGCCGTGCATTCCGGCGGTGGTGGCGCCGTCCTGGAAGAACGCGGCGGTCACCGCCGAGGAGAGCAGCGCACCGAAGTAGGTGGAGGTCCGCAGCAGCCCGGCCGACGCGCCCATGCGCTCGGGGTCGGCCTGCGCATACAGCGCGTTCTGGTTGGCCAGGCTGTTGAGCCCGTGGGGGACGCCGAAGACGGTGGCGAGCACGAGCAGCAGCCAGGCCGGGCTGTCCGAGGTGAGCAGGAGCAGGCAGGCGCAGCCGGCGAGCTGGATCAGGGATCCGGCCACCAGCTTGCCGCGCACCTTCGCGTTCCGGCCCGCGGGGACGGTGATCGCGATGGCGGCCAGCGCCATCGGCAACTGCAGAAGGCCGGCCGACGCGGGGTCGATGCCGCGGCCGTCCTGCAGCCACTGGCTGTAGCCGTAGAGGAACGTGTAGGTGACCGTGTAGGCGAGGAACTGCCGGGCGTAGGTGGCCAGAAGCGGACGGTTGCCGCCGAGGACCCGCAGGTCGATGAACGGGCGCGTGGCGGCGAGTTCCCGGCGGACGAACAGCGCGCCCGCCGCCGCTCCGACCGCCGGCAGGTACCAGCGCCCGGCCGCCGGGTCCATCACGAACAGCATGAGCGCGGTGAGCGATCCGGCGAACAGCACCATGCCGAGGACGTCGGTGCGCACGCCGGAGGGCACGGCACCGCCCGCGGGCAGGCGCAGCGTGCCCAGGACGAGGCAGGCCGCCGCCAGCGGGACGTTGAGCGCGAAGATCAGGTGCCAGCCGCCCGCCCCGACCAGCAGGCCGCCGAGGGTCGGTCCGGCGACCGTGACGATCTGGTTGGAGACCGTGAGTGTGGCCAGGATGCGGCTGGGGCTGTGCACGCCGGTGCGGTCGGCCTCGGTGCGCAGCAGGGACATCGAGGCCGGGTACGCCGCCGACGTGCCGAACCCGAGCAGCACCCGGGTGGCGACGAGGACCCACAGGTTGGGCGCGAACACGGCCACCAGGCCGGCGAACCCGACCAGCGCCGTGCCCGCGAGGTAGAGCCGGCGCGGCCCGAACGCGTCGACGAGCCGGCCGATGACCGGCTGGCCCACGGCCGTGGCGAGGTAGAGGCCGGTGACCAGCCACGCGGTCTGCGCGGGCGGCGCGTCGAAGGCCCGCCCGATCGGGATCAGCGCCACCGCGAGCATCGACGAGTTGATCGGGTTCAGGATCGAGCCCAGCACCATCGGTGTGACCAGGCGGTAGTCGAAGCTTTCGGGAACAGTGGTCCGTCCCCGGCGCAGGCGCCGCAGGAACCTCCTCACGCCCGGGCCACGCGGTCAAGCAGGGCCATGGCCGTGACCACGGCCCGGATCTCCTCGTCGTCGCCGTGCTCCTGCAGTGCTCGGGCCAGCCACGCCTGCCTGGCCCGCCGGTCGTCCTGCCGGTACTCGCGCCCCGCCTCGGTCAGGCTGACCACCAGGCGCCGGCCGTCATCGGGGTCGGGGGCGCGCTCGACGAGGCCCGCGTCCTCCAGGACGACGACGATCTTGGCGATCGACTGCGGTCGGACGCCCTCGGCCGCCGCCAACGCGCTGGCGGAGGCCGGCCCCTGCTTGACCAGGCGGCGCAGGACGGACGCCTGTGCAGCCGAGAGGTCGCCGCCTCCGTCGACGCCTTCGAGGGAGCGCAGTCGGCGGCGCAGCCGGCCGGCCACCACCCACACGTCGGCGGCGGCCTGCTCCGCGGTCTCGCTGATGGTGTCTTCCGTGTCGTTCATGCACTCAGCCTAAATCGACACCCTAAGGTGTGCACCTTTATGTGTCGAAATTCTCCGCCGTCGTACGCGTGGTGAACGGCGGTACGAAGCGGGAGCGGTGGGCGTCGCCGCGGTACGCCTCGCGGCCTTGCGGCCTTCCCGCGGCGGGCGGCCGCCGCCCGGGCCCCGGCCCGGCCACGGAACAGCGGACGGAATGCGGGCGGGCCGGTGACCGTGTTCCGGAGTCAGTACCCGTGCTGCTTCAGGCAGGGGTCGTTGTCCTCGAACCCGGCGACGGTTCGGGTCGCGGCGATTCATCAGTGGCTGTGAACCCTTGGCCTGCCGTCGTGCGGATGCCCCAGCAGGAAAACGACCGCCCTACGCTCATCACGGAGGAAGGGGCGCGTTTCCCGGCGTCGGCGCGGGGCGGAGCCCATGGGGTTGCACCTTCCGTAGCGGCATGTGGTCCGGTGGACCTACGTCCCGGTCCCGTGAGGAGAGGTCCCTGCTCATGCACTCGTCTTTCATGCCACCCCGCCGGGTCAAGATCGGCGACGCGGCGGCCTTCGCCGGCACCACGCCACGGGCGATTCGCCATTACCACGAGATCGGGCTGCTCCCCGAGCCCGAGCGGGGCGGCGATGACCGCCGCCGCTACGGATACGAGGACATGATCCGCCTGCTGTGGATTCGCAGGATGGCCGACGCCGGGATCGCCCTGGACGACATCCGCGACGCCTTCGACATCGGCATGGCGTCCGCCGGTGCGGACAGCGGAGACGGCATCGCGGGCACCCTGGAACGGTTGGAGGAGACCCTCGCCGAGCAGGAGGCGGAACTGCGGCGGCAACGGACCGCCGTGCAGCGGATGCGCACCGAAGGCAGCCGGATGGGCCTGCTCTCCGACGTCGTCACCGAACGCCTCAAGAGGCTGCCCGAGGGCTCCCTGCGTCAGGCGGACCTGGACAGCCTGCTGGTCACTGAGCGGATCTTCGGCCCGCTCGGCGCGGCCGTCCAGGCCACCCGCTTCGTCGTCCTGGCCACGCATCCCACTCTGCGGGAGGATTCCGACCGCATCGACGACGCCGAGGAGGCACTCGATGACAGCGTCGCCGTCGATGATCCACGGGTGGCTCACGTGGCCGTCCAGCGGCACGCCTTCGAAAGCGCCCTGCAGGCCGTCATCGAGGAGTCCGGCCTGGGCAAGGACGACGATGCCCTCTGCGACGCCTGGGACACGTCGCATCCCGCCACCGCCGATGACGAGGCCGACCTCAGCTCCGGCAGGCGGGAGGCCGACTCCATGAGCGCGTTCGAAGCCACCGGCAAGATGCCCTACGACTTCTCCCCGGCCCGCCTGCGCTGCATGGAACTTGCCGAAGAGCTATCCGCCCAAGACTCACCCGCTACCTGAGACACGGCTTAGTCCGCCGACGGCGGTGCCGGCCGCGCCGCCGGTCGGCGGGGCGTCGAGTTCGCCGTCCGCTGCGAGGCGGCCGTGCGGGTCGCGGTCCTCGGTGAGGGCTGCGGCCGGTCGTGCGGGCTCTAGTGCGCTGCTCCGATGTCCGGCATGCCCCTGAGCTGCCTGCGGGAGGTGATACCGAGCTTGCGGAAGATGCTGCGCAGATGGGCGTCGATCGTCCGCGGGCTGAGGAACAGGCGCGCGGCGACCTCCTTCGTCGTCGCTCCCGCGGCGACGTGGCGGGCGATGTGCATCTCCTGCATGGTCAGGCGGTCGTAGGCGTGCTCCGAGCGGCCCGCAACCACCTCTCCGGTGGCGCGCAGCTCGGTGGCCGCCCGCCGGGCGAACGCCTCCATGCCGATCCGCGACAGCCGCTCGTGTGCGGTGCGCAGGTGCTCGCGCGCGTCGCGGCGGCGGCCCGCACGGCGCAGCCACTCACCGAACCGCAGATGCGCCCGCGCGAGATCGGGCGCCAGCGGGCTGCGCGCCAGGTGCTCGACGGACTCCCGGTAGTCGTCCTCCGTGCCGCGGACCAGCGCCCGCGCGCCGGCGGCGACGCCGAGGGCGACGTCGGTTCCCGAGGGCGTCGTGCGCTCCGTCAGGGACGCGAGCGCCGACTCCGCGACGGAGGCCTCGCCGCACCGGACCGCGGCCTCCACCAGCTCGGGCAGCGCGAAGCCGGCCCGGAAGAGCTCGCCGCCCGCCACGGCGCGCCGGGCCGCGTCCAGCGCGGCCGGGTAGTCGCCCAGGCCGTTGTACAGCACGGCTGCGGCCCCGTCGGTGTTCGCGGCCAGCTGGCCGATCCCCCGCCTCGCCGCGTCGGCGAACAGGTCGAGCGCCTCTCGGCGGCGGCCGCGCATCGCCGCCAGCTGCACCCGCGGATACAGCTGCGGCACGTCGCCGAGGGCGTCGGCGATCGCCTCCTCCTCGGCGATCGCGCCCATCGCCCGGCCGAAGTCGCCGGTGAGCACCGCGGACATCGCCGCCTGCGACAGACCGAGCCGGACGGTGAGCGGTGATCCCGTGTCCTGCCCGGTCCGTACCAGCCACTCGACGATCGACGCGTGCAGGTCGAGGTCCCACAGCTCGCCCGCGACCATCGTGGCCAGCGCCGGAACTCGGCTCCAGCCGGCGTCGCCGCCGGTGAGAACCCGCCTAAGCGCCGGCACGCTCGCGTGGTGGCCCTCGGTGCTCAGCAGCACCAGCGCGTCCAGCAGGTCCGGAGGCCGCAACGCCGGCGGCGCCGAGCGGGCCGCGTCGAGCACGCGCTCCATCACCCCGTCGGCTCTGCTGACGACCAGCCCCGTCTCCAGCGCCGACACGTAGCACGCCCGCGACCGCTCCGGATCCACCTCGGCGAGCCGCCGCGCCGCCCGCAGGATGAACTCCGGCCCGCTGGCGGCCCCGTCCGCGCCTGAGACGAGCGCGATCTGCCCGCGCAGCAGATCGGCGGACGCGTGCTGGAGGTCGTCCAGCGCCTCGGTGCCGATGCCGGCCAGCAGATCCGCCGCCGAGTCGGGCTCGCCGGCCTCGACCGCGGCCCGCGCGGCCGCGAGTGCGCGCTCGGTCTGCTTGCCGGGGTCGCGGGAGAGCGCCGCCGCGCGTTCGAGGAAGGCGGCTGCGGCCGCGACGCCCCCGCGCGACTGCGCCCGCGCGGCCGACGACTCCAGTTCCGCGGCGACCTGTTCGTCCGGCCCGCCGGCGGCCTGAGCGCGGTGCCAGGCCCGCCGGTCCGGTGCCGCGACGGGGTCGACGGCGTCGGCCAGGGCCAGGTGCGCCGCGCGGCGCCACTCCGGGTCGGCCGCGCGGTATACGGCCGAGCGCGCCAGCGGGTGGCAGAACCGTGCGCGCGTGTCGAACCGCACCAGATCGGAGGCTTCGGCGGCGCCGCTCGCGGCGGGCACGTCGATGTCGGACCGCCGGGCCGCCGTCCACAACAGGGCCGGATCGCCGGTCGGATCGGCGCTCGCGAGGGTCAGCAGCAGCCGCGTCTGCGCGGACAGGCCCGCCAGCCTGGCCTGGAAACTCGCCTCGATCCGGTTCGCGACCGGCGACGGGGTCGGCAGCGCGAAGCCGCCGGCCTTGGGCAGTTCGATCAGCGCCAGCGGGTTCCCGCGCGCCTCGGCGAGGATGCGCTCGCGCACGCGCTCGTCGAGCGTCCCGGCCTTCCCGGCGGCCAGCAGCGCGCGCGAGTCCGCGTCGCTCAGACCGCCGACCGCCAGTTCGGGCAGCTCGTCGAGCGCGCGGGCGGAGCCTTCGCCGCGGGTCGCGACCACCATCGCGATCGGCTCCGCCGCGATGCGCCTGGCCAAGAACACCAGCGCCCTCGCCGAGGCGGTGTCCAGCCAGTGCGCGTCGTCGACGACGCACAGCAGCGGACGCTCCTTCGCCGCGGCGCCCAGCAGGCCGAGTGCGGCGAGGCCGACGCGGGACGGGTCCGGCGCACCGCCGGCCAGGCCGAACGCGACGCGCAGGGCGTTGCGGTAGGGCTCCTCCAGCTCGTCGAGGTGCCCGAGCACCGACACGCACAGCTGGTGCAGCGCCGCGAACGGCAGTTCGCTCTCGAACTCCGATCCGGAGGCGCGGATCAACCGGAAGCCCGTCGAGGCCGTGTGGACGGCGTGGTCCAGCAGCGCGCTCTTGCCGATGCCCGGATCGCCGCGGAGAACGAGCACGCCGCCCGCACCGCGGTCCGCCGCGTCGAGCATGGTGTCGAGGCGGGCGGTCTCCTCGCGCCTGCCGACGAGCGCGGGGGAAGGCGGCGTTGGCATAGAAAAAACGATATGCGGATCGCCGACGCGCGGGCGGATAGGCGATCCTCGCCGACGCGAAGGCGGGTCCGCCGGGGCGATCGTCGGGGCATGGCGATCCGAGCCGACCGCGCGGCTCCCGCCGCCTCCCTCGCCCGCGGCACGATCCTCGCCTCGGCCGCACTGGCGGTCATGGCGCCGGCGATCATCGCCCCGGCCTTCCGGCGATGGAAGAGGCGTTCGCCGACCGGCCCGGACCCCGGGATGGGCGCCAGGATCGCGGCGCTGCACCGGCGCCGCTACGAGGCCGACCCCGAGCTGACCAAGCTGATATCCGACCTCGGCGGGTACACCGGCAGCGCCGCACCCGGCAAGCGCGGTCGGGGACGCGGCCGGCTCGCCCCGGCGGGCCTCAGGCCTTCTCGGCTGCGACCGAGCGCTCCACGTCGGTGGTGCGCAGTGCGCGCCCGGTCGGTGCGACGTAGCGGGCGGCGAACTCCTCCTCCCCCGCCTGGTCCAGCTCGCGCCAGCCGTACTCGGCGAGGAACCCGCCGACCTCCTCCGGGCGCATGCCGAAGCGCCAGATCCGCTCCCGCACCACCCACTTCTCGTAGGCGGCCCCGGCGCCGAAGGCGTCGGTCCCGTCGAGGAAGTCCCGGTGCACGTAGGTGAAGGCGAGCCGGCTGCCCGCCGGGGCGGCGGCGAGGAAGCCGAACGTCGCCCGGACGCCCTCCTCGGTCAGGTACTGGGTGACCGCCTCCCAGACGAAGAAGGTGCGCCACTCGGGCCGGTAGCCGTGCTCGGCGAGCACGTCGGCGAGCGCCTGCGTCTGGAAGTCGACGGGGACCAGGGTCACCGACGCGGGGACCGCGCCGTAGACCCGGTGCAGCGCGGCCCGCTTGCGGTCGACGTTCTCCGGGAGGTCGACCTCGAAGACCGGCGTCCCCTCGAGTGCGGCCAGCCGGTAGGCGCGGTCGTCGAAGCCCGCGCCGAGGATCACCACCGCGTCGACGCCCGACTCCGCGGCTTCGAGCAGCCGGTCGTCCACGTAGCGCTTGCGGCAGACGATGTTCGCCCACAGCCCCGGCATTCGCTTCTCCATGCTGCGGATCGTCCACCGGCGCACAGGGCCCCACCGGTTGGCGGCGGCGAACCACCGCGCGCCGCCGGTCAGGAACCGGTACGCGAGGGGGTCGCGGATCAGCGGGCGCTCCTCGAACTGCTCGGCCGCGACGATCGCCATAGGGCCGTCCGCGGTTTGGGCCTCCGGGCTGCTCATGAGCGGTCCTCCGTTTCGGAAGGAGGCGGCGGCGCGTCGGCGAACACCCGCACCAGCCAGGACAGGACCCGGTGGGACTCGCGGACGCGCGCGGCGCGCGGGGTGTCGGGGCCGACCAGGTCCATGCCGTCCCGGGCGACCTCCACATAGGACGCCACACCGGCGATCTGCCGCTGGACGACCTTGTACCAGGCGTCGTCGTCGACGCGGTAGTAGACCGTGCGCTCGCCGGCGCGGGTGCGCCGGCTGACCAGCTCCATCGTCGTCAGCATGCGCAGGTTCGTGGTCAGCGAGGCGCGGCTGGCCCCGATCGCGGTGCTGATCTGCCCGGCGGACTGCTCCGGCGGGTCGCAGATCATCAGCCACCCCAGGGTCCGCCCGGCGATCGGCGGGATCCCGTCCGCACTGAAGATCGTCGCGACCCGCTCGACCCAGGCGAGCGTGTCCTCCCAGCCGGGTGAGCCGCTTTCCGACACCGCGCTCTCCTCCTTCAAGATGCCAGGAATTTCAGTATGTGCTGAAACCACTGGCATTGCAACCACTGGCATTGCCACCGGACCGCGTGCACCGGCCGCCGACCCGACGGGACCCGGCCGCATGAAAGAGCCCTCGCCTCGGTTCGGAAGCTCCCTCCGAGCGGACCGGCGTGCGGGTGTCCGTGGCGAGAGCCGCCATCACCGGTACGCAGGGAGCGCAACGACCGGAACCGCCGGAGCCCCGGGCGCTCCAGCCCGGCGCCGCGCCCGGCCGTCGGGCGACGGACGGACGGCGTGTGCCCGAGGTCCTCGTCCGGCCCGGAAACGGGCGGGTGACCGGCGGGAGCGGCGACCGGCCGCGGACGACCGGCAAACGCGCGGCGAGCGTCCCCGGCCGCCGTCGCGGCCGGGGGCGCTCGCCGTGTTCGCGGGCGGCCCGGCGGTGTGCCGCTAACCGGCGGAGCGGCGGTTGTAGAGGCGCTTGGCCCAGATGTAGGAGGCCAGCGCGATGACGGCGCACCAGGCCAGGGCCGGCACCGCGCTGTCGCCGGCCCCCGTGCCCATGAGCAGCCCTCTCAGGGCCTCGCTCATGGGGGTGAAGGGCTGGTACTCGGCGAACCACCGCAGCCCCGTCGGCAGGGTGTCGGTGGGCACGAACCCGCTGGAGAGGAAGGGCAGGAACATCAGCGGCATGGGGGTGTTGCTCGCGGTCTCGACGCTGTCGGAGACCAGGCCCAGCGCGACCGTCAGCCAGGTCAGGGCGAAGGCGACCGCCGCAAGCAGACCGGCGGCCGCGAGCCAGTCCAGGGGGCCGGCGCTCGGCCGGAACCCGAGGAGCAGCGCCACCCCGACGACGATCGTTACGGCGACCACCGTCTGCACGAGTGCCCCGACGACATGTCCGGTCAGCACGGAGACGCGGGCGATGTCCATGGTGCGGAACCGGGCGATGACGCCTTCGGTCATGTCCGTGGCCACCGCGATCGCGGTCCCCTGGGCGACCATCGCCACGGCGATCAGCAGAATCCCGGGGACGATGTAGTCGAGGTAGGCGGCGCGTCCGCCGGCGCCGCCCGTGCCGCCCGAGTTGCCCGGGCCGGCGGCTGCGTCGCCGAGTCCAGCGCCCATGGCGCCGCCGAAGACGTAGACGAACAGCAGCAGCATGACGATCGGCATGCCCGCGAGCATGATCGTGAGTGAGGGGTAGCGCCTCATGTGCCGCAACTGGCGGCCGACCATCGTGGCCGAGTCGCTGGTGGCGCGGGTGAGGGTGTTCATCGTCAGGCCGCCTTCGCTTCGTTGTCCGCGGTGCTGGAGTGGCCGGTGAGGGCGAGGAAGACGTCGTCGAGGTCGGGGGTGTGCACCGACAGCTCCTCGATCTCGATCGACGCGGCGTCGGCGCGGTCGAGCAGTGCCCGCAGCGACTCGACGCCGCCGTCGCTGGGAACCTGGAGCGCCAGCGCGGCGTCGTCGCGCGCCCCGCCGAGGGTGCGGGATGCCGCGTCCAGGGCGTGGGCCGCGGCGAACCGCAGGCGGATGTGGCCGCCGGGGATGCGGCGCTTGAGCTCGTCGGCCGTGCCCTGCGCCACGATGCTGCCGTGGTCGAGGACCGCGATCCGGTCGGCGAGCCGGTCGGCCTCCTCCAGGTACTGGGTGGTGAGAAAGACGGTGACGCCGTCGGCGACCAGTTCGCGGGTGATGTCCCACATGCCGCGGCGGCTGCGGGGGTCCAGTCCGGTGGTCGGTTCGTCGAGGAAGATGAGCCGGGGCTCGCCCATCAGGGTCATCGCCAGGTCGAGTCGGCGGCGCATGCCGCCCGAGTAGGTGGAGGCCGGCTTCCCGGCCGCGTCGACCAGGTCGAACCGCTCCAGCAGGTCGGCCGTGCGCCGCCGGGCGCGCCGGCGGCCCAGCCGGTGCAGGTTGCCCATCAGCATCAGGTTCTCCTCGCCGGTGAGGAGCCCGTCCACCGCCGCGTACTGGCCGGTGACGCCGATCGCGGCACGCACCGCGTCGGGCTCGGCGGCCAGGTCGTGGCCGAGGATGCGCGCCCGACCGCCGTCGGCGGCGGTCAGCGTGGACAGGATCTTCACGACGGTGGTCTTGCCGGCGCCGTTGGGCCCCAGCAGCGAGAAGATCGTCCCGGCGGGGACGTCCAGGTCGATGCCGTCCAGGACGACGTGGTCGCCGAAGGTCTTTCGCAGGCCGGTGGCCGTGATGGCCGCCGGGGGCGGGTGTGGGGTCATTGCTGCCTCGCTTCTCGGTTCCCGCGGGTGCGGGACGGGGTGATCGGGTTCGTGTGGGGCCGCCGGTGCGCAGGGGCGCACCGGCGTGCGGGGCGGATCGGCGGCGCGTTCAGGCGCGCCGGACGACGATGTCGCCGTAGGTGCTGCGGGCGCGGACCTCGACGGTCTCCTCGGCGGGGCCCGGCTCCTCGGCCGCTTCCAGCGAGCTGGTCGTGCTGCCGTGCTTGGATCCGGTGTCCAGCCAGGCGGCGGTGCCCTCGCGGATGCCGACCTCCACCTCCCCGTAGGAGGTCTCCAGGTCGACCTCGCCGCGGACCACCTCGCCGATCCGGACGCTGCCGTGCGCGGTCCTGGCCGTGACGGAGGACAGTGCGCGCTCGACGGTGATGTCGCCGTGGGCGGAGTTCGTCCGCAGCCTGCCGGTCACCGTGCCGAGGGCGATGGCGCCGTTGGACGTCCGCACCGCGGCGGCGCCGTCGATCTCCTGGACGCGGACCCGGCCGTGCGTGGAGGTGATCTCGGCGTTTCCGGTCATCCGGTCCAGGGTGACGTTGCCGGTGGATGCGGTGATCCTGGCCGCGCCCAGCCGGCCCTCGCAGCGGAGGCCGGCGTCGCGGAGGTCGGCCTGGATTCGCGAGCCGGCCGGCAGGTCGACAGTCACGTCGACCACGCCTTTGCGCAGCAGCCGGCTCAGGCCGGTGGTCCCGGGGTCGTGTACCAGCAGTACGTCGCCGGCGAACTCGACCCGGATCTCCTCGGCGACGCGGACGTCGGCGTCCTTCCCCGGGTCGCGCGGACGGACCTCGACGTTCGTGTCGCCGCGGTCGCCGGCGTTGATCTGGACGGTGCCGACCGCAAGGTCGATCTCGGCGGTGATCGGTTCGGGGGTGTCGAAATTCGGCATGGGTGTCTCCCGCTCATGGCGCTGGTGGGCGTCTCCGCTGGTGGGAGACGTGTCAGTGGTGGTGGGTGAAGCCGGGTGCGGTCAGCGGACCCAGCCGGTGTAGCCGCGCCCGACCGGGCGGCTCGGGCCCGGAGCGGTGCGGCGGGGCCCGGGGTCGAGCGCGGCGGACACCGCGCGTACCAGCCAGGCGTTCACCGAGAGCCCTTCGCGGCGCGCCTCCTCCTCGACGCGCGGCTTGAGGTGGTCCGGCAGCCGCAGGGTGACGCGCGACGTGCCGCCTTCGTCGGCGTCCGGCGGGAGCGCGCCCGCGGGCGGCCGGGCCTCGGCCGCGGCGTCCGCCGGAGAGTGCTGTGCCGTTGCGGGGCCGAGGCCGGAGTCGCCGAACGACTCCTCGTTCGCGGGTGACGTCACGATGAAGTCAGTCTGACCCCCGCGCAGCCGGACCTCGACCGACCCCGGCGCGAAGTCGCGGGTGATCTCGTCCGCGGCGTCGGACAGCGCGTCCATCAGGGCCAGGCGCGCAGCCGGCTCCAGCGCCGCGGTCAGGCGCTCCGCGATCGCCCGGGTGTCCTCGCCCCCGGCTTCGGCGGCCGCCACGAGCTGGCGGCGGAGGGTGTCCACATACGGCATCAAATCCATGACCTCATAATGACGTCATGGATGACGTCACGTCAAGCGTCATTCCCATGAATATGACACCATCCCGGCGCCACCCTTGCGCCGGCCTCGCCCCACGCCGGGTCGTTCGTCGCCGGCGACGACGCCGCGATCCAGCCCGCGGCCTTCGCCCCGGCGGACGGCGTCCCGGCGGTCGGCGACCCGGCGGACGCGTTCCCCGCCAGGACTCGTTCCGGCGGTGATGGCGCTCATCGGCGGAGCGCCCTGGTGGCCACCGCGCCTGCTGGACCGCGTCCTGCCCGGAATGGACATCGGGCGCGCGGACCTGCGGACCGGCGCCCGAGCCCTCGGCCGGGCGGGACCGCCGGCGGTCCGGGTGCGGGCCCGCACGCCCCTTCGGGTGCGCGGGCCCGCTTCCGCGGTCCGGGGTCAGCCGCCGATCACCCCGCCGTCCTCGCGGGTGATGACGATGGTCGCGGAGCGGGGGCGGCCGGTCCGGCTGAAGTCGGGCCAGTTCGAGCCCGCCCGCGGGTCCTCCGGGGTACCCGAGTCGCCGGGGTGCTGGATGTTCACGAACAGGGACCGGCCGTCCGGCGTGGCGGTGATGCCGGTGATCTCGCAGTCGGGCGGGCCGACCAGGAACCGGCGGATGTCGCCCCTGCGGGTGTCGGCCGCCAGCATCTGGTTGTTCTGGTCGGCGCCGTCGACCTGCGGCTGGGTGCCGTCGGTCTGGATCCACAGCCGCCCGTCGGCGTCGAACCAGAGCCCGTCCGGCGAGCCGAACGCCTGGTCCGGCGGCACGGTGGCGCCGCTGGCCTCGTCGCCGGCGAGCAGGAAGACGTCCCAGTCGAACTTCTCGGCGGCGGGGCCGCGGTGCTCGTCGATCTTCATGATGTGGCCGTAGCGGTTGTCCAGCCGCGGGTTCGCCGGGTTCACCGTCTCGGTCCGGGCCGTGTTGTTCGTGCAGGTGAAGAACACCGCTCCGGTTCCGGGCTGCACGGTGCACCACTCCGGGCGGTCCATCGGCGTCGCGCCCGCCGCGTCGGCGGCCAGCCGGGTGTAGACCAGGACTTCGGCCTGGTCGGCGAAGCCGTCGGCCTCGGTCAGGCCGGGTTCGCCGTGCACCAGCGGCAGCCACGCGCCCGAACCGTCCTCCTCGAACCTGGCGACGTAGAGGGTGCCCTCGTCCAGCGGACTCCGGCCGTGCGCGCGCGCCCTGCCGATCGGCTCGGCGCCGACGAACTTGTAGAAGTAGTCGAACTGGCTGTCGTCGCCCATGTAGACGACGGCCTCGCCGCGGCGGCCGCGGACGACGACGGCGTTCTCGTGCTCCATCCGGCCCAGGGCCGTCCGCTTCTTCGGCGCGGACTCCGGGTCGAAGGGGTCGACCTCCACCACCCAGCCGAACCGGAGGTACTCGTTGGGCTCCGCCCGCATGTCGAACCGCTCGTCGGTGGTGTACCACGGGTACGGGCTCTCCGAGCCGATGCCGTAGCGCTCCTGGGGCGACCCGGCGGGCGGTGCCTCCTCGCCGGGGTAGAAGTACTTGTTGGTGGTCTCCTCGCACGTCAGGTAGGTGTGCCAGGGCGTCGGCCCGCTGGCGCAGTTGTTCAGCGTGCCCAACACGCGCACGCCCTCGGGGTCGGCGCCGGTGCGCATCAGGGCGTGTCCCGCCGCCGGGCCGGTGATCTCGGCGGGCGTGGACATGGTCACCCGGCGGGCGTAGCGCGACTCGGCCAGCCTCCACTCGCCGCGGCGGCCCTGCTCGACCTCGATCACCGAGACCCCGTGCGCGGCCATGGACTTGGCCGTCTTCTCCGGCGTCCAGTCGGCCTCGCCGCCGGTGTGCAGCAGCCGCTCGGTCGTGGCCTCGTGATTGACGCAGAGCAGGCCGGAGCGGCTGCCCCTCAGCGGGAAGTACCACATGCCGTCGTGGTGGTCGCCCGCCTGGCGGGCCTGGTCGGCCGCGCTGTTGCCGGCGTCCTCGGAGAACGCGGGGCCGGAGGGGACGATCGGGTGGCCCCACGGGAAGAGCACGTGGTACTCGTACCCGTCGGGCAGCACGACCTCGTCGGCGACGCCGGGTTCGACCGGCTCGAACCCGAGCAGCCGCCGCCGCGGGCCGTGGGCGGCGGCGCCGCCCGCCCCGCCGGGGGCGTCCGCCGCCGCGGGCGCCGCGGTACCGAAGAAGGCCCCGGCCGCGGCGGCGAGGCCCCCCGCCATGGCCGTCCGGCGGGACAGCCGGCGCTCGGCGAGCTCGGAGAGCGGGGGTGTGTTCGGCGTTTCAGGGTGCACGAGGGGCTCCAACCGCGGGGAGGTGGACCGCGCAGGTCAGCGCGGCCGGGGGCGCTGGCAACGGTAGGGAGCCGAGGTGGCCTGCCCGCCACACGGACGTGAACGCCGAGCGGAGCCGTCCCCGTCCGACCTGTGCGGCGCCCGCCCCCGTGCGGGGGCGCGCGGCCGCATGCGGCCCGCGGGTCGGCGCCGGTGCCCGGGCCGCCGGTAGGGCGGAGCGCTCGGGCCGGGGCCGGGCGTTCCAGCCGGTGCTGTCCACCGCCGCGTGCGGGCGGCCGGTCCGCGGACCGGCCGCCCGCACGCGCAGGATCAGGCCGGGGCTCCCGTGCCGGTGCCCCGGGCGTCCTCGGGCGCGGCCTCCGCCTTCCGCGGGACGGCCGCCGCGGGGTCGTAGCCGAGCCTGCCGCGGGTCGCCGCGATGAGCGCGCAGGCCGCCAGGCCGAAGGCGAGGAGCACGACGTGGCCTGCGGCGGCGTGCGAGTCGCCGATCGAGGGGAACAGGAAGGAGAGCACGATCGACATGAAGTTGTTGACGCTGGCGTGCAGCAGGATCGCGATCGGCAGGCTCTCGCCGGTGCGGTTGAACACCCAGGTCATCACCACGCTGATGGCGACGCACGAGACGACGAACTCGACGGGCTGGGCCCAGGTGACGTTCGGGAACCCGCCCCACTCGGTCATGAACAGCGGCAGGTGCCAGATCCCCCAGATGACGCCGAGGATGACGGTGCCGAGCAGCGGGCCGAAGTACGGCTGCATCCGGGGCAGCGCGAAGTCGCGCCAGCCCGGCTCCTCGGCGATGCCGGTCGTCAGGAACTGCAGGACCAGGCCGGGGATGTAGGCGGCGAGCACCACGAGCGGCGGGACCTGCACATCGCCGCCGGAGAACGGGATGCCGCAGAGGATGAGCGCCGCCGGGACGCCCAGCAGGGACAGCGCGTACCAGCGCCAGTTGATCCGCCACTTCAGCAGGCGCCCCGCCCACACGCGCAGCCCTTCGCGGCCGTCGGCCGCGGCCGTGACGAGGAACGCCGAGAAGATCGGGCCGAGGTAGGCGCCGGGCAGCATCAGCAGGAGCTGGGACCACAGGCCGGGGATCTCGATGTCCGCCAGCCCGAGGCCGTGGTCGGAGAGGATGTAGGGCGTCCAGGCGATCCAGCTCAGGGTGATCGCCGAGGTGAAGAAGCTCGCCATCGGGTGGCGCTTGACGAAGCGGCGCCACGCGGGCGTGCGGTCGGGATGCGGGAAATCGGGCATGCGTCGTCCTCGGAGTCAGGGGCGGCTTCGCACCAGGGGTTGACGGGCGCTGGGAAAACCGCCCGTCGCGATGCCCTGACATTACGGAGACCGCATACGCGGCCACGATCCAGCAAAGGGGCCGCTTTCTGTCCGGCAGGCTGCACACGGCCCTGGGCAGGAGGCGGCCACCGCCAGGTCGACGGGCGCGAAGCGCCCTCCGCGGCCCCGCGGGAAGGCGCGGCGCGGCTCGACGGCCCGGAAGGGGCGGGCGCAGAGGCGGCGTGCGGGCGCGGGGGGTCGACGCGGCAGGGAGGTGTCCCGCCGGACCCGTGCCCGGTCGCGGAGGCGAGGCGGGTGCGGCGCACGCGGAGGGGAGGCAGGGGGAACTCGCGCCGGATGCGATCCGTTCGTCGAATCGGGTCGGCTGCGGCCGAGGTGCCGGACTCCGTCCTAGTCCGGCACCTCGGCTACTCCGGCGCTTCGCCTCGCTGCCAGTCGGCGATGCCGGGTCCGTGGGCGAGTCGGCCGCGGCCCCTCCCCAGCCCCTTCCTGCCGGGGACGGCACCCCGTCCTCCCGCCTGCCGCCCGACTTCCGCCACCGACGGACGCTGCAGACAGTAAGCGTGCGGCCGGGCCTGGGCAATGCGCACGGTGCACAACAGGAGGGCGGCGGCTAGTCACGGTGCACAGTCGGTGACCCGCAGGGCGTGGACGAGGTCGTGGGTGCCGGGCCCGGACGCCAGCAGGTCCCGGTTCAGGAGGCGTTCGGCGGCACGCAGGTGGGTGCGGACCGTGGTGCGGCTCATATCGAGCGTTCGCGCCGTGCGCTGCGCGTCGGTGTCCGAGTCGACCCAGGCCCGCAGCGTCTGGAGCAGGTGCCGCTGCCCGCCGTCGTGCAGGGGCATGAGGAACGCCCGCGCCCAGGTGGCGGCCTCCTCGGTGGCCAGCAGCGCGTCCAGGGACGGCGCCGGGCCTTCGCCTGCCGAGGCGCCGCCCGGTGCCGGAAGTCCGCTGACGGTGAGGGCGAGCGTGAGGTCGGCGCGGCAGTGCACGTCGTGCAGGTCCGAGCCGAGCGCCTCCTCGACCCGGCGCAGGTGCGCCGTGACCGTGTTGCGGCTGATACCCAGCAGGCGCGCGACCCCCGAGCGCGGGAAGCTCAGCGCGAGGCGGGTGACGTCGACGGTGAGCCGGGGGAGCGATTCGAGCGGCCGCAGGAGCGTGCGCGCCCAGGCGTGGGCCTGCTCGCGCGGCAGCAGTCGGGCCAGCGGCGCGCTGCCGTGGTAGGGGGCGGCGCGGTCCGGCGTGTGGCGGGCGGCGGCCAGGGCGTGGCGGGCCTGCTCGTAGGCCTCCGCGGTCGCCGCGAGGGGCCGCGGCTCGCTGATACCGAGTGCGTACCGCGGCTCGTCGCCGACCAGGGAACGCAGCAGCCCGCCCAGTCCGTCCTCGCCGTCCTCGCGCCCGCCGTCGGGGATGAGGCAGATGAGGTGGGAGTCGTAGACCGGGCAGCGCAGCATCAGGCTGCGGCCGTGGTAGCCGGAGGAGTCCTGGTAGCGCTCGGCGATCCGGTCGCGGTCCGGGGGCGGGCAGTGCAGCACGTGGAGCCGGACGCGCTCGGCGTCCAGCAGCGGGGGGACGGCGCCGGTCGTCATCCTGCGGGCCAGCGCGAGGTCGCCCGCCATCAGGGCCATGAAGACGGCGAGGCGCAGCCGTCTCGCCGCCCGGTTGTAGCGGTGGGCCAGCTCGTCGGCGTAGCGGACGCGGCGCAGCGCGTCGATCACGGTCCCGGTGTGCGAGGCGAGGGTGATCGTCTCGCGTGTCAGCGGCGATCGGGCCGCCACCACCAGCACCGTCCGCGGCGACTCCCGCCGCAGGACCTCGCACCGCACGTGCAGCTCGCCCGTCTGCGTGGCGGCCGCGGCGAGCCGCCCGCCCGCGAGCTGCCCCAGCACCGGCCGGAGGGCCGCGAGCACGTTCGCGGTGATCCCCGGGGTCGCCAGGTCCACCGCGCCTTCACCGTCGACCAGGGCGATGTCGGCGCCGGTCTGCCGCCGCAACCGGTCGGCGAGCCGCCGCGACTCGGATTCGGTGTCCTGGGACGCGCTGAGCCGCAGATGGCGCAGCAGATCGTCGAGGATCCGCGATGTCGACACGGCACTCCCAACCCGTCGGCCCGTGCTGCCCCTGTCGGATGCGGGCGGACCGGCCCCGGGTTCCGTCGGCAGACTTTCAGATTAAAGGTTACTTAATACGGAGAATGCGGCGAATGCCGTGATTACCGCCTGCGGCGGACGGCGGGGCGCCCTGCCGCGCGACCGGCCGGAATCCGCGGCGTCCACGGCTGCGGTCCCGCACCACCTTGCCGCGTGCCCCACCAGTGGCGGGCGCGGCCGCGACGCGCCCTCCGCCATCATCGGCCATCGGGCGGGAACCGCCGACCGGGTGCGCATCGCGACGCGTGCCCCGGTGATCGCCGAACCGGCCGGCGGGCGTCCTGCGCGGCGCCGCCGGAGGAGCCGTCCTGCCCGCAGTTTCGCGCGCCGGACCAGCTCAGGACTTCCGCGCGCCCGCGCCGCATCGGCGCCGGCGCCCGTCCCGCCGCCCCGGAGCCGCGGAGCCGCGGAGCCGCGGCCGGAGCGCGGCCGCACCTCCGGACGGTGCCGACCGCGGAGCACCGCGGCCTTTGCACGGCTCCCTCAGGTCAGTATATTCGGGTGTCCGAAGTATTTTTTCCTGGAATACCGAAGGCGAAGCCATGAACCGTTCAGCGGAGGGCTACCCGAGCCCGGAGTTCACCGATCCCTACCCGTACGGCTACCTTTACGCGGGACTCTCCGTCGACCCGCCGCGCGCACCCCTGGTGCGGCGCAGCGCCGAACGCGACGACGCGCTGGAGCACTGCCGCAGCCTGGCCGGGCGTCTCGAAGCCCGTACCGACGTGGTCCGCGCGCGCGTGTTCGAGACGGTGCTCATCCCGCCGCTCAAGGGCGTGCCCCGGTTCGACGTCCTGGTGCTCGTGGAGGCCGCGGCGCCGGACGCGCTCCCCGGCGTGCGGGCGGACGAGGCCTTCCAGGAAATCGGGGCCGACCTGGTGATGCCCGCCTACAACAGCGTGCGGATCGGCGACACCGAGGACCCGGCGTCGGGCACCTACCTGTTCAACCACTTCACCGCCGCGGACGGCGAGGCCGCGCTCCGCGCGTGGGAGGACCTGGCCGGCTGGTACACCGCCAAGGCCGGCGTCGACAACTCCGCGCCCCTCGTCCCGCTGGAGGACGCGCGCTTCGCGTTCGTCAACTACGTGCGCCTGCCGGGCGGCGCGGCGGCCTTCATGGCCGACCAACTGCTGCGGCCGAGCTTCCACAGGTTCGTGCGCGGCCGGCTCAAGGAGAACGGGATGGCGGCCCTGCCGCTGATCTGCCGCCCTCGGTGAAATACGCGGTGCCGCGGAAGGGGGCACCGAATCCTGGGTCCCCGCACCTCCGACTCCCGTTTCCGAACAGAAGTTCGGACATCCGAACAGGCTAGTATCGGGTTATGCACGGTGCCGAGGACTCCGACGACGCCCGGCTCCCCGACGCCGACCTGGTCGAGGGGGTACTCCGTTTCGTCCCGCTGCTGGAGAACTACTACCGGCGCGCGCACGACGAGATGCCCGAGGAGCTTAAGCGGACGTTCCGGAGCCACGGCCTCACCGGTCGGCACGGGGGCGTCCTGGTCCAGCTCGTCCACGGCCGGGAGCTGACCGTGACCGAGCTCGCCGAGCGGTTGGGCGTGCGCCTGTCGACCGCCAGCGAGCTGGTCGGCGACCTCGCCTGCGTCGGACTGGTGATGCGCCGACCGGACCCGGGCGACCGCCGGCGCGTGCTCGTCGCGCTGGGCCGGGACTACCAGGAGCCGATGGAGCGGTTCATGGCCTCCCGCGCCGCCCCGCTGCTGCGGGTGCTGGAGCGGCTCTCGCCGAGTGAGCTGCAGGGCTTCGCCGCGGGCCTGGAGGCCTGGGCCCGCGAGGTCAACGGGTAGCGCCTGCCCGGCCGCCCGCCCCGAGCCGCCTCCCCGCGGTCGGCCTCCGCCGGCGTCACCCCACCGGCGGCCCGACCCACCTGTAGCGGCGCTCCGGGCGGCCTGCGGTTCCGTAGCGCAGACGCACTTCGGCGCTGCCCGCCTGCACGAAGTACTCCAGGTAGCGGCGTGCGCTGACACGCGAGAGCCCGGTCAGCCCGGCGCACTCCGAGGCCGACGCTTCGCCGGCGCGGCGCAGTTCGCCCTCGACGAGGCGCGCGGACTCCGGTGTCAGGCCCTTCGGCATCGCCGGGCCCGACGCGCCGGCGCCCGACGGCGCGGCTGCGGCCCCGCCGAACACGCGGTCGACGTCGTCCTGCCCCGGCACGCCCGGGCCCTCCAGCGCGCGGCGGGCCTCCTGGTACCGCGTCAGCCGCTCCCGCAGCGCGGCGGCGTCGAAGGGCTTGATGATGTAGTGGACCGCGCCGCCGTGGAGCGCCTGGCGGACGGTCGCGGCCTCGCGCGCGGCGGTGATCATCAGCGCGTCCACCTGCGGCGACCCGCCGCCGCGCAGCCTGCGCAGCACGTCGATACCGCTGATGTCGGGCAGGTAGATGTCCAGCAGCAGCAGGTCCGGGCGCAGCTCCTCGGCCAGCCGCAGCGCCTCCGCTCCCGTGCGCGCCTCGCCCACCACGGTGAACCCCGGCACCCGCTCCACGAGCCGCCGGTTGACCTTCGCGACCATGAAGTCGTCGTCCACGACGAGCACACGGATCACCGCGCGTCCTCCTCTGCGCCGCCGGCTCCGGTTCCGGCCGCGCCGTCCGCGTCATCGGCAGCCGGGGCATCGCGGCAGGGCAGCCAGGCGGTGAACTCCGACCCGGCGACCTCCACACCGCCTCCGCGGCGGCTGCACACCAGGCGGGTGAGCGCCAGGCCCACGCCCCGGGCGCCCGCCCCGGACTCCTTGGTGCTGAACCCGCTGCGGAACACCTCTTCGGCCAGCTCCGGGGGCACGCCGCGGCCGGAGTCGCGCACCCGCACGCGCACCGCGTCCTGGGCCCCGGCCACCTCGACCTCGACCCAGCCTTCCTCGCCCTCGCCGCGGACGGCCTCCAGCGCGTTGTCCACCAGGTTGCCGACCACGGTCACCAGGTCGGCCGACAGCCGCTCGTCCTGCTCGCCCAGCTCGGTCCGCTCGGAGACGCGCAGCTCGCCGCCCTGCTCGGCGGCCAGGCTCGCCTTCGCGATGAGCAGCGCCGACACCGAGGGGTCGGCGACCCGCGAGGTGACGTCGGCCGCCAACTGGGCGCGGGCGCCGCCGACACTGGCCACGTACCGCTCCACCTCGTCGTACTCCTCCAGGCTCAGCAGCCCGCTGATGACGTGCAGCCGGTTGCTGAACTCGTGCGCCTGCGCGCGCAGCGCCTCGGTCGTGGTGCGGGTGATGTTCAGCTCGTGCCGCAGCGCGACCAGGTCGGTGCGGTCGCGCATGGTGGTCACCGACCCGATGCGCCGACCGCGCGTCTTCAGCGGCGTCCAGTTCAGGGTCACCAGGCGGTCGTTCATCACGGTCACCCGGTCGGGCTCGGGGACCTGGTCGGTCAGCACCTCGACGAGCTGCGGGTCCACGCCCAGCTCGGTGAGCCGGCGCCCCTCCGGCTCCGCGGGCAGCCCGAGCAGCTCCGCGGCGGTGTCGTTGACCAGGGTCACCCGGTTGTCGCTGTCCAGGCCGAGCACGCCCTCCTTGATGCCGTGCAGCATGGCCTCGCGGTGCTCGGCCAGGCCGGCGATCTCGGCGGGCTCCAGGCCCAGGGTCTGGCGCTTGATCCGGCGGGAGAGCAGCAGCGACCCGGCGACGCCGAGGACGCAGGCGATGCCCAGGTACACGAGCAGGGTCGGGGCGGCCTCGGCCATGAGCTCCACCGGCCCCGGGTAGTCGCGGACGCCGGCGACGACGCCGATCACGCGGCCGCTGTCGTCGATCACCGGAACGTGCGCGGTCAGCACCCGCCGCTCGCCGAGCGTCACGACGCCGACCCACGCGCGCCCGGCGAGGACCGGGCTGTCCCCCCGCGGCAGCTCCTGCCCGATCAGCCGCGGGTCGGCCGAGGCCAGCGTGCGCATGTCCGTCCCGGCGATGATCAGGTCGTCGATGTCGGCGAGGCCGCGCAGCCCTTCGGCGGCCGGCTGCAGGATGCCCTCGTCGGAGGAGTCGCTCAGCCCACTGCGGATGGCGTCGGTCGCGGCGGCCGTCTCGGCGACCGACAGGATGCGCTCGCCCTCGACCTCGCGGAAGCGGGCGTCGGCCTGCGCCATCGACACCCCGGCCACGGCGACGAGCACGGCCACCACGATCGCCAGCTGCAGGCCCAGGAAGCGGCCCGCGAGCGTGAGCCTGATCCGCACCTCTCCTCCCCGCCGTCACGACACACACCGGACCGGCCGGGGGCCGTTGGACGGCGCGCCCACCCGATCCGCCTCATCCTCGCACGTCGGCGACCTGCCGGCGCGTGACCAATACGACCGAAACGTCCATTACCACCACTGCTCGCACAACGGCCAGAACGGTTCTGCGAGCCCGGCCGCCCCTGCTTTCATGTGCCTCCCCTCACATCCGCCTGTTCGGCGGATCACCCTTCCCCGACACGATTCAGGAGGCACCATGTTCCGCACGTTGGCCGCACGCCTGGCCGCCCCGGTGTCCGTCTGCGCCTCGCTGGCGCTGGTGGCCACCGGCTGCGGCTCCGGCGGCTCCGACGGAGGCGGCGACGGCGCGTGGGCGCCGGAGAAGCCCATCGAGATGGTCGCGCCCGCCGCGACCGGAGGCGGCTGGGACACCCTCGCCCGCACCAGCTCCCGTGTGCTGGAGCAGAACAACCTCGTCGACCAGCCGATCCAGGTGGTGAACAAGCCCGGCGGCGGCGGTGCCGTCGGCTGGGCCTACGTCGCCGGCGCCCCCGAGCCGACGCGGCTGTTCGTCACCAGCCCGCCCATCACCCTGGTGCCCCTCACCAGCCAGTCCTCCCAGGACCACGACGACTTCACCCCGATCAGCCGGCTGATGACCGAGTACATGGTCTTCGCGGTGCCCGCCGACTCCCCGCTGAAGTCGATGGGCGACCTCGTGGACAAGCTCAAGGACGACCCGTCCTCGCTCAGCGTCGCCGGCGGCTCCGCACCCGGCAGCATGGACCACGTCGCCTTCGCCGGCGCCATGAACAAGGCCGGGATCGACCCCCGCAAGCTCAAGTACGTCCCCTACGACGGCGGCGGCGAGGCCCTCACCCAGGCGATCGGCGGGCACGTCGACGCGGCCGTCACCGGGGTCTCCGAGGCCGCCGGCCTGGTGGAGTCCGGTGACCTGAGGGCGCTGGCCGTCTCGGCGCCGGAGCGCACCGAGACGCTGCCGGATGTGCCGACCCTGCGCGACGAGGGCGTCGACTACACCTACGACGTCTGGCGGGGCGTGATGGGCCCCGGCGACATGACCGACGCGCAGGTCGCCTACTACGAGAAGGCGTTCAAGCGGATGGTCGAGCAGGAGGACTGGAAGAGCGAGGCGAAGAAGCTCGGCTGGGAGACCTCCTACATGGACAGCCAGGAGTTCGGCTCGTTCCTGGACAAGTCGAGCAAGGACGCCGAGAACCTGCTCGGCGAGATCGGGCTGCGGAAGGAGCAGGGCTGACATGACGCCGTTCGGCTTCTCCAACCGGGCGGCGGCCCTCGTGGTCGGCCTGTTCGCGGTCGGCTACCTGGTGCTGGCGTTCCGGATGCCGGAGTTCACCGCGGTCGAGGTGCCCGTTCAGCCGTCGACGCTGCCGCGCTGGCTCGGCGTCGTGCTGCTGCTGCTCGCCGGGCTGCTGTTCTTCCAGCGCGGAGAGCCCGGCGAGGACGGCGAGCAGGTGCCCGCGGCGGGCCCCTCCGGCACCGGAAGCGCCGAGGGCGCACAAGGGCGAACGGACGCCGCGGAGAGCGCCGCGGGCACGCCGGCCGGGACCGCGGGCGCCGCGGTCCCGGCGGGCGCCGCCCTCGGGCGGATCCCCGATGCGCGGCTGGAGCTGGCGGCCTTCGCCGCCTCCATCGCCGCCTACATCCTGCTGTTCGAACCCCTCGGGTTCCTGATCAGCAGCGCGGTGTACGTCTTCGGCGCCTCCTGGTACCTCGGGTACCGCCGCCACTGGGCCAACGCCCTGGTCAGCGTGGGTGTACCGGCGTCGCTGTACTTCACCATGTCCGAATTCCTCGACGTCGCGCTGCCCACCGGGCCGCTGCCGTTCTGACCCCGCGGAGCCACCCTCATGGAAACGCTCGACCAAATCGGTTACGGGTTCGCGGTCGCGCTGGCGCCGGAGAACCTGCTGTTCGTCTTCATCGGCGTGCTCACCGGAACGATCATCGGGATGCTGCCCGGTCTCGGGCCGATGAGCGCGATCGCGCTGATGATCCCCATCGCCTTCGGCATGGACCCCACCACGGCCATCATCATGCTGGCCGGGGTCTACTACGGCGCCGTCTTCGGCGGCTCGACGTCCTCGATCCTGCTGAACGCACCGGGCATCTCGGGGACGGTGGCCACCGCCTTCGACGGCTATCCGATGGCGCGCCAGGGCAAGGCCGGCAAGGCGCTGGCCATCGCCGCGATCGCGTCGTTCACCGGCGGCACCGTCGGCGTCGTGCTGCTGATGCTCATCGCCCCGTGGCTGGCGAAGTTCGCGGTCAGCTTCGGCCCGGCCGACTACTTCTCGCTGATGGTCCTCGGCCTGACCGCGGTGGTCTCCCTGGGCGGCAAGAACCTCACCAAGGGGCTGATCGCGGCCGTGGTGGGGGTGATCATCTCGCTCGTCGGCATCGACTCCCAGACCGCGACCATGCGCTTCACCTTCGGCGTGCCGGAGCTGTTCGAGGGCGTGCAGTTCCTCATCGTCGCGCTGGGCGTGTTCGCACTGGCCGAGGTGTTCGCGATGCTGGCCCGCCGCGGCACCGGCGGCGGTGACGGCACCATCACCTCGCTGCGGCTGAACCGCCGCGAGATCGGAACCCTGGCACCGCCGACGGCCCGCGGCTCGCTGCTGGGGTTCTTCGTCGGCGTGCTGCCCGGCGCGGGCGCGACGATCGCCTCGTTCATGGCCTACTCGACCGAGAAGCGCATCGCCCGCGACGGCGCGACGTTCGGCAGCGGCAACATCAAGGGGGTCGCGGCTCCGGAGTCGGCGAACAACGCGGCGGCGGTTGGCTCGTTCGTCCCGCTGCTCACGCTGGGCGTTCCGGGCTCGGGCACCACGGCGATCCTGCTCGGCGCACTGCTGGTCCTGGGCGTGCAGCCCGGGCCGCTCATGCTCTCCGACCACCCCGACGTGTTCTGGGGCGTGGTCGCGAGCATGTACGTCGGCAATCTCGTGCTGCTCGTGCTGAACCTGCCGCTGATCCCCCTGTTCGCGAAGGTGCTCAAGACCCCGCGGGCGGTTCTGCTGCCCCTGGTCGTCGTGTTCTGCGTCATCGGCGTGTACGGTCTGAGCTTCACCGTCTTCGACCTCTGGCTGCTGCTCGGGTTCGGGGTGCTGGGCTATGTGATGCGGCAGAACGGGTTCCCCGCGGCGCCGCTGATCCTCGGCCTCATCCTCGGCGGCCTGATGGAGAAGTCGATGCGCCAGGCGCTGCAGATCTCCGACGGCGCCTGGTCCACGTTCGTCACCAGCCCGTTCTCGGCGGGGCTGCTCGTGCTCGCGGTGCTGGCGCTGGCGGGGCCGCTGCTGGCGCGGCTGCGGCGCGGTCCGTCGGCGTCCTCGGGCGCGGCACCGCCGGAGGAGGGCTCCGGCGGTGAGGACGACGGATCACAGGACGGAACCGGCGGCGGGGCCGGGGGCGCCCGACGCTCCGCCGCGCCCGCCGGCGACGGGCACGAGGCCGCCGAGGGGAGGTAGCAGCGACGATGCGGGCCGAAGCCGGGAACCGCCGCGCGCGGGGCACCCGCGCACGGTGGCGGCTCCGGCTCGCCGCGTCCGCGGCGGCGGCGCTGCTGGGAGCGGCCGGGTGCGCCCCGGTCGCCCCCATGTCCGAGGTGCGCATCATGGTGCCCAACCCGCCCGGCAGCGGCTACGACATGACGGCCCGGACGGTCGCCGCCACCCTCAAGGACACCGGCCTGGCCGCGGAGGTCGACGTGTTCAACCTCCCCGGCGCCGCCGGCACGGCGGGCATGGCCCGGCTGATGTACGAGGCGGGCAACGACCGGCTGCTGCTGCAGATGGGTCTGGGGCTCGTCGCCCGCACGCACCTGCAGGACACGCACCGCATCACCGCCGCCGTGCCCCTGGCGCGGATGGTGCAGGAGCCAACGGTGCTGCTGGTGCCCGCCGACTCCCCGTACCGGACTCTGGACGACCTGGTCGACGACTGGCGTGACCCGGATGTACCCGTCCGGCTCGGCGGCGGCTCCAGCCCCGGCGGACCCGACCACCTGGCGCTGATGCTGCTGGCCGAGCGGCTGGGCATCCCCGCCGCCAACACCGACTACATCTGGCACGACGGCGGCGGCGAGATGCTGTCGGCGCTGGTCGAGCAGCGGGTCGACGTGGCGGCGTCCGGTGCCGGCGAGTACCGCCACGCCGTCGAGGCGGGCGAGCTGCGCGTGCTGGCGGTGACCGGCCCCGACCCGCTCCCCGGCATCGACGCGCCGACGCTGCGGGAGCTCGGCATCGACCTGGAGTTCCTCAACTGGCGCGGACTGCTCGCGCCGCCCGGCATCAGCGCGTCGCGCCGCGAGGAGCTGATCGACGGGCTGGAGGAGCTGCGCACCACCCCGGAGTGGCGCGAGGCGCTGAAGGACAACCACTGGCGCGACGCCTATCTCGCCGGCGACGACTTCGGCGCCTTCCTCGCCGCCGAGGACGACCGCGTCGGCGGCCTCCTCGCCCGCCTCGACAAGTCCTGACCGCCCGGCCCGGCGTCCCGCGACGGCGAGAAGCCCGCGCTACAGCTCGGCGGAGCGGGCGGCGCTGAGGAAGGCGTCCCACTCGGCTGCGGGGAAGGCGAGGTATCCGGCTTCGGGATGCTTCGAGTCGCGCAGCGCCGCACCGGCGGGGAGGTCGGCCACTTCGACGCAGTTCACCCTGTCGCTGCTGTAGCTGGACTTCCGGAAGGACGGGGCTATGGGAGCGACTTCGACGCAATCGCCGTTGACGCCGCTGTAGCTGCTCTTCCGGAAGGATGGCGGGATGGGGGCTACCTCGACACAGTTCTGGCTGGCACCGCTGTAGCTGCTCTTGCGAAAGGACAAGTCCACGGGGGCGACCTCCACGCAGTTGCCGTTGACGCCGCTGTAGCTACTGGTTCGCCAGACCAACTGGTTGGACACTGCTCTCACTCTTCCAGCTCGTCGAGGACGCCGCGCATAAATGTGACGGACTGCGCGGGTGTTAGAGAGCACGCTTGGGCACTCCCGAACATATCGTTACACGTCCGGATTTGCTGTTCTTCCTCCAGGTACAGGCTACTCACGGGAGTCTCCAGGTAGGCGATGCTGGAGTCTCGGGCGTCGGGGAAGTCCATAGTTACGAAGCTGCCTTCGGTGGCAGGGTGGGCGCCAGCCCCGAACGGCAGCACATAGATGTCGACGTTGTGGCGTATGGCCAGGTGCGTCAGATGCTCCAACTGTCCGCGCATCACCGCAGAGGAACCTACGAGTCGTCGTAGCGCTCCTTCATCGACGATTGCTGAATAGGACGGGGGATCGACGCGGTTGAGTACTTCCTGGCGCTTCATCCGTGCCGCGACACGCTGGGCGACCTCAGTATCGTCCCTGACCTTATTGGCGCGAAAGATCGCGTCGGCGTACTCGGGAGTCTGCAGCATGCCGGGTATCACCTGAGCCTGGTACGTGCGGAACGCACACGCTTCCGCCTCGAAGTCGGCCAGCATCTCGGGGACAAGGTCTTTGTACTGCGACCACCAGCCCCGTTCACCTGCCAGACGGGAGAGCTCGTGCAACGACGCGCGTAGCTGCGTGTCCTCCACCTTGTACAGGTCCAGCAGCTTGTCCAGCGTCTTCGCGGGTACATGCTTCGACTCTGCCTGCTCGATCTTGCTCAGGTTCGACTTTCCGGTGCCAGCCTCTTTTGCCGCCTCAACGAGCGTGAGCTGTGCTTCGGCGCGCAACCGCCTGAGTTCGGCGGAGAGGCGGCGCCGCCGGATGCTGGGGCTATAGGGAGCAGGCATGCGGAGAGTCTAGGAGAGACCGAAAGAAAAACATAGTGGATTCCACTCGGAACACTTGACCGAAGTGGAATCCACTGCAACCGTGGATGTGCTTCAAGTCACTGCGAGATCACCGCATGTGCTCAGTGGCTACTCCGCTAGCCGCCCTCTGCCTTGCCCGAAAAGCGGACCACACACCCGGCGTGATCACGCCGCCGCCTCCACCCAACCCACGCCTCAAGGAGTCGCCATGTCCTCCTCTCATGCTGCCCTCAGTCAGCTACCGCCCGTAACCGTCCCGCTCGCTCTCCTCATCCCACGGCAGAAGCAGCACTACTTCGACACCATCGGCCCCCGCACGCCCTACCGGTCCCGCGCCTTCACGTTCTGGGGCGATGCGGCCCTGTTCCCCCTGGTCCACGCCTTCCTCAACGGATGCGCGGGCGACCGGGGCCCGGACTACCGCTACGTCTTCGATCTCCTGGGCACCGAACTCGCGGGCAACGCCGTCCGGCACACGCGCTCCGGCGAGCCCGGCGGCACCTTCACGCTGCGCGTGGACCGCTCGGCCGCGGGGCTGACGCTCACCTGCCGTGACGGCGGCCTGCCCGACACGCATCTGCGGGACCGCCGCGACCGCGCCCGCCTCCAGCCCGATCCCGCCGGGCTGCACGCCGACGCCACCGCCGGACGCGGGCTCGCCCTCGTGGACGCGCTGGCGACCGCCTGGGGCGACAACGGCGTACGCGCCTACCGCCACGTGTGGTTCCACCTGGCCTACGACCTCGCGGGCTCCGCCTGGGCCGCCGCCTGAACGAAGACGCGACAGGCCGGCGACCGCCGCGGCTCCCGCCGACCCGCCCACTCCTGTCCTGCCCACTGCCGCCCGACCTCACTGCCGCCCGAGGACAAGCGGCCCGGAAGGTGCACCACCACCTCCCGGGCCCTGATCCCACAACCCGTTTCAATGCGAAAGGAACGGAATCAATGCCTGACATTACCCTCGCTCCCGCCCGCACCGCCGCCCTCGTCCACAGGCGCACCGGCACCCCCGCACCGGGCCGGGCGCGTCCCCCCGCACCCGCCCCGGTGCCGCCCCCGCGCGAGCCCGCCGACACCGCGGACGCCCCACCCGCCCGGCGACCCTGCACCGACTGCGCCCATCCCTTGTGCCGCACCCGCCGCGCCGGTCGCCAGGACCGCATGTACGGACGGACTCCGGAGTTCGCGCCCGAGCACCGCACCGCGGCCGCCGTCCAGGCCCGATGCCGCGGCGCCGTCGTCTGGTTCGGTGAAGCCACCCGGTCCTAGTGGGCCGCCACCCCCGCCGGCCTCGTCGAGGCCCCCGACGCCGACACGCTCGTACTCGCCCTTCGGGCCGAAACCGCACGGCCCCGCCGCTGAAATCGCGAACGCGCGTGCCCTGCACGATGAAGGAAGCCGCGGACAGGCCGACCGCGACTCGGCCCGCCCGGGAAGGTCCGCTGCGCAGCCGGGACCGCTTACTCCGCCGCCAGGAGGTCGTGGAAGTGGGCGAGCATGCGCTCGCGGTCGGGGGGTGTGCCGGTGAAGAGCTGGAAGGCGTCGGCCGCCTGGAAGACGGCCATGGCTCCGCCGTCCAGGGTGGCGCAACCCTGGGACCGGGCGTCGCGCAGCAGTTCGGTGCGCAGCGGGCGGTAGACGACGTCGGCGACCCAGAGCGGCGGGCGCAGCAGCTCCCGCGGGACGGGGGTGCCCGGGTGGTGGGCCATGCCCACCGGGGTGGCGTGCACCAGACCGTCGGCTCCGGCGAGCAGGCGCTCGGGGTCGTCGGCGCCGGCGGGCTCGCAGCGGGCGCCGCGGAACCGGCGGCCGACGCGCTCGGCCAGCTCGGCCGCCCGCCCGGTGTCCAGGTCGGCGACGACCAGGGTGCGCACCCCCGATTCCAGCAGCGCGTGCGCGACGGCCGCACCCGCGCCGCCCGCGCCCAGCAGGACCACCCGCTCGCGCGGCGCGTGCGGCAGGCCGCGCTCCAGCGAGCGCGCGAAGCCCGACCCGTCGGTGTTGTGCCCGATGGCCGAGCCGCCGTCGAAGACCACCGTGTTGACGGCCCCGATGGCGGCGGCGTCGGAGGTGAGCCCGTCCAGCACGGGCAGCACCAGCTGCTTGCACGGATGGGTGATGTTCAGCCCGTTGAAACCGAGCCGCCGCGCCGCCGGCACCAGGTCGGCCACCGACTCCGGCGGCAGGTCCAGCTCGGCGATGTCGATGGTGCGGTAGATCAGGCGCCGTCCCGTCGCGGCCGCCTCACGCTCGTGCAGGGACGGCGTCAGCGACGGGCCGACACCCGCCCCGACGAGCCCCACGAGGTAGGACGGCGCCGTGCCGCGGGGCCCGGCTCCGGCCGCGCCCCTCGCCTGGTCCTCGCCCACCGCCCGCAGCGCCGCGTCGTCGCCGATCGCGCCGGTCACCTGGCCTGCTCCGCCCGGTGGGCGGCCATGCGCACGGCGGTGTTGGCGGCGCCGTAACCGCGGTAGCCGCCGGTGCGCTGCACGACCTCGAAGAACAGCCGGTTGTCCAGCATCGGTGTGTAGAAGTGGAAGAACTCGCCTCCGTCGGCCGAGCGGTCGTAGAGGACCCCGTTCGCGCGCATCCGCTCGCGCACCGCGGGCGCGAGGTCGGTGCGGGCCGCGAGGTCGTCGTAGTAGTTGTCGGGGATCGGCAGCGGTGCGACGCCGCCGGCGCGCATCGCCTCGGCCGCCGCGAACACGTCGTCGCAGGCGAAGGCGGCGTGCTGGGCTCCGCCGGCCGCGTCCCAGCGGGCACCCCGGCCCAGCACCGACACGTTGAGCGCGATGCGCAGCCCGCCGTCGTCGCCGGCCAGCGCCCGGCTGCGCACCAGCCCGTCGGGCGCCGCCACCTCCAGGCTCTCGTCGGGAGTCAGGCCCAGCACCGAGCGGTAGAACAGCGCGGCCTCGTCGAAGTGGTCGAAGGGCTGGAACAGCCCCACGTGGTCGATCGCCGACAGCGGCGCGCCGTCGCCGCCGGCGTGCCGGTCGCGCACCGCCTCGGCGCCGAAGTCGGCGAGCCACTCCCGGCCCTCCCGGCTGCCGGGGCAGAAGAACACGGCGGTGCCGTCGGGAGCCGCGACCGCGTTCATCCGCGACTCGGCCGGGTCGCGCCGGCGCGGCAGGGTCGGCGCGAGCAGGCGCTCGGCCCGCTCGGCCGCGCGCTCGGGTTCGGCGACCTCGACGCCGAGGGCGGTGACGGCGGCGTCGCCGTCCCAGGTGTGGCCCAGGCGCGGGTCGGTGGAGCTGAGCAGCAGGCGGACGCCGCCGCTACTCCACAACTGGACGGGCTTGGACCGGTGGTCGCGGGTGTGGGAGAACCCGAGGGCGGCGAGCACCGCGCGCACGCGCTCGGCGCCGCCCCCCTCCTGCGCGGCGACCTCGACGAAGGCGTAGCCGGCGTCGTCGGGCGGGTCGGGCAGGCGGGTGAGGGAAGCCCGGGGCCGTGCGCCGTCGGCCCCGGGCTCCCCGCCGACGCGCTCGGCCGCCCGCTCGCGGGCGAGCGCGTCCTCCAGCACCGACAGCGAGCGCATCGCGTCGGCGGCGGTGCGGTGGGGATCGGCCGCGCGGAAGACGTCGTTGAACACCTCCAGCGACAGCGGCCCGGTGTACCCGGCCGCGAGCACGTGCCGGGTGAAACCGGTCAGGTCGAAGGCGCCCTGGCCGGGGAAGCACCGGTAGTGCCGGCTCCACTGCAGCAGGTCCATGGCCATGTAGGGGGCGTCGGCCAGCTGCAGGAAGAAGATCTTGTCGCCGGGGATGGCGCGGATTCCGGCGGGGTCTCCGCCTTTGGAGAGGATGTGGAAGCTGTCCAGGCACACCCCCAGCGACGGGTGGTCGGCCTCGGCCACCAGGCGCCAGGAGTGCTCGTAGGTGTCGACGCGGCGGCCCCAGGCCAGCGCCTCGTAGGCGATGCGCACGCCGTAGGGCGCGGCGGCCTCGGCGAGGCGGCGCAGCTGGGCCGCCGCGCGCGCGTCGTCGCCGAGGGCCGCCGGCGCGGCGTTGGAGCAGACGAGCAGCGTGTCCGCGCCGAGTTCCAGCATCAGCTCGAACTTGGCCTCGGCCCGGCGCAGGTTCCGTTCGAGCCCGGCGTCGTCGACTCCCTCGAAGTCGCGGAACGGCTGGTAGAGGTCGATCCCCAAGCCGAGCTCGGCTGCCGCCGCGCGGACCTCGCGCGGGGGCAGGGGGGAGGCGACGAGGTCGTTCTCGAAGACCTCGACCCCGTCGAACCCCGCTGCCGCGGCCGCCCGCAGCTTCTCCTCCAGGGTGCCGCTGAGCGATACGGTGGCGATACTGCGCCGCATGTCGGTTGCTCTCCGCTCCGTCGTCCTTCGGCGTGGCCGTGCGCCGGTTACCGTGCCTCTTGGAAGGCCTGGTAGAGCTCCAGCGAGTCGCCGTCGAGGTTCTTCTGGAAGTAGTCCCTGGCCTTGGAGCGGAACGCCTCGACGTCGACGTCGTCGACGATCTCGATCGTCCCGTTGGCCTTCCACTCCTTGACGATCTCGGCCTCGGCCTTCTCGATGCACTCGCGGTTCCGGGCGCGCGTCTCGCTGACCGCCTTCTGCAAAGCCTCCTGCTGCTCGGCGGAGAGCTTCTGCCACGTCTTGCCGGAGACGACGATCATCTGCGAGCCGATCTGGTGGCTCGTGAGGCTGATGTGCGACTGGACCTCGTCGAAGCTGTCGCTGTGGATGGTGGGAATGGGGTTCTCCTGGCCGTCGGCGGTGCCCTGCTGCAGGGCCAGGTAGACCTCCTCGAACGCGACGGTGGTCGCCTCCGCGCCCAGGGCCTTGGCGTTCTCCAGGTAGATCGGGGAGTCGGGGAACCGCATCCGCAGGCCGTCGAGGTCGGCGGGCTTGCGGATGGGCTTGTTCGCGGTGAAGTGCCGGTCGCCGAAGTACCAGACGTCCAGGATCTTGGCGCCGGTGGCCTTCTCGAAGTCCTTCTTGATCGTCTCCGAGGCGTCGGAGTCGAAGAAGTCGAACAGGTGGTCGGCGTCGTCGAAGGCGTAGGCGGCGTCGAACACGCCGATCGGCTCGTAGGTCGAGCCGAGCGCCGCCGAGCCCTGCACGTCCATGTCGATGTCGCCGGACATCACCGAGGCGAAGGTCTCGGTGTTGTCGCCGAGCTGGCTGTCGGGGAAGGTGTCGACGGTCATGCCCACGTCGGCCTTCTCGACCTTCTCGGCGACGACGTCGATGCCGCAGCGGGTGTGCGGGTGGTCCTGGGAGTAGCTGTTGGCGAAGGAGAGGGTGAGTCCGTCGTCGGCGGACTCGCCACCGCCGCCGCAGCCGGCGAGAGTCAGGGCGGCTACGGGCAGGACGGCCGCCCAGCGAAGGGTGGTGCGCATCGAACGCCTCCTAAGGGGGTCCGGGGGATGGCGCCGCGTCCGGCGGCGCAGGGGTGTGCGGTACGTAGTAGGGCGTTTCTCGTCCGGACGGGTCGGGTCCGGGTCGGGGGCGGAGGGGCTACAGGCCCAGGTATCCGGGCAGGAAGAGCACCAGGTCCGGGGCGGCGGTGAGCAGGGCGAGGACCGCGATGAGCGGGAGGAGGAACGGGGCGGTGCCCCGGAACACCTCCTGCATCGGGGTGCGGGTCGCCGAGCCGAGGACGAACAGCACTCCCCCGATGGGCGGGGTGAGCAGGCCGATCATCAGGTTCACGATGGTGATGACGCCGAAGTGCACCGGGTCCACGCCGAACTGCATCGCCACGGGCAGGAGCACCGGCACGGTGATCACCAGCGCGGCGACGGGCTCCAGGACCGTGCCGATGAGGATCAGCGCGACGTTGACCAGCAGCAGGAAGACGACCGTGCTGTCGGTGAACCCGAGCAGGAACGACGCCAGGGCCTGGGGGACCTGCTCGCGGGCGAGGATCCAGCCGAGCAGGCCGGAGGCCGCCAGGATGATCGCGATGGACGCCGCGGTCGTGGCGGTCTCCACCGCGATCCGCCACAGCGCCCCGGGGTTCAGCTCCCGGTAGCAGAACCCGAGGAGGAACACGTAGGCGGCGCCGACGGCGGCGGCCTCGGTGGGGGTGAACAGGCCGCTGAGGATGCCGCCGAGCAGCAGCACCGGCGCGCCCAGCGGGCCGATCACGCGCAGCACGGCGCCGCGCACCTCGCCGGGCTCGGGGCGGCGCCCGGCCAGGTGGGGCTGGCGGCGCCCCCAGAGGAAGACCGCGACCGCGAGTCCCGCCGCGATCAGCAGCGCCGGGACGACGGCGGCGGCGAACAGGGCGGCGGTGGAGACGGCCGCCACCGAGGCGTAGACGATGGCCGGGATGCTCGGCGGCATCACCGGTCCGATCAGGCTCGACGCCGCCGACAGTCCGAGGGAGAAGCGGCGGGAGTAGCCGCGGCTCGTCATCGCGGGCACGGTCATCTTGCCCACCCCGGCGACGTCGGCCAGCGCGCTGCCGCTCATCCAGGAGAAGCCGACGCTGACGCCGATGTTGACGTAGCCCAGCCCCGCGCGGACCCGGCCGAAGAGCACCTGGGCGAAGGCGAAGATGCGGTCGGCGATGCCCGTGTGGTTGGCGGTCACCCCGACGAGGATGAACAGCGGCACGGCCAGCAGCGGGAAGCTGTCGATCTCCTCCGCGGCCGTGCGCAGGCTCAGCCCGGTGGACTGGTCGGTCAGCGCCATGTAGGCGATGCAGGGGCCGAGGATGGCGAATGCGATGGGTACCCGCAGTACGAGCAGGAGCAGGATTCCGCAGACGACCAGCGTCGCGCTCATCGGTCGGCCTCCCCGGCGTCGGTGCCGGCGTCGGCGGGCAGCGGCTCGGCCGGGGGCGGGCCCGGCAGGAACGCGTTGGCGGCGGCGCGCAGCGCGGCCAGCGCCAGCCCGACCAGCGGGATCGCGTAGACGAAGGCCATGGGGATACCGAGAGCGGGGGTCGTCATCGGCGAGCCGCCGAAGACCAGCTCGGCGGCCTCGGCGGTGAACGCCGCGCATACGGCCGCCACCACCAGGTTGGCCGCGACCCACACCCCGCGGCGGACCCATGCCGACGGCGCGAAGTCGACCAGCTTCAGGGTGATGTGCTCGTCGCGGCCGATCAGGTAGCCCGCGAGCGAGAACGCCAGCCACACCAGGCCCAGGCGGGCCAGCTCGCCGGTCCACACCCATCCGGTCACCGGCAGGTGCCGCTGGAGGGCCTGGGTCAGCATCAGGACGAGGATCAGGGCCAGGAGCGCTACTCCCGCGGTCAGTTCCGCGGCCTCCAGCCACCGCACCGCCGCCGGGCGGGACCGCGGCGGCGGCCCCTCGCCGGCTGCTTCGGGGGTGTCGGACATCCGGGGCTCCACTCGACGAGGACAACGACAGTGCTGCTCAGGCCGGTGAACGCCGGTCCGCAGCACGGATTGTGTGAACCCTAGATTTCCGCCGCATTGCATGACAAGCGATTGCCAAATGTTGTCATCTCACGTACAACGGACACATCATGACCACCCCCAAGCGCACGACCGTCTACGACGTCGCCCGCGAGGCCGGTGTCGCCGCCTCCACGGTCTCCCGCACCTTCGGCAACCCGCGCCGGGTCAACGCGGCCACCCGCCGGCACGTGCTGGCGGTCGCCGAGCGCCTCGGCTACCACCCCAACCCGCTGGCCACCGCCCTGCAGTCGGGCCGCACGGCGACCGTGGCGATGCTCGTGCCCGACATCGCCAACCCGCACTTCTTCGGCACCATCCGCGGTGCGGAGCGCCGTGCGACGGCCGCGGACATCACCTTCATCCTCGGGTTCACCGACGAGTCCGCCGACACCGAGCGCGACAAGATCGAGCGCCTGGCCCGATCGGTCGACGGCTTCGTGCTGGCGTCGAGCCGCATGCCCGACGCCACCACCGCCGACCTCGCCCGCGAGCACAACCTGGCCCTCATCGACCGCGAGGTCGACGGCCTGCCCGGCGTCGTCATAGACAACGCCTCGGGCAGCCGGCAGCTCGTGGACCACCTCGCCTCGCTGGGGCACCGCTCGCTCGTCTACCTGTCGGGCCCGCACGGGTCGTGGCTCGCGGGCGAACGCTGGCGGGCGCTGAGCGCGGGGGCCGAGGAGCGCGGGATAGCCGCGACGCGGCTGGGTCCGTTCCCACCGCAGGTCGCGGGCGGCGGAGCCGCCGCCGACGCGGCGCTGGTCTCGGGCGCGACGGCCGTCGTCGCCCACAACGACCTGCTGGCGATCGGGATACTGCGGCGGTTGGCCGAGCGGGGGGTGTCGGTGCCCGACCAGCTCAGCGTGGCGGGCTACGACGACATCTTCGGCGCCGACTTCTGCGTGCCCGCCCTGACCACGCTGGCCGGCCCGCAGGAGGAGGCCGGCCGCGCGGCTGTGGAGATCCTGCTGAACAAGGCCTCGGCCCGCGCCGCCGAGGACGGCCCCCGCCGCGTGGTACTGCCCTCCCACCTGGTCATCCGCGACTCCACCGGACCCGCCCCGGCGTGACCGCACCGCCGCGCCGGCGGTCGGGCCACCGCGCCGGCGGTCGCGCCCGCCGGCCTCGCTTCGCGGGCGTGCGCGGCGATGCCGGCGCGCGGACAGGCGCGCGGCCAAGCCGACCTGCGGCCAGGGGGCGCGGCGAAGCCTGCGTGCGGGCGGGACGGCGGGCGCACCCCATACCCTGCGCAGGCGAGAGTGCGGCAAGCCGACGCACGGGCGGGACGGTGCTCGGGCGGACAAGCGGGCGCGGACATGTCCTGCGCAGGCGGGGCGCGGCCAAGCCGGCGCGCGGGCGGGACGGCGGGCGCTGCGCGTCCGCGTACCCGCGTGCTGCGGTCCGGCTGTCCGCGGCGCCCGGGGAACGCGAGAGGGCTACCCTCGACGACGGAACGGCGAAGCCGGACCCGCGTTTCTCACGTGAGGGTAGAGTTGTGGCCAGGAGGTGCGTGGATGGGCGCCGAGCACATGCAGATCGGTCAGGTCGCCCAACGCACGGGCCTGTCGCTGCGAACCATTCGCTACTACGGCGAGGTCGGGCTGGTCGAACCCTCGGCCCGCTCACGCGGCGGGTTCCGGCTCTACACCGAGGCCGACCTCGACCGACTGCTGCTGATCAAGCGGATGAAACCGCTCGACTTCAGCCTGGAGGAGACCCGCGACCTGCTGGAGGTTCTGGACAGCCTCGCCGAACCCGGTCTGACCGAGGAACGGCGGGCGCACCTGGCCGCACGGCTGGACATGTTCGAGCAGGCCGCCGAAGAGCGCTGCCGCGCCCTGCGCGAGCAGTTGGCAATGGCCGAGGAGTTCGCCGAGCGGTTGAGCGACCAGCGGCGCGCGCACCTCGCACCGACCGGCGACAGGTGAGGAACGAGCAGCAGCGTTGAATACGACGGCCACAGAAAGCGACGCGAAGACGACCGCGGAGGTCACCGGCGAGGCCGCGCGGCGGCGCACCTTCGCTGTGATCTCCCACCCCGACGCGGGCAAGTCCACGCTCACCGAGGCGCTGGCCCTGCACGCCGCCGCCATCACCTCGGCGGGCGCAGTGCACGGCAAGGGCGAGCGGCGCGGGGTCACCTCCGACTGGATGGATATGGAGCAGGCCCGCGGCATCTCCATCACCTCCGCGGCACTGCGCATCGACTACGGCGACTGCGTGCTCAACCTCCTCGACACCCCCGGCCACGCCGACTTCTCCGAGGACACCTACCGGGTGCTCTCGGCGGTGGACTGCGCGATCATGCTGCTGGACTCGGCCAAGGGCCTGGAGCCCCAGACCCTGAAGCTGTTCGAGGTCTGCCGCGCCCGCAACATGCCGGTGATCACCTTCGTCAACAAGTGGGACCGGCCCGGACGCGAGCCCTTGGAGCTGCTGGACGAGATCGAGCAGCGCATCGGCCTGCGGCCCACCCCGCTGAACTGGCCGGTGGGCATCGCCGGCGACTTCCGCGGGCTCATCGACCGCTCCGACGGCTCCTACACCAAGCTCACGCGCACCCCCGGCGGCGCCACCCGCGCCGTCGAGGAGCGGATGGACGCCGAGCGGGCGGCCGAGACCGAGCAGGAGACCTGGACCCAGGCTGTCGAGGAGATCGAGCTGCTCGGTGAGATCGAGGCGCACTTCGACGAGAAGTCCTTCCTCGCCGGGGAGTCCTCGCCGGTGCTCTTCGGCGCCGCGCTGCCCAACTTCGGCGTGTCGCAACTGCTGGAGACGCTGGTGAAGCTGGCGCCGGCTCCCGAGGACCCGGTCGACGTCCACGGCGAGCGGCGGCCGGTCGGCGCCCCCTTCTCCGGCCAGGTGTTCAAGATGCAGGCGAACATGGACAAGGCGCACCGCGACCGGATGGCGTTCCTGCGCATCTCCTCGGGGCGCTTCGACCGCGGCATGGTGCTCACCCACGGAGCGACCGGGCGCCCGTTCGCGACCAAGTACACCCAGGCGGTGTTCGGCAGCGAGCGCTCCACCATCGAGTCGGCCTACCCGGGCGACGTGATCGCGCTGGTCAACGCCGCCGCGCTGAGCGTGGGCGACACCCTTTACTCGGGTCCGAAGGTGGAATACGCGCCGATCCCCAGCTTCGCGCCCGAGCACTTCGCCGTGGCCCGGGCCAAGGACGCCGGCCGCTACAAGCAGTTCCAGCGCGGGATCGCCCAGCTCGACGCCGAGGGCGTGGTGCAGGTGCTGACCTCGGACGTGCGCGGCGAGCAGGCTCCGGTGCTGGCGGCCGTCGGCCCGCTGCAGTTCGACGTGGTGGCCCACCGCATGGCCGAGGAGTTCCGCGCCCCGATCGAGCTGGCGCACCTGGAATACTCGCTGGCACGGCGCACCGACGCCGCCTCGGCCCCGGCCGCCCACGCCCTCTCGGGCGCGGAGGTCCTCAAGCGCCGCGCCGATGGTGAGCTGCTGGTCCTGGTCCACAACAAGTACCGGCTGAGGGTGATCACGCGCGACAACCCGAACCTGGTTCTGGAGCCTCTCCTGGCCGGCGGCGCCGACGCCGAGGCTTAGAGGCGCGGTAGGCGGGACCGGGGCTGGTGAGGGCCGCCAGTGGGGAGCGGTGAGGGCCGCGCCCATCAGTCCGGGTCCGTAGCCGCTCGCGGTTCCGACGCGGCGGCGAGGGCGGTAAATGGCGGACGCGCGGTATCGAATCGGAAGCCCGCTAGTCACGGCCCCATCGAGGCAGCGACAGCAGCGGACGGCTGGGCACGCGGTAATCGGACCGCGCACCCGCCGGTCACGGTCCCGACGGGGCAGCGGGGACAGCGGACGGCGGGGCACGCGCCCATCGCACCGCGTGCCCGCCAGCCACGGCCCCAACGAAGCAGCGGGCAAGCGGACGGTTGAGCCCCAACCCACCGCACCCGGTACCCGCCGGTGAACCAGGCAGGCGGCGAGGGCGGCGGACGGCGGGGCGCGCGGTGATCGGTCCGGGTGCCCGCCGGTCGCGGCCCCGGCGAACGCAGTACCAGCAGCGCGCACTGAAGCCCACGGCGGACATTTCGGGCGGATGGATAGCGCTTGCCTCCGCGAGGCGAAACGGGCACGGCTCGATCAGCAGCGAAGCAGCCAGCCCCCGCCGATCTTCCGCTATACGGAAACTCACCAGGCAATTTGCCCGATTCGCCTGCTTTTGCGATCGCTCTGAGCTTCTGAACGGCCACGAGACCGCCGAAAACAGCACTCAAAGACCCTTGAGAGGTGCATCAGAGGGGTTTCGTCGACACTGACCCCCGTGCGGGCCGCTCCATCAGGGGCGCAAAAGGGGCATTCATCCAGCTATCCCTCTCCCCGGAGGGGCGCCACGGCGCACCGGAGCGCCGACGTAAGGCTCAGGGCGGTCTCGTCGCTCCTCCAAGCCGTGCGTGCACTCCAAATGCCTGATTCGTCCGACTGTCACGCGCGACCATCCGCGCGCCGAGCCCATGACGCCACCCGAACCCCCACCCTCGCCTCGCCGCCCCGTCGCAACCGCAACCCGCAAGCACCCGAACCGACCCGCGCGGCCTCAATCCCCCACCGCCACCTCCGCCCCTCCCAACCGCCACCGGCGAACACTCCGCGCGTCCCGGCCGTGCGAGCAAGCGAGCAGCCTGGTGGTCCTGCCGCTTACCGCGAGCGGAGGATGTCGTACAGGTCGAGCGGGGCGGGCGGCGGAAGGGAGTCGGCGGGTGCGGCCCTGTCGGCGCGGAAGGAGTCGAGCAGATAGGCGACGAGCCTGCGGGAGGCCGTTGGAGCGGCTTCGGGTGCCTGGGCGGAGATACCGCTGTTGGCCATGATCAGCAGGGTGAAGTCCGAGGTCGCGAAGTCCGCCCGCAGGCGGCCGGCGTCCTTGGCTCGGCGCGCCAGCTCGTTCAGCCCGCACGTCACCCGGTCGAGTTCGCCGCTGATGCCGAACTCCTCGAAGTAGGCAGCGACGAACGCCGAGTTGAAACCCGGGTTGCCCGCCTGCACCGCGCACACCTGCTCGACGGCACCGCGGAACGCGTCCCAGGGGTCGAGGCAGGTGAGCGCCTCGTCGACGGCCGCGACGCACGCCGCGAACTGGTCGGCGAACACCTCTTGGATGAGGGCCCGCCTCGTGGGGAAGCGCCGGTAGAGGGTCGCCACCCCCACGCCGGCGTGTCTGGCGACCGCGGCCATCGGCACGTCGAGCCCGCGCTCGGCCAGCAGGTCGGCGGCGACCTCCAGAATCCGGTTGCGGTTGTGCAGCGCGTCGGCGCGCAGGCGCGGCTCCTGGGCCGGAGCCCGGCGGTCGGGCCGCAGGCGAGAGTCTTCGGCGCCCATTCTTCTCACTTCCGTGCAACCGGATGGGGGTCTCCACTTACCCCGCTAGTGTTGCGGCGAACGGAGACGCGGGTCCACCCCGCCGAGGTCGCCGCCGCAGGTCCAGGCGGCCGCGGCCTGCACTCGACCCGCCCCCACGCCCGCACACCAGGAGGTCTCGTGCGATACAAGGGACCGCTTCCGCACTGGCTGATCCGCCCCATCAACGGGTTCACGACCGCACTGCGCACCTCCCCGCGATGGGGGCGACTTGCGCGCAGGCGCCTGACCGTCGTCACCTACACGGGCCGGCGCTCGGGGCGCACGTTCTCGACGCCGGTCTCCTACCGCCGCAGCGGGGAGACCGTCACGATCAACGTCGCCATGCCCGAGCGGAAGCGGTGGTGGCGCAACTTCACGGGCGAGGGCCGGCCCATCTCCCTGGAGCTGGACGAACAGGTTCGCACCGGACACGCGGTCGCCCGGCCCTACGCCAAGGGCCGCGTCAGCCTCACAGTGCGCCTCGACGACCGCAGAGAGGACGGCGAAAGCCCGGCCGCCGGCACCGCCGCCTGACCCGGGCCCGCCAGCGCAGCCACGCGGACGGGCGGCCGCCGCTAAGCGACCACCCGTCCGCCACGCCTTCGGCCGCGCGCCATTGGTGCGACCGGCGCCGCTTCCGTGCCGGCCCTGCCCGCTGCCGATCCGGCGGTGGTCAGGGCCGGAGGGGTGTGGCGATCAGCGCCGCCGCCGGCGCCGATCCACCCCGCGCCGCTCCGCAGATCCCGCGAACCCCGCGAACCGGGCGGCTCACCGGTCGCCGCTCCCCTGGCGCACCCCGACCACGTTCACGCCCCCACCACGCTCACGCCCCCGGCGCCGCCTCCACATCCGTCTCCGCCGCCCGCACCGAAGCGTCCCAGTCGATCCTGTACCGCTGCTCGGCGCCGAAGGCCTTCTCCGGGTCGAGCGCCGTCCTGAGCAGCAGCCGCATCAGAAAAGGCATCAGCACCCGTGCTACGGGACCGGGCGCCTTGAGCGTGTTCGTCTTGGCCGCGCGGGCGGCCACCTTCTCCACCCGCGGCCGGCGGCTGCGCTCGTAGGCGTCGAACGCGCTGCGGGGGTCGGGGAGATCGCGCAGGCAGCGGGCGAGCTCCACCGCGCTCTCGACGGCCAGCGACGCTCCCTGCCCCGAGCTGTTGGAGGGCGCGTGCACCGCGTCGCCCACCAGCACCATGCGCCGGCTGTGCCAGCGCGGCACGTGCGGCAGGATGTGCAGCGAGCCGCTGACCTGCAGGAGGTCGGCGGGAGTGCTGCGCATCAGGTCGCCGCCCGGGTCGTCGTCGCCGTACGCCTCGCGCAGCAGCCGCAGCCACTCCTCGGGCGGGACCTCGCGCGCCTCGGCCAGCGGCATCGGCCGCTCCTGCGGCAGGTTCGCGCCCCAGCCGGTACGGCCGTCGGGGCGGGGCCAGTAGAGGTAGTAGGCCCGTTTGCCGAAGGTGAAGGTCAGGGAACCGGATTCGCGCCGCACCCGGTGGTCGGCCACCCCCTCGAAGCCCAGGACACCGGTGTAGCCGGGGTCGGGCGCGTCGGGGTCGATCAGCTTGCGGACCACCGAGTGCACGCCGTCCGCGCCGACGAGCACGTCGGCGCCCGCCGAGGTGCCGTCGGCGAACCGGGCGGTGACGCCGTCGGCCCTCTCCTCGGCCGCGACCAGGCGCTTGCCGTACTCCGTTCGGACGCCTCGGGACGCCGCCAGGTCGTGCAGCGCGCGGTACAGGTCGCCGCGCTGCACGAGCCGCATCGGGGGCAGCCCGGCCAGATGCGGTAGCTCGACCTCCCGCCCGCCGAACGACAGCGCCGAGCGGTGGAGCGGGATGGAGCCGGCCTCCGCGGCGTCGCGGGCGCCGACCACCTCCAGCGCCGCCTGGCCGTTGGGGGCGATCGCGAGACTGCCTCCGACACCGTCGGCGGTGGAGGGATGGGCCTCGTAGACGGTCGCCTCGACGCCCGCGTTCCGCAGCGCCAGAGCCGCGACGGGGCCCGCAATGCCCCCACCGATCACCAGCGCCGTTCTCGTACTCGACATGACACTCCTCAGGACTCTCCGAGGGACCGGGTGGTACCCGTGCCCTCTGTGTTCGGTTCGGTCTGCTCCGAACCGCGTCCCGTGAGGTGAGCCGGATATGCTGCGCTTGCCACTTCGCGACCGGACTCGCTTCTACCGGGTGCGGTTCGAGTGCCCGGCCCCGGCGACGGTGCTGCAACACCTCCGCCGGGGCCGTTCTCCCTATCGGTCGTCCTCCCCTTCCGCTTCCGCGAGCTCGGCGACTCCGGAGGGCACCTCGCCCGTCGCGTGCCACCCGGCCCACTCCTCCAGGCCGGGGAAACTCCCGGAGGACAGCTCGCCGACGAGCGAGCGGACCCAGTCGGCCTCGGCCTCACGGACGGCGATCTCGTACTCGTCCTCGACGAGGAACAGCCGCGGCACGTCCCGCCGGTTCCGGTCCAGCGCCTCGCGCAGGGACGCGTTGCCCCTGTCGAGCGCGTCGAGCCGGCGCCGGAGCATCGTCAGGGCCTCGTCGGGCTCCAGGGCCGCGAGCACCGACAGGCCGGCCTTGAAGCGCGGCCGCTCCGGCTGCGGCGTCGACACCAGCTCGGCGGCCCAGTCGACCAGCTCCGCCCGGCCGGCATCAGTGATCCGGTAGACCGTGCGCTCCGGGCGGGCACCCGCGCGCTCGCTCTCGACGGCCTCCACGAACCCGTGCTTGGCCAGGTTCCGCACCACCGTGTAGAGGGAGCCCCACTTGATCTCCATGTCGTCCTCCTTACCGCGGGCGCGCAGCACTGAGGCGACCTCGTAGGGGTGCATCGGGCGCTGGACCACCACCGAGAGGACGGCGAGGGCGAGCAGGTTGCCTACTTTGCGGCGGTTCGCCATATCTGTTCCTCGTCTACGGTTACTCGCATACGAATATACGTTGACGAGTGATGGTCGGCAACGCCTTCGTGCCGTCTTGCCCGGGACTGCCTGCTCCTGGCAGGGACCGCCCGCTCCTGGCAGGCAGCGCCCGACCGCCGCCCGCACGGCATCGCGGCGGCTGCAGTAACGGCGATCCGGCGGCGCGGCTCCGGCCCGGGTGGACCTCCCCGGCGCGGTGGCAGAGGTGCCGGCGAAGACGAGCCGCGGGGGCGGCGCTGTCCCGAACCGGACGCAGCCGCCCCCGCGGCCGGGTGCGCGGCTAGCATCGGCCGGGCACGCATTCCGGTACACCTCAGGAGGCCCTCGGTGAGTCGTCCGTTCCGCGCTACGGCAGGCATGCGCGCGCTCAACACCGTCGTGCGGCTGGCGGTGCGCATCGGTCTCCCAGTCGGGCGCGCGCACGTGCTGACCGTGGTCGGACGGACGTCGGGGGCCCTGCGCTCCACCCCGGTCAGCCCGGTCCGGTGGAACGGGCGGCGGTGGCTGGTCGCCAGCAGCGGCGCGGCCGCCTGGGTCGCCAACGCACGCGCTGACGGCGCGGCGACACTGCGCGGACGCGGAGGGAGCGAGCCCGTGCGGCTGGTCGAGGTCGGCGGCGAGGACGCCTGCGCGGCCCTGAAGGTGTTCGCCGAGGAGGTCGCCCGCGGCCGCTGGCTGCGCACCCGTCCCGGCTCCCCCGTCCACGAGTTCGCCGCCGACCTGCCAGACCATCCGGTCTTCGAGGTGCTCGGCGGTCGGGGCACGCGGAGCGGGCCCAAGGAGCCCGGCGAACCGGACTGACCGGCGCCGGGAGGCCTGGCCGCGGTGGTCGGGGCGGTCAGGGCCCGCGGCCGCTCGCACTTCGCCGGTCGGCAGGGGGCGGGCCCGGGGCTTGCCGGTCGGCGTATGCTCGGGTCACTCACGAACCGCTCGGGGGCACGATGTTCACCTGGCGCCGGATCGGCCCGCAGGACTTCCCGCTGCTGTGCGAGTGGCTGGCGCAGCCGCACGTATCGCGCTGGTGGAACCACGAGACCTCTGCTGAGGCGGTGGCACGCGACTTCGGTCCCGCCGCTCGCGGCAAGGAGCCCTCGCAGGACTGGCTCGCGCTGCTCGGCGGCGACCCCGTCGGCCTGGTCCAGCGGTCGCGGCCGGCAGACTACCCCGAGGAGCTCGCCTCCCTGTCCGCGATCACCGCGGTGCCCGAAGGCACGGTCGTGATCGACTATCTGATCGGGCCGCCCGACCGGGTGGGGCGCGGGATCGGAACCAGGATGATCCGGGCGTTCATCGAGAAGACGTGGCACGACTGCCCCGAGGCGCCGTCCGTGATGGTCGCCGTCGTCGCCGCCAACACGGCGTCGTGGCGCGCACTGGAGAACGCCGGACTGCAGCGCGTGGCCAGCGGCGCGATGGAGCCCGACAACCCGCTCGACGAACCGCTGCACCACGTCTACCGCATCGACCGCCCGCCCGTGGCTGACAGCCACCCGGACACGACCTCGGCCGGCCGCTGACAGCGGCTCAGGCCGCCTTCCGGGCGAACGCTGTCCGGCGGGCACCCGCTTCCAGCGCTTCCATGAGCGGAGCGGGGTCGTCGCACGTGCGTCGCCGAGACCGGCCCGCCCCGCTCGGGGACGCTCCGCCCCGCTCGGGGACGCGCAGCCCCGCTCGGGGATGCGCATTCGACCGCACCCGCCGGCGGTTGCGGAGCGCTCTGCGACCGAACGCCGCCGCCGGGTGCAGCGGCGGGGATTGCGGGATGTCCAGTTGGCGGGACAGCCGCCGTACACCCGATTGCGGCAGAATCAAAAGGCATGCCGAGCCTCAGCGGGCACGGGCAGGGAGTCGGAAGGCCGCGTTATGAACATCGAACGGTTGCTCGGCAGCGGGCGCGCGACGCTCTACCTGCTGGCGTCGTTTCCCACCGGCATCGCGGCGCTCGTCATGCTGCCGCTGCTGCTGCTGGGCACCGTGCTCGTCCCACTCGGCGTGGGCGTCTTCCTCCTGCTTCCGCTGCTCTCCGCCGTGCGCCAGTGGGCGGAGTGGGAACACCGCCGATCCCTTCACCGGCTCGGCCTCACCCCGCTTCCCGCCGCGCCGCCCTCCGATGCACCGCGGCAACTGCGCGCGCTGGCGGGCGAGCCGGCGACGCGGCGCGCCCTGCGCGGACTGCTCGTGCACGCGCTTCTGGGCCCGTTCGCCGGTGTCGTCGGTGTGATGGCCTCCCTCGGAGTTCCCGCCACTCTGCTGGAGATGGCCGTGTGGTGGGGCGCCCCCGAGCCCCCGACCTTCCTGTGGTTCGAGGCCACCGGCTGGACGTCGGTACTCCTCGGCGGGGTGGCCGAGGTGCTGGTGTACGCGGCGCTCTTCCTCTGGGGGACTCAGGTCATCGCCGGAGGCTACGCCCGCCTGATGGACCGGCTGCTTTCGCCTTCGCCCGCCGAGATCGAGGCGGCGCGCCTGAGCCAGCGCGTCGAGGAGCTGTCGCACACGCGTGCCGAGGCGCTGAAGGCGCACGGCGACGAGCTGCGCCGCATCGAGCGCGATCTGCACGACGGCACGCAGGCCCGGCTGGTCGAGCTGGCCATGCGGGTGGGCGTCGCCGAGCAGATGCTCTCCAAAGACCCTGACCGGGCGGCCGAGCTCCTGGGCCAGATCCGCGGCCGCGCGGAGGAGGCGATGACCGAGCTGCGCGACGTCATCCGCACCATGTACCCGCCCATCCTCGCCGACCGGGGCCTCGACGGCGCCGTCTCGGCACTCGGCGCCCGATGCGCCGTGCCCACGCGTGTCGAGATGGGCGAGCTCGGCGTTGTGCCGGCTTCGGTGCAGGCAGCGGCCTACTTCGTGGTTGCCGAGGCGCTCACCAACGCCGCCAAGCACGCGCGGGCCTCCGCCGCCGCAGTGCGCGTCGACCGCGTGGGGGCCACCCTGATCGTGGAGGTCTCCGATGACGGCGTCGGCGGGGCAGAGGACGCACTCCTCGCAGCCGGTGCAGGCGGCGTGGACGGTGATGCCGGGAGCGCGGAGGGCGCGGTGGCCCCGGACGGCGCGGTGACCTCGGATGGCGCGATGGATACGGATGCCGCGATGGATACGGATGGTGTGGACGGCAGCCGGGACGGCGGAGCCGGAGGCGGCCCCACCGGGGCGGCGGTATCCGGCGACGGCGCGCCCGGGGCCGCGGTGGCCCGAGGCGGCGCGACCCGCGCCGGAGCGTCCGGAGGCACCGGCCTCAGCGGAATCCGCCGCCGTGTGGCGGCACTGGACGGAACGACGTCGGTAACCAGCCCCGCGGGCGGCCCGACCAGGATCACTGTGGAGCTGCCGTGCGAGTCGTGATCGTCGAGGACAACACCATCCTCGCCGAGGGGTTGAAGCTGCTGCTGGAGACCGGGGGCCACGAGGTGGCCGCCGTGCTCGGCGACGCCCGAGGCCTGCTCGACGCAGTGGACGAGCACTCCCCCGACGTGCTGATCGCCGATGTGCGGCTGCCCCCGGACTTCCGCGAGGAGGGCCTGCGCGCCGCGATCGACGCGCGCCACGCCCGGCCGGGACTGCCCGTGCTCGTGTTCTCCCAGTACGTCGAAGAGGTCTACGCGTCCGAGCTGTTCGCCGACGGCGCCCGCGGCGTCGGCTACCTGCTCAAGGACCGCGTCGCCCGAGTGGAGGAGTTCCTCGACGCGCTGGCCCGGGTCGCGGCGGGCGGAACGGCGATGGACCCCGAGGTCGTCGGCCAGCTCCTGACCCGCCGGGAGCGCCCCCTCGCACGGCTCACCCCGCGTGAGCGGGAGGTGCTGGCGCTGATGGCCGAAGGGCTGGACAACACCGCCATCGCCGACCGCATGGTGGTGACCGAGGGCGCGGTCCACAAGCACATCGGCCGCATCTTCACAAAGCTCGACCTCGCCGACGGCGACACGGGCCACCGCCGGGTCCGCGCGGTGCTGGCCTACCTGGGCGCGTGAGTTCCCGGGGAGGGAAGGGAGTGTGTTCCCGGGGAGAGATGAGCGGAGGACGGCGGCGGTGAGGGGGGCTCGGGTTTTGCGACCATCGCACCCGGTCCCCGCCGGCTGACCACCCGACGAGGCAGCGACGGCAGCGCACGCACCAGCCCGCGACCAACCGCACCCGATACCCACCGGCTCGGCACCCGACGATGCGGCAGCAAGGGCAGCGGGGTGCTCGGGTGAGCGGCGAGCCAATCCGTTCTCGGGCGCGGACCTTGGCCGGTCGGCTGAGGGTCGGCATACTCGGGCAGATTGATCCGCGACCGAGCGTCTGAAATGCACGAGGCCCGCTGAGACCAGCGAGCGACGCACCGACTCCATCAAAGTTCCGCGATGCAGAAGACCGCGAGTCCATTTGACCGGTTTCACCTGTTTTCAAGCCCGCCGCGAGCATCCGCTCAGCGACGAGACTGCGAAAAACCGCATTGAGAGGCCGTCCAGTGCTGCATCCGGCGGGTCTCGTCACCCCCGGCAGCGCGTCCGAGCCGTCAACTCCCAGGGCATTGCGGACATAGAACCACGAATCCCCTTCCATGAAGGGAGTTTGCGCCACGCCGGAGGATCGCCGTGTGCATTGGAGCAGTTCCGTCGCCCCCTCAACCCGCCCCCCCTGCCCCGAATGACCGATTCCTCCCGTTGCGTTCACTTCCAGAAGCCGCACCTGGAAGCCACGGACGGACGACCGCCGCGCGACGAGCCACGAGTACGGCGAATGGGCGCGGAAGCTCGGACTGTTCGGACGAACGAATCCTGGTCGGCGCCCCTGCGGCCCCACGAACCGGCATCTTGCAGGTCGGGGACATCGCCGCCCACAGAAGAGTCCGCAATCCGGAATATTTCAGGGGGGATTGCCCGATTTGTTCCAACTAGAAACTCGCTACGGGCACCCGCGCGGCGACGAGAGGGCGGAAAACCACGCTCATAGGCCACTCAGTGGTGCATTCGGTGGGTTCGTCGACACGGCGACACGCGAACTGGGCGGCAATTAAGACATAAGGGGAAACTTCACCGCGCGCTTGGTGGTGCCTGAGGCCGCGTCGCTTTCGGCGCGCGCGGCGTCGCGGGTAATCGCCGCACACTCAGGCCGACCACCGCTCTCGCCGCCCCGCCGCGACCGCAACCGGCGAGCACCCGGACCGACCACCGCAGGCGCAACCATCCACCGCCTTCGCCGCCCCGTTTCGACCGCACCGGCGAGCACCCGAACCGACCACCGCAAGCCCAACCATCCACCGCCCTCACCGCACCGCCGGGCGACCAACCACCGAGCACGCAACCCGATAACCGCACGCGCAACCGCCCGCCGCCCTCACTGCCCGCACTTCACCCGCCAGGCGGGCGAGGGGCGCGCACTCTGTCTTCGGCTGCGGTCAACGGCGGGTCGTGCGGTGGTGGATGATCGCGGCGGCGAGGCAGGCGAGGGCGCCTGCGCCGAAGGCGGCGTCGAGTGCCAGGTGCAGACCCACCAGCGAGGCCGCGGCGTTGCCGCCGAGGAACACGGCGAACAGGGTCCACAGCAGAATCTGTACGAGCATCGCGCGGTCGGCGGGGCGTCGCGTGTGCGAGCCGGCCTGCGCGGAGGAGGGGGCGGAGGGCGGGGAGGTGCGGTCGGGCTCGGACACTGATACTCCTCGGCGAATCGGTGCTGCTCGTTCGGGATACGGTGTCCGACCTGGGCAGACACCGCCTTAGCGACACCATGAACGCTACGGATCGGCCCCCTTCGCGCTCGATCCCCTCCGCTCGCCGATCCGGTGTCCAGTTGGCTGCACACCGCCTCCCCGACCATCGACCCGCCTGCGCAGCCGCCCCTGAGCAGCCGCCACCTGCGCGCCCGCCCGCCTGCGGGCGCCAACGGCGCGCCCCGCCAACCCGCGAGGCCTGCAAGCCCGCGACGCCCGCCAACCCGCGCGGCCCGCAAACCGGCGCCCGCCACCCGAGGCGCCCCCGCTAAGTCCGCCGGATTCCGGGACCTGCGACCGCTCCAACCCGGGCCCATCCGGTGGCATAGTCGTGCCGACCGGCCGCCCGCGGGCCGCGCGGAGCGCGAGGACCGGTCGGGAAGGAGGCAGGCCGTGGTCAGCGCCTACTGGGAGGGCCCCGGAGCCGCCAAGGCGTTCACGTATCCCGTCCCGCTCCAGGCCATCGCCGCGCGCCTGGATACAGGGGCGCGCATCCTGGACTTCGGATGCGGCTACGGGCGGGCGATGCGCGACCTCGCGCGGGCGGGCTTCCGCAACACCATCGGCGCGGACCCGTCGGCGGCGCTCATCGCACGCGGCCGCCGCGAGTCGCCCGACCTGCGGCTGGAGCATGCGCCCCGCCTTCCGCTGGCGCACCCGGACGGCGCGTTCGACGCGGTCCTGCTCATCTCGGTGCTCGCGGTGATCCCCGACGACGACGAGCAGCGCCGGGTCGCCGCCGAGATCGAGCGGCTGTGCGCACCCGGCGGGCTGGTGTTCCTGTGCGACTACCCGTTGCAGGACAGCGAGCACTACCGCGCCTCCTACGCGGTCTCGTCCCATCCCGTCCACGGGGTCTTCACCAACCCCGACGGCGGCGTGTTCCGCCACCACGACCCTGCGCACCTGGAGTCGCTCTTCCCGGGGTGCGAACTCGTGGAGGCCCGTGCGACGGAGTCGACCAGCCTCAACGGCCGCCCGCTGCGCGCTTTGCAGTGGGTGCTGCGCCGCAGCTAGCCCGACCCCGCAAGCCCCTGGTCACCGCCGCGTCCGGGCACCGGACCCCGCGCCGCCGGGCGCGCAGCAGGCACGCGGATGTGCGGGCACCCTGGCACCCGGCGCACTCGTGCTCTGGCGCCCGGGCCGGCGAAGCGCCCCAGCCGACCGAACGATGCGCCGGACCGGCGACCGGCATACACCGCTCCGAGGGAGCCCGCTCCCCTCGCTCCTCGCCGCTCCACGCTCAGCGGACGGTCTCGGCCTCCCCCTCGCGCGCGCCATCGGAGGCGTCGACGCCGCCGCCACCGAGGCGCAGGTGCTCCACGTGATAAAGCGCGTGGTCGAGCAGCGCGGCCACGTGGTCGTCGTGCAGGGCGTAGACGACCGACCGGCCTTGGCGGGTCCCCACGACCAACCCCAGGTTGCGCAGCAGGCGCAACTGGTGGGAGCAGGCCGACTGCTCCAGCCCCACTTCGGCGGCCAAAGCCGTGGCGGGCAGCGGGCCCTCACGCAGGCGGGCGAGGATCAGCAGCCGTGACGGGGTCGCCAGCGCCTGAAGGGTGGTGGCCACCTGCTCGGCGTCGGCCGTGTCCAGCCGGGTACGGGGGACGGCCTCAGCGGGAGTGGTGACTCGGTGACCCATGCGGACAGTCTACCGGCCGGACCAATGAACACTTGAACTAATGTTCATGTATTCCTGTAAAGTGGAGCCCGCCGGTCCCGCCGCCCGCCTGGAAGGAATCCGCTGTGACCGCTGTGCTCTCCCCGCCCGTGCCCGGCACCGGCCGCGCGCCGGGACGGCTCGCCCGGATGTTCGCGCTGTCGGAGGTGCGCTGGGCCGCCGCCGCTCTCGCGCTCTTCGCCGCCGCCCTGCCGCTGGACCTGCTCGGCGCCCCCGTCTGGGCGTGGGCCCCGCTGTACGCGCTCACCTACGCGGCCGGCGGCTGGGAGCCCGCCTTGGAAGGGCTGCGCGCGCTGCGCGAGAGGCGCTTGGACGTCGACCTGCTCATGGTGGCCGCCGCGCTGGGCGCCGCCGGGATCGGCCAGGTGCTGGACGGTGCGCTGCTCATCGTCATCTTCGCCACCTCGGGCGCGCTGGAGGCCGTGGCCACCGCCCGCACCGCCGACTCGGTGCGCGACCTGCTCGACGTGACCCCGCACCGCGCCAGCCGGGTCCGCGCCGACGGCGCCGAAGAGGTCGTCCCGGCCGCCGACCTGCGTCCGGGCGAGGTGATCGTGGTGCGACCGGGCGAGCGCGTGGGCGCCGACGGGCGCGTGATCGAGGGTGCCGGCGAAGTCGACCAGGCCTCGATCACCGGGGAGCCGCTGCCCAAGGCCAAGGAGGTCGGCGACGAGGTCTTCGCGGGCACGGTCAATGGGACCGGCATGCTGCGGGTCGAGGTCGAGCGCGACCCCGGCGACTCGGTGATCGCGCGCATCGTCGCCATGGTCGAGGAGGCCACCCGCACCAAGGCCGGAACACAGCTGTTCATCGAGAAGGTCGAGCAGCGCTACTCGATCGGCATGGTCGCCGCCACCGTGGCCCTTTTCGCGGTGCCACTGCTGTGGGGCGCCGAGCTGGAGCCGACCCTGCTGCGCGCGATGACCTTCATGATCGTCGCCTCCCCCTGCGCGCTGATCCTGGCCACCATGCCGCCGATGCTCGCGGCGATCGCCAACGCCGGCCGCCACGGTGTACTGGTCAAGTCCGCCCGCGCGCTGGAGCGGCTTGCGCTGTGCGACCGCGTCGCACTGGACAAGACCGGGACGCTGACCGAGGGCTCCCCCCGACTGGCCGACGTGCGCCCGCTGGCAGGCGGCCCGCTGGACGAGAACGGGCTACTTGCCCTGGCGGCCGCGGCCGAGCACTCCAGCGAGCATCCGCTGGCCGCCGCCGTCGTGGGTGGCGCCCGCGCCCGCGGGCTGCCGATCGCCCCCGCCGCGGAGTTCGCCGCCGCTCCCGGACTGGGCGTGTCCGCGACGGTGGAGGGGCGCAGGGTCGAGGCCGGTTCCCCGGCGCGCCTGCTCGGCGAGGGCGCGGCCGCCGCGGCGGCGGCCGACGAGGCCCGGCTGCTGGAGGAGCGCGGCCGGACCGCGGTGGTGGTGCTCGTCGACGGCGAGCCCGCGGGGGTGCTGGGCGTCGCCGACCGGCTGCGTCCCGAAGCCGCAGCGGCCGTCTCCCGGCTGACCGCGCTGACCGGCGCCCCGCCCCTGCTGCTCACCGGCGACAACCCGCGCGCGGCCGAGCACGCGGCCGCCGAGACGGGCATCACCGACGTCCGCGCCGGGCTGCTGCCCGAGGACAAGGTCGCCGCGGTCCGCTCGGCCGAGGACGCGGGCCACCGGGTGCTGATGGTCGGCGACGGGGTCAACGACGCGCCCGCGCTGGCGGCGGCCGACTGCGGCATGGCCATGGGCGGCGCGGGTTCCGACCTCGCCCTGGAGAGCGCCGACGCCGCCGTGGTGCGCGACGAGCTGATCGCCGTGCCCGCCGCGGTGAGCCTGGCGCGCCGGGCGCGCACGCTGGTCGTGCAGAACCTGGTGATCGCCTCGGTGTTCATCTCCGGGCTGGTGGTGTGGGACCTGGCGGGCACCCTTCCGCTGCCGCTCGCGGTCGCCGGGCACGAGGGCTCGACGGTCCTGGTCGCGCTGAACGGTCTGCGCCTGCTGGGCGAACGGGCCTGGCGGAGCGCCGCGTCCGGGTGACGGACTGCGCCGCACCCCGCTGTGCCACACGGCGCCGCGCCCGTGCCCCAATGGGCCACGCCGCGCCGCGCCAACGCGGTGCGCCCGCCGGCCCCGGAGGGGTGGGACCGGCGGGCGCGCTCGGGCGTCTGCGCTGCTCAGCCTCCTCCGGAGCCCTCGTTCCGGCGATCGTCCTCGGAGCCGCCGACGGCCGCACCCGCCGAACCGCCGTGCGAACCGTCCGACCCACCCGGCTCGCCTCCCGGCTCACCCGTGTCGCGCGGCCCGCCTCCCGGCTCGGCGCCGGCGCCCGCGGCCGCTCCCGCCGCGCGGCGCCGACCCGCGAGCCGGGCCGCGCCGCGCTTGAGCGGCGCCCCCAGCAGCGGCGCGCACAGCACCAGGACCATCACGCCCAGCAGCACCAGCGACGGCGTGCGGTGCAGGAAGACCTCCGTCCCGCCGTCGAGCAGGAGGGTCTGGCGCAGCGTCTCCTCGGCGATGGGCCCCAGCACCAGCGCGATCACCGTCGCCGCCGGCGACATGCCGTGCTTGCGCATGAAGAACCCCAGCACGCCGCAGGCGAACATGATGCCCACCTCGACGACGCTGCCGTTGACGGCGAAGGCGCCGAACGCGCACAGGATGATGACCAGCGGGCCCAGGGTGCGGAACGGCGTCCTGGTGACAGCGGCGAACATCGGGATGCAGAAGATGCTGACCAGCAGCAGCATCACGTTTCCCAGGTACATGCTGGCGATCAGGCCCCAGGCGAACTGCGGCTCCTCGGCCATCAGCAGCGGCCCCGGCTGCAGCCCCCACATCAGGAAGCCGCCGAGCAGCACCGCCGTGGAGGCCGAACCGGGGATGCCCAGGGTCAGCAGCGGCACCATCGCGCCCGTGGCCGCCGCGTTGTTGGCCGACTCCGGCGCCGCCAGGCCCTCGACGGCTCCCTTGCCGAAGCGCTCGGGGCGCTTGGACAGGCCCTTCTCCACGCTGTAGGCGATCAGCGAGGCGACGGTGGCCCCGGCACCCGGGATCACGCCGAGCACGAACCCCAGCGGAGTGTTGCGCGCGATCGGCATCCGGGCTTGGCGCCACTCCTGCCTGCTGGGCCAGAATGCGCCGGCGCGCCGGTCCAGCCGCATCGGCGAGGCGCCGTCGAGGTGCCCGCCGCGGTAGAGCGTCCACAGGATCTCGCCCAGCCCGAACAGGCCGATGGCCACGGGAATGAAGTTGATCCCGTTGATCAGCTCGGTGGACCCGAAGGTGTAGCGCTGCGTGCCGCCGCCGACGTCGATCCCCACGGTGCCGATGGCGAAGCCGATCAGCACCGAGACCAGACCGCGCAGCCAGTTGCGGCCGACGAGCACGATGAGGGTGAGCAGCCCGATGACGACGAGAAGGAACAGCTCGGGCGGGCCGAAGGACGCGGCGACGCCCGCCATCATCGGCGCGGTGACCGTCAGCAGCACGACCGCGATCGTGCCGGCGGCGAACGAGGCCACCGCCGCGATCACCAGGGCCGGTCCGGCCCGCCCCTTCTGGGCCATGGGATGGCCCTCCAGGGTGGTGGCGACCCCGGCCGAGTCGCCGGGGGTGTTGATCAGCACCGCCGTGATCGTGTTGCCGTACATCGCGCCGTAGTAGACGGCGGCGAGCATGACGATCGCCGTGGTGGGGTCGAGGCCGAAGGTGAGCGGGAGCAGGATCGCCAGCCCCGCCGAAGCGCCCAGGCCGGGGATCGCGCCGACGAACATGCCCACGAGCACGCCGATGCACAGGAAGAGGAGGGTGGTGGGCGACAGCACTCCGATGATGCCGTTCACCAGGTTGGCGAAGATGTCCATGCTGGCTCCGAGGGATCTGCGGTCTCGGCTTGCGGATGGGCGCTAGTACAGCGGGAGGATCCCGGCGGGCAGCGGGGCGTTGAGGCCGTACACGAACACGGCGTACAGCGCCACCGGGAATATCGCTCCGATCACCACGGACCGCACCGGGTGCGACCGGTCGCAGACCAGCAGGGCCGCGATGAGCGCAACGGAACCGGTGACCACCGCACCCACCGGCACCAGCACGGTGACGAAGGCGGCGAGGATCGCGCAGAGCGCCACCACGGCCCAGGGGTGGCGCCGCTGCGCCTGCCCGCCGCCGGCCGCGGCGGGCTCCCCGGCCGCGGCGGCCGGCTCGGCGCCGGAGGGCCGCTCGGCCTGCGCAGTGTCCCGCTCCCCGGCCGCGGCGGCGCCGTCCCCGCTGTCCGCGGTCTGCTCACCCGCGTCCCGCTCGTCCGCGCCCTCCGGACGCCGCCGGAGCACGCTCTGCACGGTGCAGATCGCGCAGGCGGCGACACCCAGGACGCCGATGATGCGCGGGAAGAGCCCGGGCCCCACCCGGCCGGCGGTCGTCTGCCACTCCATGCCGAACGCCATGACCGTGTAGCCGGTCAGCACCGCGCCGACGATGAGATAGAAGACGGTCTCCCCCGATACCCGCGGGCGGCGTCGGCCGCCCGCGGGCCCCCCGGGGCCGCCGCCCTCCGGTTGCGCTGGGGACGGGCCCTGTCCGGAGGGGCCGCCCGCGGTGCGTTCGGCGGAGGCGCGCTGGAACGGCAGCCGCACCCGCGAGGTCGGCGTCCCGGCCATCAGATGGCCCCCTGCTCCTTCAGCTCCTTCTCGAAGCGCGTGCCGGTGGCGTCCAGGTAGGACGTGAAGTCGTCGCCCCAGCGGACGTCCGCCGTCAGGTAGTTCTTGTCCAGGTACTCCTGCCAGGCGTCGGTCTTGACGACCTTCTTCATCGTCGTGATCCACCACTCGCGGGCGTAGTCGGGCGCGTCGGGCGGCAGGATGAGCCCGCGCGGCATCGAGACCAGGTCCTCATAGCCCAGTTCCTCGCCGGTGGGGACGTCGGGCAGCGCCTTCAGCCGCTTCATTCCGGTGAACAGCAGCGGGTTGACGTCGCCGCTCTCGACCTGGCCCATGATCGAGCCGGGGTTGGAGACGATCGCGTCCAGCGAGCCCGACGACAGGGCCGTCTGCAACTGGCCCTCCTCGTTGAAGGGCACGTACTCGATCTTGTAGCCGGCCTGCTCGGCCAGGGCGGCCTGGATGATGTAGTCGACGTTGACCGTGCCGATCCCGCCGACCGTCACCTTCCCCTCGTCCTCGGCGTGGGCCACCCAGTCCTCCCAGGTGGTCAGGTCGCTGGAGCCGGGGGTGACGAACAGCGTGTCGTCGGTGGCGAACAGCCCGATGTGGGTGAAGTCGGCGGGGGTCCAGCCGGTGTCGGCCTGCAGGGGCGTGGTGATGAACGATCCCGAGGTGGACGAGATGACGTAGGGGTCGCCGGAGTTGCTGAGCAGGTGGCCCCAACCCTTGGCGCCGCTGCCGCCCTCGCGGTTCTCCACGACGATGTCGGCGGGGTACAGGTCCTTCTTGTTGAGGATCTCGACGATGGTGCGGCTCATGATGTCGTTGCCGCCGCCGGGGCCGAACGCGATGGTCCAGTCGAGCTCGCGGCTCGGGTAGTCGTCGGGGTTCTCCTGGACCGTCGACGAACCCGCGCCGCAGGCGGTGAGCGCGGCCACGAGGGCGGCCGAGGCCAGTGAGGCCAGGACCGGTAGCAATACGGGCTTGTTGATCGGCATGGCGGTGCCTCCTTGCCGGCACAGTGGCTGTTACGGGGGGTGGGGTGCGGGGTTCCGCTGTGGGCGTGCCGTCGCTGTGACGGTGGGTGCGGGGCGGGCATCGGGTCGGCGCCCCGCGGTCGCGATGCGGGCCGTGCGGCGGCGGAGGAGGCGCGCCGCCGTCACGACCAGGTGAACTCCGGCTGGCGCTTCTCCAGGAAGGCGCGCACGCCCTCGGCGTAGTCCTCGGTGTCGAAGGAGGAGTTGCGCAGGTCGGTGGTCTCGGCGTCGTCGCGGCGCTGACCGGCCACGATGCGGCGGACGATCTCCTTGGCCGCACGGACGCTGTACTGCGCCCGGGTGCCCACCAGCTCGGCGAAGCCGTACACCTGCTCGGACAGCCCGTCCGGCTCGGCCACGGTGTCGACCAGACCGGTGCGCAGCGCGTGCTCGGCGTCCATCCGCCGGCCGGAGAACAGGACCCACTTGGCCTGCGCGGGGCCGACCAGGTCGACCAGGCGCCGGGTGGACTCCAGGCTGTAGACGAGGCCGAGCTTGGACGGGGTGATCGCGAACTTCGCGGCGGTGTCGCAGAACCGCAGGTCGCAGGCGAGCGCCAGCCCGCAGCCGCCGCCGACGCAGTAGCCGTGCACCATGGCGACGGTGGGCTTGGCCATGCCCTCCAGCGCCTGCTCCGCGGCGGCCACCTGCTCGTTGTAGGAGCGCGCGCTCTCGGCGTCGGAGCGGACCTCGCGGAACTCGCTGATGTCGGCGCCCGCGGCGAAGGCCTTGGTGCCCGCGCCGCGCACCACCAGCACCTTGACGCGGGGGTCGTCGTCGATGCCGCGCAGGATGCCGGGCAGGTCGCGGTACATCTGCAGGCTGATGGCGTTGCGGCTCTCGGGCCGGTCGAGGGTCAGGGTCGCCACCGCGCCGGAGCGCTCCACCTGGAGGTCGTCGGACATGGGCTTCTACCTTCCGTGCAGTTCGGGGTGCTCGTCGAAGGCGACGCGCTCGGCGTAGAGCGCCTCGATCTCGTCGTCGCTCAGGCCGGCGTCGGCGAGGACGTCTCTGGTGTGCTGGCCCAGCCAGGGGGCGGGGCCCTGGATGCCGAACTCCAGTGAGCCGAACTTGGCGGGCGGGGAGATCGTCCGCATCGGACCGATGATGGGGTGATCCACCTCACTGATCATCCCACGCGCGATGATGTGCGGATCGTCCAGGGCCTCGGCATAGGTGAGCACGGGCCCGCCGGGCACACCGGCGCGGTCCAGGATCTTGATCCACTCGTCGGTCGTGCGGGCGGCGGTGACCTCCTCGATCTCCTCCTGGAGCTCGTCGATGTGCTCCATGCGCGCGGTCAGGGTGGCGAAGCGCTCGTCCTCCAGCCAGGCGGGCCGGTCGAGGGCGTCGACGACGAGGCGGCGCCACAGCCGGTCGTTGTTGGCGCCGATCGTCACGTAGCCGTCGGCGGTGCGGTAGGCCTGGTAGGGCGTGGAGCGGCGGTGCCGGGTACCGGTCGGCGCGGGCTGCTCGCCGCTGCCGAAGTAGGCGCCCGACTCCCAGACCGTCCAGGCCAGGCCCGCGTCGACGAGGGAGATGTCGATGTAGTCGCCCTCGCCGGTGGCGCGCCGGTTCAGCTCGGCGGCCAGGATCGAGTAGATGGCGGTGGCGCCGGCCGCGATGTCGTTGATCGCGATGCCCACCTTGGCGGGGCCGCCGTCGGGGTGGCCGGTCATCCGCATGAAGCCCACCGCACCCTGGGCCATGATGTCGAAGCCCGGCCGGTCGCGGTAGGGGCCGCTCTGGCCGAAACCGCTGATGGAGCAGTAGAGCAGTGCCGGATTGGCCTCGCGCAGGGACTCGTAGTCGATGCCCAGCCGCTTGACCACGCCCGGCCGGAAGTTCTCGATGACCAGGTCGGCGCGCTCGGCCATGCGCAGGAAGGCGTCGCGGCCGCGCGGGTCCTTGAGGTCCAGGGAGACGCTGCGCTTGCTGCGGTTGGGCATGCCGAAGGGGTAGCTCTCGCCGTTGACCTTGGGCGCCAGCCGACGCGAGTCGTCCCCGGTCCCGGGCTGCTCCACCTTGACGACGTCGGCCCCCATCTCCGCCAGCACCATCGTGCAGTAGGGGCCGGAGAGGAAGCGGGTGAGGTCGAGAACCCGGAATCCGTCGAGTGGCTTCATCCACGCACCTGTTCCGTGACTTATCCCGTATAATGGGATGCGATCCCGTATAACAGGAACGTACGATTGCAAGCACGTTAACGTCAATGGGTTGGGCCGAATTGAGCGAGACGACCGAGGGCCGCACCGGCGCAGGTGCGAAGGACAACGGGGCCGCACGACCGGCCGTGCAGGCGATCGACCGCGCCGTCGCGATCCTGAAATGCTTCAGCCCCCGCCGGCCGGAGATGGGCATCAGCGACATCGCCCGCGCGACCGGGCTGTCGACCAGCACCACGCACCGCATCCTGGCGTCGATGCAGGCCAACGGGCTCGTCCGGCAGACAGCGCAGCGCCGCTACGCTCTGGGTCCCCTGCTGGTCCAGCTGGCCCGCAGCGGGGCGTTCCCCACGACGCTGCGCGATGCGGCCCTGGGCGCGATGCGCGAGCTGCGCGCGATCGTCGACGAGACGGTGGGGCTGCACGAACTGCTGCCGGGCAACGAGCGCGCCGTGATCGACCAGGTCGAGAGCCACCACGCACTGCGCCGCACCTACACCGAGCTGGGCGTGCCGATCCCCCTGGTCTACGGCGCGCCGGGCAAGGCCATGCTGGCGTTCCTGCCCCGTCCGGCGGCCGAGGAGCTGCTCGCCGGGCCGATCGACGCGGTGACCCCGGCGACGATCACCGATCCCGCCCGGCTGCGCATCGAGCTGGAGGCGATCCGCGAGCGGGGCTATGCCCTGTCCTTCTCCGAGCGCACCCCCGGAATCCGCACCGTGGCGGCCCCCGTCTTCGACCACGAGTCCGGGGTGGCCGGCAGTATCAGCGTCAGTGCTCCCGAGTCGCGGATGCCCGAGGACCGCATGTTCGAGCTGGGCCCTGTCGTCGTGCGCACGGCCGGGGAGGTCTCCGAGGTACTCGGCTGCACCCGCGAGTGACCGCCGCGGCCGCGCGGGGCGGTCCCGCCGACGACGGAGCGCCCCCGGGCCGCGGAGGGCTCGGGGGCGCCGGAGCGGCTGCTCAGCGACCCAATGCGCGCGCTAACATTCGGAAACAATCCGGAACTTCACCGGATGTGTTCGCCTGAGTACAACACGGCGCATTCGAAGGACCAAGAGGGGCGGACGCGCGCCGCAGACCGGGCGGCGGGGCGTGCCGAAGGCGCCCAGAAGCCGCGCTGAGGGAGGCCGTCCGGTCACGGTCGGCGGCCCGAGCCGGCCTCCCCGGCGGCGATTCCGGCGCCCGCGCCCCTGGCGGCCAGTTCGGCGCGCAGCGACCGCACCTCCTCGGTCAGCTCCGCCATCTGCTTCTGCGTGGCCGCGGCGCTCTCCTGGCCCTCGTTGAACTTCTCCACGAACCACGAGGCCAGCGTCGCGGTGACCACACCCAGCAGGGCGATGCCCGCGGTGAACAGGACGCCGGCGACCAGGCGGCCCTCCGCGGTGACGGGGTACAGGTCGCCGTAGCCCACCGTCGTCACGGTGGTGGCCGCCCACCACAGCGCGTCGGGGAACGTCCGGATGACGGAACCGGCCACGCCCCGCTCGGCGTCGAGAACCGCCAGCGCGGCGCAGAACACGACGAGCACGGCGGCGGCCCCGGCGTACCTGGCGACGTTGGCGCGCAGGGTCAGTCCCGCCCGCTTGTCGAGCAGGCCGAGCACCATGATGATCTGCACCAGCCGCAGCGACCGCAGCATCGGCGCCACGAGTATCAGCAGGTCGAACCAGTTCCGCTTGGCGAACTCCCAACGCCGCGGAGCCAGGCGCAGCCGCACCAGGTAGTCGGCGCCGAACAGCACCCAGATGCCGAACATCGCCACGTCGCAGGCCCTCTGCCAGCCCGCGGCGATGCCGGGGTCGATGATCGGCCAGGCGTAGGCGCCCAGGAAGAGGGCCGCCGCCGCCATCATGGGCACGATCGTCAGCCGGCGCCACCGGTCCAGCGCCGCCTCGTCCGGCGGCGCTTCGCTGCGCAGGCCCTCCGCCTCAATCATGTGTACCCGCCCTTCGAGCCGTTTCACGGGGCGGCGGGGCGGTTCGACGGAGCGGCCGGCGCCGCCCCCGCCGATCCGCCGGCGGCAACGCTAGCAAGGGCGGTCGGGGCGGTGGCCGGGCGCGGCGCCGGGGCGCTACTTCACGGCACCCGCCGACAACCCGGAGACGAGGTGCCGCTGGACCAGCATGAAGGCGACGATCACCGGCAGGGAGATGGTCAGCGACGCGGCCAGCAACTCGTTCCACAGGGTGTCGGTCTGGCTCGTGTAGAGCTTGAGCCCGATGGACAGCGTGCGGGTCTCGGTATCGGTCAGCACCGAGGCGAACAGCACCTCTCCCCAGGCCGTGATGAAGGCGAACACGGCGACGGCGAGGATTCCCGGGCGCGCGACCGGCAGGATGATCCGGACGAGGGCCCCGATACGGCTGGTGCCGTCGATCATCGCCGCCTCCTCCAGGCCCTCGGGGATGGCCTGGAAGTACCCCGCCAGCATCCAGATCGAGAACGGCAGGGCGAAGGTCAGGTAGGTGATGATCAGCCCGAAGTAGGAGCCGGTCAGCTGGATGCCGAGGAGCTCCTCGCCCTGCACGAACATCAGGAACAGCGGCAGCAGGAACAGGATGCCGGGGAACATCTGGGTCGAGAGCACGGTCATGCTGAACACGCGCTTGCCGCGGAACCGCAGCCGTGCCAGCGGGTAGGCCGCCAGCACGGCGACGATCAGCGCCAGGACCGTCGCCGTGATCGTGACGATCAGGCTGTTGGTGAGGTAGCGCGCCAGCGGGATCGTCGACCACATGTCCACGTAGGGCTGGAAGGTGACGCGGTCGGGAACCCAGGTGAACAGCCCCCGGACGTTCTCCAGCGGCTTGACCGACGTCACCACCAGCACGTACAGCGGCATGACCGTGAACACGGTGAGGACGGTCAGGGTGATCCGGCGGAACCAGCGGAAGCCGGGTGTCTCAGTCATTGCTGCTCCCCTTGGGCAGGACCATCCGGACGTAGACGGCCGAGGCGATGATCAGCGCCACCAGCAGCAGCACGCTCATCGCGGCGCCGAGTCCGAAGTTCCAGTTGACGAAGGAGTGCTCGTAGATCAGCGGCGAGATCAGGCGTGCGCTGTCGGGCGAGGTGTCACCGAAGAGCAGGAAGGGGATGTTGAACTCGTTGAAGGTCCACAGCCCCATGACCAGCAGCACCACGGCGTTGGCGGGACGCACCATGGGCATCGTGATGCCGGTGAACCGCTTCCAGGTCGACGCGCCGTCGATCGCCGCGGCCTCGTACATGTCCTCGGGGATGCTCTGCAGCGCGGCGAGCAGCATCAGGAACGCGAACGGCCACAGCCGCCACACCGACACCACCACCAGCACCCAGAACGCGTTCTCGCCGATAAGCCAGAACGGCCGGTCGTCGAGCAGGCCGAGGTCCTGGACCAGCAGCCGGTTGATCATGCCGTCCCGGTGGTTGAACATGAACGCCCAGATGATGGCGGCCACGTAGACCGGCAGGGCGTAGGGCACCAGGAAGAGCGTGCGCAGCACCCCGCGCCCGCGGAACTTCGTGTTCAGCGAGACGGCGGCCGCCATGCCCAGCACCCAGGACAGCCCCACCACCAGGGCGGTGTACAAGGCGGTGCGGAACAGGCTCTGGAACAGGGCCGAACCGAGCGCGCCGCTGGGGTCGAGCCCCCGGACGAAGTTCTCCAGGCCCACGAACGGAGCCGACGTCCAGTTCCGGATGGTCAGCTGCGTGAGCGAGGTGAACGCGATGTAGATCCCCAGGATCATGGGGATGATGTGGATCAGCAGCTCCAGCACGGCCGCCGGCAGCACCATGCCGTAGGGCAGGAGCACACCCGGGCGGCGCGGGCGCCGCCTGCGGGACCCGCTCGCAGGCCCGGCCTCCGTCGGCGGGTCCTCCTCGGCCGCACCGGACCGCGGTTCTTCAGTGGTCGACATCTAGCGCCTCCATCGAACGGCCGCCCCGCCGCAAGGGGCGGGGCGGCCGGCGGACTGCACCGCCTAGTTCGCGGCGTCCATCTGGGTCTCGGCTTCCTTCATGGCGTCGCGGACGTCGGCCTCGGTGACCTTGCTGCCGGTCGCCGCGTCGGCGAAGAGCCCGGCGATCGACTCGCCGAGGACCGTCTCCATCTGGCCCTCCTCGGGGATCAGCGGCATCGGGGAGGCGTGCTCGGTGAGGATGGTGCGGAAGGTCTGCATGGACTCGCTCTGCAGCTCCTCGTTGTCGTAGGCCTTGGTGGCCACCGGCAGCGTCTGGAACTCCTGCGAGAGGTAGACCTGCTCCTCAGGGCTGGTCAGGTGCTCGACCAGCTGCAGCGCGCCTTCCTTGTTCTCGGTGTCGTTGAAGACGCTGATGTTGATGCCGGCCGCGTGGCTCTGGATGGGCTTGCCGGGCAGCGGGTCGAGCATCGGGACCTGGGCGACCTCGTAGTTGTCGAAGTCGCGGGCCGCCATGGTGGTGCGGGCACTGCCCTGCATCATGATCATGGCCGCCTTGCCGTCGACGAAGTCGCCGATGGACTGGGTGCCGTCGCTGAACTCGGCGTTGCTGGGGTCGACGATCTCCTCCTCGGCCATCATGTCGACCCACATCTTGACCGCGTCGACCTGCTCGGCGGAGGAGAAGTTGGGCCCGTTCTTCCAGAGCTGCCCGCCGTACTGCTGTCCCAGGATGTGCGCGAAGTGCGAGTTCTGCCGCTCGCTGCCGGCCTCCATCGCCAGGCCGTACTGGTCGGGCTTGCCGTCGCCGTCGGTGTCCTTGGTCAGCTTCTTCGCGGTGTCGACGAACTCCTCCCAGGTCGCGGGAGGCTCCTCGATGCCCGCATCCTCGAACATGGTGGGGTTGTAGAACAGCGCGTAGGACAGGCCGTAGAGCGGCACCGACGTCGGCGCCTCGCCCTCGGCGCCGCCGGTGGCGAAGCTGGTTTCGACGAAGCGGCCCTTGCCGCCGACCGCCTCCAGGTCGGCGCCCTCGTAGGGGACGAAGGCGCCGGTCTCCTGCAGGCTGGCCGCCCAGGTGTTGCCGATGTTGAGCACGTCGGGCGCGTCGCCGCTGCTGACCGCGGTGAGGATGCGGTTGTACAGCTCGCTCCAGGGGATGACCTCAAGCTCGACCTCGACGCCGGTCTCCTCGGTGAAGCGGTCGAGCGCGGGCTTGAGGACCTTCTTGTCCTCCTCCACGCTCGCCCCTTGGTTGCTGGCCCAGTAGGTCAGCGTCTGGTCTCCGGACTCCTCGCCGGAGCCGCCGCAGGCGGTCAGCGCGGCGACGAGACCGAGCGCGGTCGAGGCGGACAGTACTGCTTTGGCGGGAATCTTCACGACCATCTCCGTTTCTCTGTGGTCATGCGGGCCCGGCACCGTCTTCGGCGCGTGGCACGAGGACGGCCGACCCGGGACCGCATGGCCGGCGAGTCGGTAGGCGGGGGGCGGGGCTGGCGGACCGTGTGCTGCTCAGGCGGCCCTGACTACGTAAGTAAACCGGTTTACCGCGTGAGTGTAGGGGAGATCACTCCGGCACAGGAGAGGGGGTTACAGAGTCGTTACTTGTGTTACGCGGGGTCGCCGGACGAATCCCTGATGCAGAGCTCGCCGGTCAGCACCGTCGAAAGGGGCGGCTCCTGGCCCTTGAGCATGTCGAGCAGGATGCGCGCGCCGGCGCTACCCAGCGCGCGGTGTTTGCTGCGCACGGTCGTCATCGGCGGCGAGGCGAACGAGGCCAGGGGGATGTCGTCGAAGCCGGCCACCGCCATGTCGGCGGGGATGGCCAGGCCGGACTCGCCCAGCACCGAGTACCCGCCGATGGCCATGAGGTCGCTGCCATAGAAGACGGCTGTGGGGCGCTCGCCGCCGCGCGCGAGGATGCGCTCGGTGGCCTGGGCCCCGCCGACGATGGTGTAGCCGCCGTACTCCACGGGGCCGGGTTCCAGCCCGAACTCGCGCATCGCCTGCTCCCAGTGGCGGCGGCGCTGGAGCGCGTGCAGCATGTGGCGGTCGCCCTGGACGTGGGCGATGCGGCGGTGGCCGGCGTCGGCGAAGCGGCGCACCAGGCCGCGAATCGCCTCTTCGGCGTCGTTGGTGATGGTGGGCAGGTCCGAGGAGCCCTCGGGCGCGCCGACCACGACGGCGGGTGCACCCAGTCGGTGCAGCATCGCGGGACGCTCGTCGTCCACCCGCAGGTCGGTCACGAGGAACCCGTCGACGAAGCGGTCGCCGAACAGCCGCTCGTAGGTGGCGGCCTCGGTCTGGGCGTCCGGCACGAAGCGGATGACCGTGGCGTGCTCCTCGCCGGAGAGCACGGACTCGATTCCGGACAGGAACGACGGGAAGAACGCGTCGAAGTCGAGGATCTCCGGGGAGCGGCGCACGACCAGGCCGATCGTGCCGAGCGGCTTGCCGTTGAGCGCGCGTGCGGCGTAGCTGGGACTCCACCCCAGCTCGACCGCCGCCTGGCGGATGCGGTCGCGCGTGCCGGTGCTGACGCCGGTGCCGCTGTTCAGCGCCCGCGAGACAGCACCCTTCGTCACGCCGGCGCGTCGGGCGACGTCGCTGATCGTGGGGCGCTTGCGTCCCGTGTTCCCGGCTGTCATGGGGATGATGGTAGCCCGCCGCACCGCGGGGACCTGTGGGCGCGTGTGCCGGGAGGGGCGGGGGATGCGGACGGGCCGGGGGAGGATCGGCGGGGATCGGCGGGGCGCGCGATTGCGGAGCCGGGGGCGCGGGTAGATCGGCGTTCGCCGCCGGCGGTCGCGGGCAGCGGGGCAGCAGGGGCAGCGAGGCGAAGGGGCGGGGAGGGCGAGCAAGGTGAGGAGACCTGCGCCCATCGAACAGTGAATCCAGCGATGAGTTCCCGGCGCGGCCGGAGTCGGTAATCGGGGTGGGCGGTCGCCGGGAGGTGGAAGAAGGCCCTCGCCATATCGCCGTCGGCACGGACGGCGAGGTCGGTACCGCCCGCCCGCCCATCAGCACCCAGGTACCCACCGTCAATCACGAAAGGCGTCCCGATGCAGCAGCCCGCCAGCGGCCCCGCCGGCTTCGAGTCGGAGTTCGAGCCCGCGATCGTCGCCACCGAGAGCGTCACCACCGCCGTCATCCGCGGCACCGTCGCCCAGGACGACCTCCCGTCGTTCTACGACGGCTCGTTCCAGACGCTCGCCCCGACCATCGCCTCCCAGGGCGCTCAGATCACCGGCCCGGCGTTCGGCCTGTTCCGCGGCCTACCCAGCGACCCCGTCGACATCGAGGTCGGCTTCCCCACCGACCGCCCGATCGACCCCTCCGGCGACGCCGCGGCCGGCACCCTGCCCGCCGGCCGAGTCGCCCGCATGGTCCACACCGGAGCCTTCGACAACCTCGCGCAGTCCTGGGCCCGCCTCTTCGCCTGGGTCGGCGACCAGGGCCACAACCCCACGACCACCCAATGGGAGGTCTACCTCACCGAACCCACCCCCGACATGAACCCCGACGACCTCCGAGTAGAACTGAACCTTCTCCTGGAAGGGTGAGTAGCACCGCATCGAGCGGTTGCTGGCTGCAACTCAAGTTCCAAGATCATTTTCGGCCCACCCCGGACGTGTCCATACCAGACAGATCCGAATTAGACTGATATGCCATGGCATACACGAGAACCTTCGGCGAAGTCTATGGGCACCCAGAAGGTAGTTGGTATCACAACCGTGACGATCTCCGAGCGGCAGGCCTCCATGCCGAGAGACAAGCCGGAATATCGGGAACGCAGCGCGAGGGAACAGACGCCATCGTCCTCAGCGGAGGATACGAGGACGATAAGGACTACGGCGACATAATCGTATATACAGGACAGGGCGGCCAGAAGGAAGGGAAACAGGTCGACCACCAAAGTTTCTCATACCGCGGAAACGCAGGCCTAGTAAAAAGCCAATATGCCAGCCTTCCTGTCCGAATTATTCGCGGAGCCGTCCCAAAATCCGAGCATGCACCCGCCAAAGGATATCGTTATGGGGGGCTTTACCGTGTCGTTTCGCATTGGTACAAGGTGCGCGACGATGGGTTCCAAGTATGCCAGTTCTTGTTAGTTAAAATCGGAAGCTTCTTTGATACAGAAGATGTAATCAAAATGTTCCCGGAGAGGAACAATGATATAGAGGTCGAGACATTCTCCTCAGGACCTCCCGCCCAGCGAGTACCTACGGCTGTCAATAAGATCCAACGGCGAGCCACAGTAAGAAATAACATCAAGACCTGGCATGAAAATCAATGTCAGATATGCAATACTATCATTGAGCTTCCCATCGGACCCACAAGCGAAACAGCTCATATTCGACCACTCGGAACGCCCCACAACGGCCCGGACGAAGAGCCCAATGCTCTATGTCTATGCCCGAACGACCACCTACGCTTTGACCATGGAGCTCTCTACATTCGGGATAACTTTGAAGTCGTCGACTCTATGTGGAAGACCACTATCGGAAGCCTAAGAGTTCATCAACAACATCGAATCAATATCGACTACATTCGATATCACCGGAACCATTGGTTCTCGAGCGGAGGCGTCCCCTAAGACTTGCCAGTAGACGTTCTTGGGGACGCCCCATATACGGCAGAGCCTCTGCTAGTCAGGTCATAGGCGGCCGACGCGAGACGTAGGCGCCGTCGCCGGCTTGGTCGAAGTGGGCTGCGGCCCAGCTCGACGATAGGAGCGAGGGGCGGCCTGCTCGGGGCGGTGGGTTCTCCAGTTCGCGGACGAAGGCCTCTACGTCGGGTTGCACGATGGTGGGAGCGTTGTCGGTATCCGGGTCCTTGGCTGTGGCGAGCCACAGGTGTTCGGTGCGGCGAATATTCCACTGGTCGCCGTAGCGGGCCTTCAGCATGGCGAGGAGGACCGCGTCGGTGTCGGATGTAGTCACAGTGCTCACCTCGCCCCCGCCATGGGTGCGGGAATGGGGCGCGCGTCCGGACGGACTGCGACAAGCGCGCGCAGTGGACCGCTGAGGTCACTGCGGAGGTCGTCGAGGCCGTCCCCGAAGCGGACTGCGCGGTCCTCGGCGTGTACCCGGCGACGCCCAAGGCCGCCCCAGAGGTACACCCGGACGGCGTCCGTGTCAGGGAACTCATGGAGACCGGCGGGGTCCATGACGTAGTACCGGTGCGAGATCTCGCCGAACCAGATCACAGAGCCCGGGTGACGGGCCTGGAGGTTGGCGGCAGCCGCGTGGGCGGCCGCGTGCTCGGGTGAACGGCCCCACCGCCTCGCGGACTTCCTACCTAGACGGCTACTCTGCCTCATGTCATCAGCTCCTAGCTAGCTGGTGGCCGCGCCCCCGGACGGCCCACACCGTCGCGGGGGTCTATTACGGCTGAGACATTAAGCCACCGCGCACAAAGAAAGGGGTAGCAAAGCTACCCCTTCTTCGGCAGGTACAGGTTGTACCTTTAGGCTGCCTGGACGCCGATCTTGCGTGCAAGGTTGCGAATGTCATCCCGAATCATCGCGCGACCCGAGACGTTAAGCTCCGAAACAGCCGACCGAGCGAAAAGGTTGAATCGGGCGGTTTCGGGTGATTCGTCATACGCCTTATGGAGGAGATGAACGGTGGCGATGTCCTCGCCCTTCATGTTGTGGGCGCGTGCGGATTCGATGAGGTGGAAGCTCCGCCGAGTTGCTGACGGCATCGGAGCCAGATCGATGCGCTCGGCCACCTCAACTGCGGCTCCCGGCTTCATGAGGTCGTTGTTCATCGTGATGGCGTACGCATGGACCATGCCCAAGCCGAAGATGAGCCACTGGTGGTTATACCGCTCGCCCAAGCGCCGAGCCGCGCTCTCGGCCCGATCCCAGAAGCGCCATGCGTCTCCAGAGCGGCCGACCTTCGCAAACGACAGCGCGGCGGCGAGGTGGAGAAGACCCCACCGGGCAAGGTCTTCAGGATCGTTGTCCGGATGGAGAAGTCCGGCGGCGCGCATCGCGAGGTCGACTCGCGCTTCGTGCTGCTCTCCGGCATCGCGAAAGACATGGTTCAGATACCAGGCCGCCACGGCGATGGCATGCGGGTCGTCAGCGTCCTGAGCGGCGGACATGGACCGATCGCCAGTGAGGGTCACGAGCTCCGGTGTCGGCTGGAAACTGAGGAAGAGCTGAGCGAGGTGGTAAGCCTCAGCCGATGCCACAAGTACGCGGCGCCGATCGCGTCCGTCCAGATGACGCGCGGCCTGCTGGAGATCGCGCAGGAGGTCGGGGAGCACGGCGGCTACTCTGCTGCGATGAGCGCGAGCCCCGTGCCAGAGTTGCCACGCGTGCCGCACCCGCTCAGCCAGCTCGGCAGCCGTCTGCTGCTCCTCGGCCGGGGCATCGAACCGGTAGGTGCTCAGCGCATCCTTAATAGCGGGCAGCGCGTCATGGGCCGCCTTTGTGAACGTTGCTGCAGCCAGTCGCTCATCTCCAGTGAGGTCGGATAGTTCGTCCACCCCAAGAGCATCAGCGAGGCGCAGCAGCAGAGGAAGCCGTGGCATTTGAAGCCGTCCGGACTCGATGAATTTGACCCATTCGGGCGAGCGGCCCACCAAGCCGCCCACAACCGCTCGGGTCTGGCCGTTGCGCTCGCGCAAGCGGCGGACACGCTGGCCGAACGTCAGTGCTTGGTCTGGGACACGCTCTGTCATCAGATCCCCGTCCTGCCAGAGGGCTCGACACTCGCCAGCATAAGGGCGGGGTTTCTCATTCGTCAGATGTTCCGTGCTCTATCCTCGTCCCGCTGCGGAGCTCCCCGCGTTCCCGCCTCCTCCAGGAAGTCGGGTCTACGCCAACCCCGCGTCGTGGGCCAGGAGGGCTATCTGGGTGCGGTTGTCGAGGGTGAGTTTGGTGAGGATGCTGGATATATGGGCCTTGACCGTCGGGACGCTCATGTAGAGGCGGGCCGCGATCTCGGCGTTGGAGCGGCCCTCCGAGACCGCCACCACCACCTCGTGTTCGCGCGGGCTCAGGGTTTCCAGCGATGCGCGGGCCTGCTCGTAGGTGCCCGCCTGGGTTGCGGCGCGGTCCATCAGGCGGCGGGTGATGCGGGGCGAGAGGATCGGGTCGCCGACGGCCACCTTGCGGATCGCGTCGACGATCTCCGGTGGCGCGGTGTCCTTGAGCAGGAACCCGCCCGCTCCGGCGCGCAGGGCGTGCAGGATGTTCTCGTCGCTGTCGAAGGTGGTCAGCACGATGACCTCGGGCGCGTGCGGCCGCGCGCGCACCTTGCGGGTGGCGGCTATGCCGTCGACCCGCTTCATGCACAGGTCCATCAGCACCACGTCGGGCGTGTGCCTGTCGACGGCGGCCGCGACCTCGTCGCCGTCGGCCGCCTCGCCCGCCACGGAGATGCCGTCGACACCGTCGAGCATCATCGACAGCCCACCGCGGACCAGGGCGTCGTCGTCGACGATGAGGATCCGCAGCGCACGACTCATGCGGGCCATGGTAACCGGGCGTGCAGGCGGAACCGGTCGCCGTGGAGGCCGTGGTCGAGCACGCCCCCGGCGAGGTGCACGCGCTCGGTCAGGCCCACCAAACCCGTCCCGCTGCCCACCGCCGCCGCTGCCTGCGCCGCGGCACGCTGCGCCTCCGCGGGCGCGGCGCCGCGCCCGCCGCCGACCGCCCGAGCGTCCGAGTGACCGGTCGCACCAGCAGCTCCGGCACCACCGTCGGCGCCGTTCGCGCCGTCCGCACCGCTCCCGTCGTCCGCTCCCCCGACCGGGTTGGTCACCGTCACCGCGAGCCCTTCTCCCGGACGCCCGCTCAGCTCCACCTCGACCGGCCGCCCCGGCGCGTGCTTGCGGGCGTTGGTCAGCCCTTCCTGGACCACGCGGTAGGCGGTCCGGCTGACAGCGGCGGGCACGTTCTCGGGCTCGGCCGCCTCGTCGCGCAGCCGCGCACGGACCCCGGCGCCGCGCGACTCCTCGACGAGTGCGGGGACGTCGGCCAGCACCGGGCTGCGGCCGGCGACACGTGCGGCCTCCTCGGCCGCGTCCTCGTCGCGCAGCACCAGGATGACCTCCCGCAGCTCCTCCAGCGCCTGGTGCACTCCCGTGCGGACCACCCCCGCAGCCTGGGCGAGGCGCTCGGGCGGCGAGTCGGGGCGGTACTCCAGCGCGCCGGCGTAGGTGGCCAGCAGCGACAGCCGGTGGGCGAGCACGTCGTGCATCTCGCGCGCGATGCGGGTGCGCTCGGCCATGCGAGCCTCGGCCACCCGCCGGCCCTGCTCGGTCTCGGCCCGCCGGGCCCGCTCCCGCAGGGACATGACCAGGGCGCGGTGGGCCCGGGCCAGAGCGCCCCAGCCGACCAGCCCCCCGTACCCCGCGGTGATCAGCACCAGCCACCAGCCGTAGGAGAGCCCGCTGTTGGGCTGCCACAATCCTTGAACGGCGTGCGCGGCGACGCCCGTCGCGGCGACCGCGACGGCGACCGGCAGCCGCCGCCGCTGCGCGACCTGCAGCACCGCGAGCGTGGCCGGAGGCGTCACCGCCGGTGACAGCGCCGCCAGCACCGCCAATCCCAGCGCGCCGGTCACCGGGCGCCACATGAGAAGCGGCGTGAGCGCGCACCCGAGCGCGCCGACAGCGATGTCCAGGGTCAGCGTCGCGGCGTCGGGCTGCGCACCGTGGCGGGCCCAGATCGTCAGGGCGACCAGGACGGCCGACACCGCGGTTACGCCGACCGCGGCGCGCCGCCTGCGCGCCGCCGGGACTTCGGGTTCGCTCGCCGAAGCGGCGATGACCTCCTCGTTCACCGGGCAAGGCTAACCGCCGGGGCCGCGCGGCCGACACCGACCGAAGTAGGGGGTGCTCCCGTCGGGAGTCGAGGCGAGGATGTTCGCCCGCCCGATGCGCAGGCACCGGCTCCCTTGGGAGTCTGCAAAGGTCCGGGTGGGACGGCGGCGCAGCCGGCGGCCCCGCCGCACAGCAGTCCGGCCCGCGGGACAGGCGTCCCCGGCGGGCGGAAGGAGACAGAGGGATGACCAGTCGATCCGAGGCCGCACGCGCCTCTGAGAACACCGCCCCCGCGGGCGGCGGCCGCCTCCTGCGCCGCGTACTGGCGGGGGTCGGGGCGGCCGTCGCGGCACTGGCGGTGTGGGCGGTGGCGGTCCCGATCGCGGGGATCGAGGTCGCGGGCGACCGGGCGGGGACCGTCGGTCCCATCGGTCCCGTGTCCATCGGCGCCTCGGCCCTGATGATGGGGCTGGCCGGCTGGGCGCTGCTCGCGGTGCTGGAGCGGTTGACGCGACGGCCGGGACCGATCTGGACCTCCGTTGCGGCCGCGGTGCTGCTGCTGTCGCTGGCGGGACCGGTGGTCTCCGCCGCCGACACCGCGAGCATGGTCGTGCTCCTGGGGATGCACCTGGTCGTGGGCGCCGTGGTCATCCTCGTTCTGGCACCCACGGCGCGCCGTCCATGAGCGCCGAACACCGCCGGTCCCCCGGGGCCGGCCCGCCGACCGGCCGCACTCGGGGGTGACCATGCCCTTCGGCTACCTGCCCTACGGCTACCTCGTGTCCGTCGCGATCGTCGCGGTGTGCACCGCCTTCGCGCTGGCTCCCCTGCGCCGTCCGCGCCCGTGGGACGCGGTGAGCTTCCGGCTGGGACTGGTGATCAACGAGATGCCCGTCTTCGCCCTGTACTGCCTGCTCGCCTCGACCGGGCTGGCCTGGGCCCAGGGCGACCTCCGCAGTGCCGCCGCCTGGACGGTGGCCGCCCTGGCGGGGTTGGCCGCCGTCGGCCTCGCGGTGATCGTGCGCAGGGGGACGCGCGCTCGCCGGGTACTGGAGCGCGCGCTGGACGACGGCCTCGGCGCGGACTGGCGGTCCGCGATCCGGGAGGACTTGGCCGCGGGGCTGCGGCGCCGCCCGCCCTATGCGCGCATCCTGCTCCGCCCGTTCCTGGTGCGCCGCCGCGACGTCGAGCGCATCGCCGACATCGCCTATGGCGACGCCGGAAAGCGCCACCGGCTGGACGTCTACCGCCACCGCTCGCGGCCGGCGGGCGGCCCGGTGCTGGTCTACGCGCACGGCGGCGGCTACTTCAGCGGCCGCAAGGACCGCGAGGGGCGCCCGCTGCTCTACCGCCTGGCGAGCCGGGGGTGGGTCTGCGTCAGCGCGAACTACCGGCTGCGTCCGCATGCTGGCTTCGACGAGCACGTGGCCGACTTCAAGAAGGCGATCGCGTGGGCGCGCGAGCACGGCCCCGGCTACGGCGCCGACCCGTCGGTGCTGGTCGCCGCGGGCAGCTCCGCCGGCGGCCACCTGGCGGCGATCGCCGCGCTGACGCCGGGCGAGGCCGCGTTCCAGCCCGGGTTCGAGGACGCCGACACCTCGGTGACCGCCGCGGTCTCGCTGTACGGCTACTACGGCCGCTACTACGCCCGGCCGGGCGCCGCGGCCGACCCGCCCACCTCGCCCGCCGACCACCTGCACACCGGCGCGCCCCCGTTCCTCGCCGTACACGGCGACCGGGACACCGTCGTGCCGGTGGAGGGCGCCCGCGGGTTCACGGCCGCGCTGCGCGGGATTTCGGCCGAGCCGGTCGTCTACGCGGAGCTTCCCGGCGCCCAGCACGCGTTCGACATCGTCCACTCCCTGCGCTTCGAAGCGGTGGTCGACGCGGTGGAGGCGTTCACCGCCTGGGTCCGGTCGCGCGACCGGACCGAGCGGGGGTCATAGCCGGTGTTGCGTACCGCCGATCCGCCGCCGCGGGACCGAAGGCGCCGTTGCGCCCCGCTCCGCCGGCGGCCCGTGAGCGGCGGCCCGCGGGTCGTATGCTCATAGGGGTAGAGGGCGCGACCCGAACTGGTTGGGAGCCGGACGTGAGCGATGCACAGGAGAGACCGGCGCCCGCTGCGCCGGCTCTGCGGATCGCCGACGAAGATCGCGACGCCGCCGCCGAACGGTTGCGTGAGGCGGTGGCCGTGGGCCGCCTTGAGCTCGCCGAACTGGACGAGCGCCTCTCCGCCGTGTATTCGGCCAAGACCCGGGCCGATCTGGAACCGCTCACCGCCGATCTGCCCGCCGAGCCCACAGCGCCCCGGTCCGGCGGCGAGGCGCCACCGCTGGTGCTGGAGACCACGAGCGGCAGCCTGAAGCGTGACGGCTACTGGCAGGTGCCGGACCGGATCACGGTCGAGTGCACGTCCGGCGCGGTCAAGCTCGACTTCACGGCGGCCGAGTGCCCGCACCGCGAGGTCGCCGTCGAGGCCCACGCGAAGTCGGGTTCGGTCGTACTGGTGGTGCCGCGCGGCTGGTGGGTGAATCTGGACGACGCGTCGGCTTCCAGCGGCACCGTCGTGAACAAGGTGAAGGGGCCGCCTGCTCCCGGGGCATCCGGGCTGCGGGTCAGCGGCACGGTGAAGTCCGGCACGATCAAGGCGCGCCATCCGCGCCGCGGCTTCTGGGCCTGGCTGCTGCGGCGCCCGGCCTGAGGGAGCCGCCACGAACGGGCTTGCCCGCCCGGGGCACGCATGGGGCGCGGCTGCGCCGATCGCTGCGGCAAGCGCGGGGGGAGCACTCGGCTCCGCCGGGTCCCGGGTCAGCCGGTGAAACCGGCCAGGCGGTCGAGGGCGCGGGCGAGTTCACGGCCGCGCTGCGGAAGGTGTCGCCAAATCCGTCGTCTTCGCGGAGCTGGAAAATCCCCACAGCCGTCCGATTCAGGCGACTCGCCGACGATCGTGATCACTCGTCCGGACCAGTCGGCCATGGCGCCGTCCTCCCAGTTGACGGGAACCATCGGACGCCGCCATGGCCATGGGCGCCGACTGACAACCCAGCGGCTACTCAAGGCGGCCCCGCCGGTCTTCGTCCCGCGCGTCGGGGGCGCGGCCGACCGCGGGGAGGATGGCCTGGTCGACGATGGCGGCGATGTAGTCGTCGCCGGGCAGCTCCATCGAGTCGATGCCGTACTTGAGCATCAAAGCCTCGCCGATGTCCGCCACAACGGGGGTGAGCCGGGCCGGGTCGATCTGCCCGTTGTCGGCGTAGTGCCGCAGCACAGTGCGGGTAAAGCGGCTGCCGCGGGCGTCGAAGACCTCTGCATACAGGCGTTCGTGCAGGTCAGGACGGCGCTGGGCTTCGCTGTCGCCGCGCAGATCGTCGGCGCCCGGCGAGGGCTGCTCCACCGGATAGGCCCGGTACAGCGCGCGGAGCACGATGTCCTCCGGCGACGACCAGCGCCGATACAGCGAGGTCTTGGCCGTGTCGGCCCGGCGGGCGATGCCTTCCATGGTGACGCGCGCCAAGCCGAGCTCGGCGGTCTCCTCCAGGGCGGCCGTGTAGACGGCCTCCTCCAACTCCGCTCATTAGATACGCAAGCGTAGCTTGCTGTTCCCCTCACCTGCGAGGACCGGTCGATGTCCCACACCACCCGCGGCGAATCGCCGTCGGCTCCCGGAGCGCTGCCCGCCGGGCAGCGCTCGCTCGCCCCCGACCTGGCCCGGGGCGTCATGCTCCTCATCATCGCGACCGTACACGCGCACCTGTTCCGGCAGGTCGCGGGCGCGGGCGGATTCTCTCTGGAGGGCCCGGCCGACACCGGCGTCACCGCCGTGATGGCGCTCTTCGCCGAGAACCGCGGCTACCCCATGTTCGCCGCCCTCTTCGGATACGGGCTCGCGCAGATCCACCGCCGGAGAACAGCCGAGGGACGCGAATGGCCGTGGGTCCACCGCCTGCTGCGCCGGCGCGGGCTCGCGCTGGTGGCCATCGGAGTCGCGCACACCGGCCTGCTGTTCTACGGCGACATCATCGCCGCCTACGGCCTGATCGCCCTGGCATTCACCGCGGCCATGCGGATGGGCGACCGGCGGCTGCTCGTCCACGCCTCCGCCTGGATGGCGGCGGGCACCCTCGCCTACGCCCTGGTGTCCACGCAGCTCTTCCCGGCCGCCTCGGAGAACGCCGGGGCCGAGGTCACCTGGCTGTCGGACGCGCTCATGCGCCTTGCCGTGCTGCCGTTCTTCCTGCCGCTGATGGTCGCCATCTCGGTGTTCCCGTTCCTCGTCGGCGTGTGGGCCGGACGCCGCCGCCTGCTGGAGCGGCCGCAGGACCACCTGCCCCTGCTGCGGCGCGCCGCCGCCTGGGGGATCGCGGCGGGGGTCGCCGGCGGTGTGCCGCAAGCCCTGATCAACGTCGAGGTGTGGCACGTCGGCCCGGTCACCGCAACCGCGGTCTTCTGGCTGCACCTGCTCACCGGCTACGCGGCGGGGTTCGGCTACGCCGCCCTCATCGCGCTGGCCGCCCACTGGCTGGACAACCGCTCCGGCGCTCGGCGCGGCCCCGTCGTCACAGCGCTGGCGGCCACCGGGCAGCGTTCGATGACCTGCTACCTGCTCCAGTCGGCGGCCTGGGCCGTGCTGGTCCCGCCCTACGCTCTGGGCCTCGGGCCCGGGTGGAACGACACCGGTGCGGTCGCCCTGGGTGCCGGGGTGTGGCTGGCCACGGTCCTGCTCGCCGACGCCATGCGGCGTGCCGGGCTCCGCGGCGGCCCCGCGGAGTGGCTCCTGCGCCGCATGACCTACGGCCGCCCGTCCCCACCCGCCGCGTCGTAGTGGCGTCCGGACGCACCCCTCACGCGCCCACGACGTGCTTCGACCTCGCAGAGCCTCCGCGCTCCGCGAGCGCCCCTGAGCCGGTTCGGCCACCATCCGGCGGCGACGGCCCGCGCCTCACCTGTGTCGGGCACGAAGTCGAGGACACCCGCAGGACCAGGCCGAAACCGCTGCCGGACCGGCCGGAGCCGGCGGAGGGGCGCGCGGAGCCCTCCCGCGCCTCGGATATGGGTGGATGACCGAGTGGGGGTGGGGGCGGGGTGGGGGCGGGGTGGCGGGGGTCAGGGGGCCGGGAGGACTCCGTCGAGTGCCTGCGAGAGCTTGGGGGCGAGCAGCTCGGAGTAGGTGGCGGTGATGTGGTTGCTGTCGCGGTAGACCAGGACGTTGCCGATCACCGGGAGGCAGGTGTCGCCGATGCAGAACTCGTCGGTGAGGTCGACGACGTCGGCGTCGGCGTCGTTCTCGGCGGCGAGCAGCTGCGGGTCCTCGTTGGAGAAGGCGTCCTCGGCCGACCTCTCGCACTTCGACAGGTCCTCGCTGTGCAGCGCCACGCACTCGGGCAGGCGCGTTGCCATGCGGGGGGTGTCGCGGATGGCGACGACGTCGGTTCCGGCGTCCTCGAGCGGCCCCCACAGCCGGTTCATGCCGGCGGCGATGTCGACGGCGCCCTCGGACTGCGTCGCCGCCGAGGCCGCCTCGTTGTTGGCGCTGGAGGTGGTGAACAGGATGTCGGGCCCGACCTCACCCGTCAGCTCGTCGAAGAGGGCCTCGTTCCACTCGGTGCACTCGCTGTACGCCTTGCCGTCGCGCCCCAACGTGGTGAGGGTGAAGGAGCACGAGGACTTGGCGTAGACGTGCAGCCGCCAGTCGCGCTCCTCGGCGATCCTGCGCAGCGCGGGCGCCCATTGGGCCGCGTGGGAGTCGCCCACCAGAGCGACGGTGGTATCGGCGTCTTGGGGGCCGTAGACGCACGACTGCAGCTTCACGGCCCCGGGATCGGCCTGGCATCGGGCCCAGACGTCGGGAAGGTCGTCACCCGCGGCCACCGGCGAGGGATACAGCGGCGCATCGCCCGATCCCGCCGGCTCCGACGTGCCCAGCGCCGCCGGCCCCACATGCTGCACCGGATCGAACTCCGTGTTCTGCAGCCACGTGTACCGCGCCGCCTGACCGGCGCCGATCAAGCCGACCACCACCGCGGCCGCCACCGCGAAGGCCGCCGCGTGCCTGCCCGAGCGCAGCAGCCCCCACCGGCGCACGGGGTCCTCGACGGCCACCTTCGTGGCCCAGGCCAGCAGCACCGAGACCACCGCCGCCAGCCCCGCATACAGCGGCTCCAGCTCCGACGAGCCCGTCATCACCAGCGCGAACACGATCACCGGCCAGTGCCACAGGTACAGCGAATAGGAGAGGTCGCCGCCGAAGCGCGCCGGACGGCCGGCCAGCAGCGCGTAGGTGGACCAGTGCTCGCCGTTCTGCCCGGCGGCGATCACCGCCACCGCCCCCGCGACCGGCACCAGCGCCGCCAGCCCCGGGAACGGCGTCTGGTCGTTGTAGTTCAGCGCCGCATAGCCGATCGCGGCCAGACCGGCCCACCCCAGCACCCAGCGCGCCGCCGCCGGCCACGAGATGCGCGCGGCGGCGACCGCCAGCACGCCGCCCGCGGCCAGTTCCCACATCCGCGTTTGCGGCAGGAAGTACGCCGACTGGGGGTCGGAGGCGGTCAGCACCGCGGAGAACCCCAGCGACACCGCGAACACCCCGGCCGTGACCGCCAGGATCGCCCGCCGGCGCCCCCACAGCGGGCCGCCCGCCGCCCAGGCCACGAACAGCAGCGGCCACAGCAGGTAGAACTGCTCCTCCACCGCCAGCGACCAGAA
>NZ_BAABIK010000002.1:0-305390 GCF_039542725.1 Streptomonospora halophila | reverse complement strand
CGACTCCCGCGGGCCTCCGCTCGCGGGCGGTGCGGTCCCGGCCGCCGCGCGCGGCGCGCCCGGCGCGCCGCCGCATCGCCGCCGCTGCTTTTACCGGAGCGGGCGGCGGCCGGTCGCTGCGGCGGACGGCACCCGCGGAGGCGCTGTGAGTACCGCCCATCCGCAGTGGCCCGCCCCCGAAACCGCGGCGCCCCGCGCCCGTCGCCGCCCCGACGTCGCCACGGCCGTGGGCGCGGCGGTGCTCGTCGCCACCGCCGCGGTCGTCGGCGTGCTGATCGAGCGCGCGGGCCAGAAGCTCTACGTCGACTGGGAGCCGCTGTACTCCGACTGGATGCCGCACGTCGGCCCCGGCACCCTGCCCGCGCTCGCGATCGCGGTGGCGGTCGTGGGCTGGGGCCCCGCGGCCGCGGCCCGGCTGCCCTGGCGCGCGCTGGTGTGGTGCTCCTGGGGCGCGGCGATGGCCTGGACCTTCGCGCTCGCCCTGATCGACGGCTGGCAGCGGGGCATCGCCGGCCAACTGCGCGGCAAGCACGAGTACCTCCTGGCCATGCACCGCTGGGACGACCCCGGCGCGGCGCTGCGCGGCTTCACCGACTACATCCTGATCGACGTGCCGGACAACTGGCCCGCCCACGTGGCCGGGCACCCGCCCGGCGCCATGCTGACCTTCGTCGGGCTGGACCACGCCGGTCTGGGCGGAGGGGCGTGGGCCGGCGTGTTCTGCATCGTCGTCGGCACCTCCGCCGCCGCGGCGATCCTGGTGGCGCTGCGCGCCCTGGGCGCCGAGCAGCCCGCGCGCCTGGCCGCGCCGTTCATCGTGCTGGCACCCGCCGCGGTGTGGGTGGGCACCTCGGCGGACGGCTACTTCGCCGCGGTCGCCGCCTGGGGCCTGGCCCTGCTCGCGGTGGCCGGGACGGCGGCGCGCGCCGGCGCGCGCTGGGCCGCGGCGCTGGGCGCGGGCCTGCTGCTGGGCTGGGTGCTGTACCTGTCCTACGGACTGACACTGATGGCCGTCCTCGCGGTGGCGGTGCTCGCCTGCATCCGCACCCTGCGGCCGCTGCCCCTGGCCGTCCTCGGCGCCGCGGCGGTCGCGGCGGCGTTCACCGCCGCGGGGTTCTGGTGGCTGGAGGGATACGACCTGCTCGTCACCCGCTACTTCCAGGGCGTGGGCGGCAAGCGGCCCTACTACTACTGGGTCTGGGCGAACCTGGCCATCGTGGTGATCACCGCGGGACCCGCCGCGATAGCCGGACTGCGCCGCGCCGTGCTCGCCGCGCCGGCGGCCGCGGTGCGCCTGCGCCGCGGACCGCCCCGGGGAACCGACGCCCTGGTGGTCCTGGCGACGGCCGCCCTGCTGGCGATCGCCGCCGCCGACCTGTCGGGCATGAGCAAGGGCGAGACCGAGCGGATCTGGCTGCCGTTCGTGGTGTGGGCGGTGCCCGCCGCCGCTCTGCTGCCCGCACGCGACCACCGGGTGTGGCTGGGTGTGCAGGCCGCGCTGGCGCTGGCCGCCAACCATCTGCTGCTCAACGGCTGGTAACGCGCGCCCGGGCGGACGCCCGCGCGCCCGCCCGGCCCACCGGCTCCCGTTTCCGGGCGCAGCAGGGCCGCCCGGGTGCCGTACTCGCTCCCGCCGGTGCGGATGCCGTCCGCACGGGAGCCCCCCGCGAGGGAACGGCCCATCGGTCAGGAATCGAGAAGCGCAGTGCTGTGAGCTGCCACTAGCGTGATGACCATGGCGTCCATCGAGTTTGTCGTGATCGAGGCGGCCGACACCGCGGCCGCCGACAGCTTCTACACCGCCGCCTTCGGAATGGGCGGCCGGGTGCGCGTGCGGGCCTCGGAGGAACCCACGACCGGCTTCCGCGGGTTCACCCTGTCACTGGTCGTGCCCGGACCGGCCACGGTCGACGGTTTCGTCGGCCGGGCCCTCGACGCCGGAGCCGTGGCGTTGAAGCCGGCCGCGAAGTCGCTGTGGGGATACGGCGGCGTCGTACAAGCACCGGACGGGACGATCTGGACGGTCGCGTCCTCGTCAAAGAAGGACACCGGCACCGACACGCGGCGAATCGACGATTTCGTGCTCCAGCTCGGCGTCGCGGATGTGGCCGCGAGCAAACGGTTCTACGTCGACCGCGGCTTCGACGTGGCGAAGAGCTACGGCCGCAAGTACGTCGAGTTGGGCCCGCCGTCGAGCCCCGTAAAGCTGGCGCTCTACGGGCGCCGCGCCCTCGCCAAGGTCGCCGGCGTCTCCGCCGAGGGCGAGGGATCGCACCGGCTCGCGGTCGGCAGCGACGCGGGACCCTTCACCGACCCGGACGGGTTCGTGTGGGAGGCGGCATCGTCCTGAGCCGGCGGCCGTCGCGTTTTCGAAAAGGCGGGCGGTTTCACCGGCCTGCGGCGAGATGCCCGCCCGCCTCGCCCTCGGCACCCGCCCGCGGAGCGGGCACATGTCCGCCTTTCGAGTCGTGCTCGCCGAGCGCAGTACCGAGACGGTGAAGGGCGCTCTTCGTTCGGGCGGCCCCGGCGCCGCACGAACGAAGAGCGCCTCGTGCGTTCCGTCCGGTCCTCCTTCCTGTCCGGGGGATCGGGGAACAAGGGCCCGATCCGGATTTCTTCGGCCGGAAGGAAGGGCCGGATGGTAATTCAGGCCGCCCTGCGCACCATGTCCGTGAAGGCGAGGAATGTGTAGTACTGGACACAGCCGCTTCCCGCCGCGACCGCTGCGAGAACCGTCCACTCCAGGTCCCAGGGAAGCGACCACGCCTCGGTGAGCCCGGGGAAGTAGGCCGGTTCGGCGGCGAAGGCCCAGGCCGATGCGGTATCGACCGCGACGTGTGCGCCGACGACGATGCCGGCGAGGACCGCGACGGCCAGCAGGGCCAATGCGCCGAGCATCACCTGCAGGAAGGTGTGGCGGATGATGCTGAGCGACTCGGTCTCCTTCACCCGGTCGGCGATCATCCCGGTCACGATGAGGGGCGCCACCACCACGAACGCGGCGCAGGTGTACTGCCACGGCCAGGAGTGCTCGAACAGCCGTTGCCAAACGGCGTCGGGCACGTCATCGAAATCGGTTCCGGGGGTTGCCGCCACCCGGGCCGCCCAGTCCAGGCCCCATCGGAGCACCCTGTGCAGTAGCCATCCTCCGCCGACGAGGGCCGGGACGACGACCGCTGCATTCAGCGCAGCGGTCAGTCGGGCGATCTCGCGCGTGTAGCGGTCCGGATCTTTTTTGACGCGCTTCACCACGGTGCTGCATCCGTAGACGAGTGCCGTGGCGACGAGGGTTGCCACTACCCCCGACAGTGTCGGGTAGAGGAATTCGTTCACACCGGAACTGTAGATTCGGAGCACGGGGGGATTCGCTGCATGGCCTGACATGGCCAGAGCTCCGTGTGTCCGATCCGGTCCGGGAACCTGCTCTTCAGCGGGTACCGGTCCCGGCGCTTCCAATGCGCCGCGCAGGCCGGTGAACCGGGAACACCCGGCACTCAGCAGGGCTCGGCCCCTGCGCGCGACGTCGGCGGGTGTGGAGGGGCGGCGGCTCCGGGCGTTGCGGGCCGGGGATGGCCGGGCAGCCATGTGTGTCAGGCGAGTGGGTCGGCGATGCGTTCGGTCTCAGCCGTATCCTCAGCCGTACAGGGCGAGTACGGCCGCGACGGCCGCGGTGTTCCACAGGCAGTGACTGACCATCGGGGCGGTCAAGCGGCCTGTGAGCAGGAAGAGGCCGACATAGACGAGTCCGGCCACGGCGATGGAGGCCGCCTCCGGACCGCTGGCGGGCACGTGCAGCAGACCGAAGAGCAGCACCGACACGGTCGCGGCCACGCCGACCGCGCGGCGGCGCCGGCGGAAGGCCTCCGGCAGCGCTTTGATCAGGAATCCGCGGAAGTAGAGCTCCTCGGCGATGCCGCCCCCGATCACGCCGAGCGCCAGCGTGGCGGCCAGGTCGGCTCCGCCGGCGGCCGCGTTGTCCAGCACCTCGCGCACCTCGGCACTGTCGGCTCCACCGGCCATCGGGACGAGGACGCCGAACTCCAGCAGCAACCGCGGCACCACGACGGCGGCGCCCAGCGCGCTGTCGCGAACCCAGTGCCGTGTGCTCAGTCCGACGTCTGCCCACCGCAGCCGGCGGCGGCGCAGCCACCACGCCGCGATGGCCCATACCAGCAGCAGCTCGACCAGCGCCACGGTGATCAGCGCCGCGGGCCCCTGGTCGGTGAAGACACCCGCCGCCAGCGGAGGCGCCACGAGGGCGATCAGGGCTCCGCCGAGGAACACCAGGCTCGCCCGCACGGGTGCGGGGCGCTGTCGCTCCGGTTCCGCAGAGTCCGGCCGCGCCGCGGGTGCCGGCTCCCCGCGCTGTGCCGGTTCTCTCGCCATGGGAAGGGAGCCTACACGCCGATTGCGGGCTGGAGCCGGGTCCGACCGAGGAGGGCGTGAACGGTGCTTTGGCCGACCGCGCGCTGCGCCGCCCGCCCTCCGGTGGCGCGACCCGCCCGCCGCTGCGCCTCCCTGCGCTTCCTGCGCCGCGAAGGCGCGCACCGTCTGCCGATCCGGCCCGCGTACGGCCGGTGAAGGATGGGCACCGCCGCCGACGGGCGCCGTGCCCGGCCGCACGCTTGCCGAGGGCCGATCGCCGCCTATCCGTCCACGCAGGTCAACGGCGCGGCTGTGACATGCGCGGGGGCGGCCCGACCGGATGCCGCCCCGAGGACGGTCCCCTCCTGCGCGGGGAGGGCCCCCGGCCGGCGGGGTTCGCACCTGCGGTCGGCCGCTAGAAGTCGCGGGTCCAGGTGTACCAGGGGCCGCTCAGGTGCTCGTAGGCGTCGTCGGCGCTGCCTGGCGGCGTGCCGTCGGGGCTGTAGGCGAAGCCCCGGTCGTTCAGGAACCCGGCGCCCTCGACCAGGAAGCGCGCGCCCGCCTGGTCGCCGAGGTCCTCGGCCCGCCTCACCCGGTAGGGCCCGAACCGGTCGGGGGCCTCGGCCGCGGATGCGTCGGCGGCGTAGGCGGCCACCGCCGGTTCGGCCCAGGCGGTGCCCGCGCGCATGCAGGCGCCGGACTGGGTGAGCCCCACTGCGGCGACCATGATCCCCAGCACCGCGCCCCACCGCGCCCAATCGTGCCACCGGGGACGCCCCCGCCGCACGCCGAAGACCGGCTGCATCACCGCCTTGATGCCGACGGCGAGCAGCAGCAGCGCCCAGACCGACGTCGTCGCCAGCAGCGGCAGGACGTAGCCGCCCGGCACCGAGTACGTCCACAGGCTGAACAGCGCGGTGACCGCGGCGGCGACCCCGACGATCCAGCCCGGCGGCCCCGCGAACCAGCGGCGGAACCGGGAGTCGCCGGGTGTCCTGCCCGGTTTGAAGGCCTTGTTTCCGGTCGCGTCGACCACGGTCGCCGTCCTCCTGGTTCGGGGGCTGGGGTGCGGACATCCTGCCACGCACCGGGTGCGGACGCCGACCGCCCGACCCCCGTCGGACGGCCGCGGGCGGCCGCGCGTTCCCCGCGGCCGCCCGCAGCGCCACCGCCCCGTGCCCCCGCCCGCTGTGGCTTCCGGGGGCTGATCGCTCATGCTGGTCGTGGTCGTCCTGTCGCCGGTTCCGTCGGGGCCGCACGCGCCGGTCGAGCGGGCGGACAGGACAGTGGCGGGGGCCTGCGAACCAAGCTCCTCCACGGTCACGTGCGCCCCTCCGGTCGCGTGCGGTGGCTGCCCCGCACGGACCGACATAGCGCGTAGCGGACAGCCTGCCGGCGTCGGTCGGTCCGTGAGCCGGATCCGGCGAAGAAGCCGCTACACATCCTCACTGTCAGTCCAGGCGGACCCGCACCCGCCGGGACCCCGGCGCGGGCTCGGCGCGCAGTCCCTCGGCGGTCTCGACCACCCGCTGGGCGCCCTCCACCGACGCGGCGGCGTCGGCGCCGATCAGCAGCACGTTCCACGCGGCGGTGGTCTCGGACCCGGCCTCGACCACGACCGCTCCGCCGTCGCGCCGGGTCGTGAACACCGCGGCCGGTGAGCCGTCGGCGGCCGGGATCTCGGTGCGCACCGGTTCCGCGGCTCCCGCGCCGGGGTAGACGCGCAGCGTCACGCCGTCGGCGAGGTCGTAGTCGGGGCGGTCCTCCACCGCGCCCTCCGGAAGCACCGCCCCCGGGCGCACCAGCAGCGGCAGCGAGTCGAAGCCGTGCACCTCGCGCCGCCAGGCGGGCCCGTGCACCGCCTCTCCGTCGGTCAGCCGGCGCCACTCGCCCTCGGGGACGTAGTACTCGACCTCGCCCTCGGCGGAGAACACCGGCGCCACCAGCAGGTCGCCGCCGAGCATGTACTGGGTGTCCAGGTGGTGGCAGGTCGGATCGTCCGGGAACTCCAGCAGCATCGCCCGCATGACGGGCACCCCGTGCCGGTGTGCCTCGACCGCCGCGCCGAACAGGTAGGGCATCAGCCGGCACTTCAGCCGGGCGAACCGACGGGCGATGACGCTCGACTCCTCGTCGAAGGCCCACGGCACGCGGTAGGAGCGGCTGCCGTGCAGCCGGCTGTGCGAGGACAGCAGCCCGAACGCCAGCCACCGCTTGAACAGCCCCGCGTCGGGCGTGCCCTCGAACCCGCCGATGTCGTGGCTCCAGAACCCGAACCCCGACAGGCCGAGCGACAGCCCGCCGCGCAGGTTCTCGGCCATCGCCCCGTAGGTCGAGGCGCAGTCGCCGCCCCAGTGCACCGGGAACGACTGCCCGCCGGCCGTGGCCGACCGGGCGAAGACCACCGCCTCGCCCTCGCCGCGCTCCTCGCGCAGCAGGTCGAACACCGTGGCGTTGTACAGATGGGTGTAGTAGTTGTGCATGCCCTGCGGGTCGGCGCCGTCGGCCCAGGCCACGTCGGTGGGGATCCGCTCGCCGAAGTCGGTCTTGAAGCAGTCCACGCCCATGTCCAGCAGGGCCCGCAGCTTGCCGGCGAACCACGCGCGCGCGGCCGGGCTGGTGAAGTCCACCAGCGCCATGCCCGCCTGCCACATGTCCCACTGCCACACGGTGCCGTCGGGCCGGCGCACCAGGTGCCCCAGCCGCGCGCCCTCCTCGAACAGCTCCGAGCGCTGGGCGATGTAGGGGTTGATCCACACGCAGACCCGCAGCCCGCGCTCTTTGAGGCGGGCCAGCATGCCCGCGGGGTCGGGGAACCGCTCGGGGTCCCAGCGCAGGTCGCACCAGTGGAACTCGCGCATCCAGAAGCAGTCGAAGTGGAAGACGCTCAACGGGATGCCGCGCTCGGCCATGCCGTCGACGAACCCGGTCACCGTCTGCTCGTCGTAGTCGGTGGTGAACGACGTCGACAGCCACAGCCCGAACGACCACGGCGGCACCAGCGCGGGGCGGCCGGTCAGCGCCGTGTACCGGTCCAGGATCTCCTTCGGTGTGGCGCCCTGGATCACGTAGTAGCGCAGCGCCTGGTCGCAGACGCTGAACTGCACCCGGCCCACCGACTCCGACCCCGTCTCGAAGGAGACCGGGCCGGTGTGGTCGACGAAGACCCCGTAACCGCGGTTGGTCAGGTAGAAGGGGACGTTCTTGTAGGCCTGCTCGCTGCTGGTGCCGCCGTCGGCCTGCCAGATGTCGACCGCCTGGCCGTTGCGCACCAGCGGCGTGAACCGCTCGCCCATGCCGTAGACCAGCTCGCGCACGCCCAGCGAGAGCTGCGTCAGCATGTGGTGGTCGCCGTCGTGGGTCTCGACGAACCCGGTGCCGCGGTCGCCGACCGAGGTCAGCGTGCGCCCGCCGGAGCAAAATTCCAGCCGCCACGGTCCATCGGTGTCCACCCGCAGCGACAGCTCGCCGCTCTCCAGCTCCACCACCGAGCCCTCGCGGCGCGCCTTGGGCGCGGCGGCGGGGTCGGTGCGCACCGCGAATTCCGGAGCGGGGCGGCGGGAGCCCGCCAGGTGCGTGGTCTGCACCCCGATGACGCCCGGCGCCGGTGACCAGGCCTCCACCGTCAGCAGCGGCGTGTTCAGGGTGTCGCCGCGGTGGCCGATGGCGCGGACGGGTGCGTAGAGGGTGATGCCGTCGTCGTCGACACGGGCGTCGCGGGTCTCGCGCGCGTAGTGGGCGCGCACGCCCTCCCGTGTCTGCCAGAACCCGTCGGTGAACTTCATGGCCGCCTTCGTCTCGTGCTGCGTGCTGCGCGTGTCCTCTGCTGGGGGTCGGCGTGGGCCCGGCGGGCGCCGCCGGCGCGGCGGCGGCGCCCGCTGCGACCGGGGTCGCGGCGGCGTCACTTGATCGAACCCCCCGAGATGCCCGCCGCGACGTAGCGCTGGGCGATGACCAGCAGGACCGCCGCGGGAACGGACGACAGCGTCGCCACCGCCATCACCGCTCCCCAGTCGCCCACGTGCGCGCCCAGGTACTCGTAGATGCCCAGCGTCACCGGCTTGACCGCGTCGGTGGTGTTGAGCGTCAGCGCGAACAGGAAGTCGCTCCAGGCGAAGAGGAAGGTGAACAGCCCGCCGGTGATCAGCGCGTTGCGGCTCATCGGCAGCGCGATGCCGAGCATCACCCGCCACCGGCCGGCGCCGTCGACCATCCCGGCCTCCAGTACCTCTTCGGGGATGGCGACCATGAACGCGCGCAGCAGGATGATGGTGAAGGGCAGCCCCAGCGACGCATCGGCCAGGATGAGGCCCAGGTAGGAGTTGACCAGGTCGAGCTGCACATAGGCGTTGTAGAGCGCGTTGGCCACCACGATGCCCGGCACCATCTGGGTGATCAGCGTGCCGAAGACGACGGGGCGCGCACCGCGCAGCCGGAACCGGGCCAGCGCGTAGGCGGCCGGCGCGGCCAGCGCCAGGCACACCGCCACGGCGCCCAGCGCCACCAGGATGCTGGTCAGCAGGTTGCCGGCCTGCGACTCCCAGGCGCGCCGGAAGTTGCTCAGGTCCAGTGTCTGGGGCAGCCACCGCACCTCCGACAGCGCCGCCGCGGGCTGCAGGGCGATGTTGACCATCCAGTACAGCGGGAACAGCAGGACGGCCAGGATCAGCACGCCCAGGACCGTGCCGGTGTAGTCGCGGCGCCCGGTGCGCGCCGGGCGCGTGCCCGCGCCCCGGGCGCTGCTCGCGGTGCTGCTCATTGCGCCACCCCCTCGCGGTTGGCCCGCAGGTAGATCACAGCGAAGACCATGCTGATCAGGATGAGTACGTTGCCGACCACGGCGCCCTGGCCGAAGTCGAGCTCCAGGAAGGACAGCTGGTAGGTGTGGGTGCCCAGCGTCTCGGTGGCGTTGGCCGGGCCGCCGTTGGTCAGCGCCAGGATCAGGTCGAGGATCTTGACGGTGGACATGAAGCCCAGCACCAGCACCACGGTGACCACCGGCCGCAGCATCGGCAGCGTCACGCCGAAGAACCGCCGGAAGAAGCCCGCGCCGTCCAGCACCGCCGCCTCGCGGATCTCCTTGGGGATCTCCTGCAGCCCGCCGTAGAGGATGACCATGTTGAAGGGGACCCCGATCCAGATGTTGACCAGGACGACCGACAGCAGCGCGAAGTCGGGGCTGCTCAGCCAGGGGATCGCGGAATCGGTGAGCTGGAGGCCCTGCAGCGCCTCGTTGAGCACCCCGGTCTCCTGGTCGAGTACGCGGCGCCAGAGGGTGCCGGCGACCACCATCGGGATCAGCCACGGCAGCAGGAGCAGCGAGCGCATCACGCCCGACAGCGGGAAGCGCCGCGAGAAGAACAGCGCCAGGGCCATGCCGATGGTGAACTGGCCGATCAGCGACCCGGCCGTGAACAGCAGGGTGTGCCACAGCGAGGAGGCGAACAGCTCGTCGCCGAGCACCGCACGCCAGTTGTCCAGGCCCGTGAACGGCGCCTCGCCGGTGAAGTAGGTGGCCGGGGTGTAGCTCTGGAAGCTCATCACCACGTTGCGCACCAGCGGGTAGCTGAAGAACACCAGCATGTAGAGCACGGCGGGGGCGACGAACAGCCATTGGGAGGCGACGCGGCGGCGCCGGGCGGTCGCGCGCCGGTCCTCGGATCGGAGGCGCTCCCGGGACGCGGGCCCGGGGGAGTTCGCGGAGGCGGAGATGGTCGTCGTCATTGCCGGCTCCTCAGTTCCTGCCGCACCTGCGACTGCGCCCGCGACATGGCCTGCTCGGGGGTCGCCTCACCGGTCAGGGCGGCCTGCAGGGCGGTGCCGATGGCCTGGGAGTAGACGTTCCAGTCGGTGCCGACGTGCTCGGTCCGGCTGCGCGCCGTCTCGACCTGGTCGGCGAACGCCGCCAGCTTCGGCACCTCCTCGCGGTACCGCTCGGCCGCCTGCGGGTTCACCGGTACGTTGCTGGCCTTGGTGGACCACTCGAGCTGGGCCTGCGGCTCGGTCAGGCACGCCACCAGCTCGCCGGCGGTCTTCTCGCGCTCGGGGTGCTCGGTGTTGACCGGCACCGTGAAGGTCGTTCCGCCGATGGGCGCCACCGGCTCGTCGCCCTCCTCGGGTACCGGGACCTCCACGACGCCCCAGTCGAGGTCGGGGTGCTCGGCCAGCACGGGCTGCTGCCACGGGCCGTTGATCATCATGGCCGCGTTGCCCGCGATGAACTGGTCGTTGACGTCGGCCTGGGTCCAGTTCACCGCCGAGCGCGACGCCGATCCGTCCTCGACCAGCGAGACGACGAACTCCAGCGCCTCCACCGACTCCGGCGAGTCCAGCCGGCGCTCGTCGCCGCCGTTGGACCACAGCCACGGCAAGAACTGGTAGACGCCGTCCGCGGTGGACAGCGCGCTGATCGCCAGCCCGTAGCGGTCGCCCTCGGTGAGCCGCTCCGCCGACGCGCGCAGCTCGTCCCAGGTCCGCGGCGGCGCGACGCCCTCCTCCTCCAAAACGTCCTTGTTGTAGAACAGTCCGAGCGAGTTCACCGACCGGGCGGCGCCGTAGTAGGTGCCGTCGTAGCTGCCGAAGGAGCGGGCGCCCTCCGACAGGTCGTCGGGCGGCATGCCCAGCTCGGCCAGCGGCACAAGGCCGCCCGCGGAGGCGAACTGGGGCATGTCCGAGCCGTCGAGCACGAGCACGTCGGGCAGCGAGTGCGACGAGGCCATGCGCAGCGCCTTGGGCACCAGCTGGTCGGCGGGCACGCTCAGTTGGCGCACCTGCACCCCGGCGCGCGCGCCGCACTCCTTCATGACCTCGTCGTCCCAGCTGTGGTAGGGCTCGTCGGTGCTGGAGTTCATGATCGTGTACACGTCCGGGTCGGGCTCGGCGGCGCATCCGGCGCACAGCAGGGCCAGCGCGGCGGCCGCCGCGGGCACGCCGCGCGGCGGCCGCAGTAGGCGGTCTCTCATGGGGGTCTCCGTAGGGCGGGCGCAGCGGCCCGCGAGGGGTGGCGGACTCCTGGTCGGGGGAAGGGGACGGCGGGGCGGCGGGAGGCGCCCCGGGCGCGCGGCCGGGGGTCAGGGAGCCGGAGCCACCGTGGACCCCCGGATCATCCGCGGCGGGATGAGGCGGTGCCGAGCGGAGGGGCCGCCGGAGCGGCCGGGGTCGCCGGCCGCCTCGACCGCCTCGGCGGCCAGCCGGGTCACGGCGGCCGACATCTCGGCGACGGGCAGTTCGATGCGGGTGACGTCGAGGCCGCCGAGGTCCTCGGGGAAGCTGCCGACGGCCACCAGCGACACGTCGCGGGGCACCTGGATCCCGCGCGCCGCCAGATGCCGCAGGATTCCGGGGATCGCCGCGGGGTGCTGGACGGCCAGTGCCGTCGGCGGGTCCGCGGCGTCGAATCGCGCGTCGAGCCTGCGGTACAGCTCGGCGGGGTCGCCGCTGGAGTGGCAGACGTCGACGTGCGTGGCCGCCTCGGCCGCGGCGCGCTCGGCGCCGCGGATGCCGCGGACGGAGTAGGTGCGCCGGGTGTCGACGTCCTCCTCGACCGTGGCCAGGTACAGCACGCGGCGGTGCCCGGCGTCGCGCAGAGCGCGCACGGAGGCCAGCGCGGACTCCTCCCAGTCGAGGTCGGTCCAGGGGGCGGCGGACTCGTCGGCGGGATGGCCGATCAGCGCGACGGGGAAGTCCAGCACGCGCATGGCCGCCACGCGGGGGTCCTCCATCTCGACGCCCATCAGCACCGCGGCATCGGCGAACCGGCTGCGCGCAGCCCGTTCCAAGCCCGCGCCGGCGTCGCCCGCGCCCGGCGGTGTCACCAGCAGCACCAGGTAGCCGTGCCGCCCCGCGGCCTCGCTCAGCCCGTACATGAAGCGACCGCCGACCGGGAGGTACCCGGTCCCCGACAGCGGCAGCGCGAGCGCGAGGACGTCGGTGCGGGTGCTGCGCAGCGACCGGGCCCCGGCGTTGGGGTGGTAGCCGAGCTCCTCGACTGCGGCCTGCACGGCGGCGCGGGTCTCGGCCGAGATCTTGCGGGAACCGCTGAGCACATAGGAGACCGTGCTGGGCGCGACCCCCGCCGCCTGGGCGACGTCTTTGATGGTGGCCATCGGCTCCGCGCCTCCTCGCTCGTGTTCGAATCGATTCGACGAACGATTGCACTCGTCCGTCGAATCGATTCACCGCCGGGCGGCATGCTAGGCGTCATACGCCCGTGTGGCAAGCCCCACAGGAGAGGACGCCGGCGCCGGTTCGGTGCGTGCACCGAGCGGCAGGTGGAATAGGCGATTCCGCCGATGGGTTGCAGTAACTTTTCGGTATCACCCGCGCGGTTACGCATGCGCAGGGTCCAAAATGAACCATGCCTAGAGGATTAGGGCGCCGCACTCAGCCATTGGCGCCCACCCGATATATACTTCTCACTGCGGTTCTCGCCACTGCGGGCGGGGTTGCGATCAACAGGGTCACAGGGCCGTGGTGGCTTCAGGCCGCGGTGTTCACTCTAGCGGTCGCGATTCTCGGGGTCGGCGGCTTCGTTGAATACCGCTTCCGCGGCCAGGAGCATGCCGCTCAGCACGGTTCCGAGGAACCCGCGGAACTTCCCCGGACGAATAGCGTGTACGCGTCCGGAGGAGCGAACACCGGAGCACACTCGACCGTTAACGATTTCCGCGGCGCACGGATCGGTTACCTCAACGAGCAGATCCCGGCGAGTGGGGAGCGCGGAACAAGGACGTACGCGCTGTTCGCAGTCGCTGGCGTTGTCGTCCTCGTCGCGCCATTCGCCCTGCTCGTCGCTGCCACTCAGGCGCCCGATGAGGGCCCCGCCGCCGGTGTCCAGGGCGCACCGCTGGAGGTCACCGTACTTGACGTCGGTCCCGACATCGACGCCATGGGTACCAGCGCGGTTTTTCCTGACCCGCTTGAGCTGACTGCGGCTCAGCAGTCCTCCGTCCGTGCAGTTCCAGGCGCGGGAACCTGGCCTTGGTCCAGTGACCATGGTGGGGTGGTGCCTGAGCTCCTTGTGATCAGGCTGATGCTGGAAGGTAGGAGTGGCATCCGGGTGCAGGTCACCGATATCACGGCGCTCAAGGACTGCGGTGCTCCCCTGGACGGCGCGATGATCGATGACCCGCCGGGTGGGGCCGGTGATACCCCGCAGATTGCATTCGACCTGGACAAGCAGCACACCATCGCCCAAGAGATCGATAACAGCGGTCATTCAGGCACATACGACATAACAGGCGACTACTTCGCGAACCACACACTGGACACCAAGAAGGGAGATCGTCAGCCCATCACTATCTGGGCGCGGACCTACGAACAGAACTGCACCTTCTCACTGGAGTTCACGGTACTGGACTCGAACGGAGAGACCCGGAAACAGCAGGTGCGCAATGGGGACCGGGATTTCGAGGTCTCCGCGTACCTGTCGTCGGTGCAGGAGTACCGCGAAATCTATGTCGCTGGACTGTCTAAAATGACGCTGCTCATGGAGGAAGGGCTGGACGTCGGCGAGCTGGGGGACGAACCCGGCATCAGAGAGGTGAGTCCCCAAAGGTTCACGGAGATTGCCGGAGGCGGGTGAGGCGTTGACCGCCCCCAACGCCAGCGCCGTGGTCGGCCCTAGCCCGCCGGACAGGGGCGTTGTCCGTATGCGCATGCCCGTCTCCCGCCTCTTCGGCCGCGGCCGCGCCGCCGCTCGGCGGACGTCGGCGCGCGATCGCCCCCTCACCGGCCCCGAAGACACTCCCGGCGGAGCGGCGCCGCAGGCGCTCGCGGGATCCGGTCCGCGGATGCGCATCGGCCGGGTCCGGCCTTAGGCGGAACCGCGGCCGCGCCGGGTGCATTTCAGGGACGGTTGAACCGGCCGACGGAAGGCGAGGCGATGAGGAGCACCCCACCACCGGGATCGGCGGGCTGCTGCACGGCAGGCGGCGCAAGCAGTCGCTCATGGTCATCGGCGCGATTCCGGCGGTCGGCGGCGGCCTGCAGATCTTCCAGGGCACGACCGACTACTCCGACCACACCGCGCGCGCCGAGGCGACCGTGGTCGAGCGCGAGGTCGCCGTCTCCGCCTCCGGCCCCGGCGAGCCGGCGGTGGAGGAGATCACGGTCTATGTGGACTACCGGGCCGAGGGCGCGGAGCACGACCGCGTCGAGCTCGCCGGGCTCGGCGCCGACGCCTACCAGGAGGGCGACAGGCTCACCGTGGCCTACGCGCCGGGGGAGCCGGGCCACGCCGCCACGCCGCGCAGCACCGGCGCGTGGGCGTACTCCTGGCGCCTGCTCTTGGGCGCGGCCTCCGTGCTCGCCGGGCTCGGCGCCGTCGCCGCGGGGGCCGTGCTCCTGCGCGGCGCCTCCCGCACCGAACGCCGCGGTCCCTGACCCCCTGCCCGGAGGCCCCGCCGTCCGGCGGTGCGGGCGCGCGGCGCTGGAACCCCGGCCGCGGGCGGCGCGTCCGAGCATTCGTACAGTGCAGAGGCGATGAGGAGACGAGGACGGTCCCCGTGGGCGGCAAAATGCGGTTCGGGTCCAAGCGGAAGCGGAGGCGCCAGTCGGTGCTGGGGATCGGGGGCGCGCTGGCGATCGTCGGCGCGGCCTTCCTCCTCCAGGGGATGACCGACTACACCGATCACACCGCGCGCGCCGAGGCGACGGTGGTCGAGCGCGACGTGGACGTCGACTACGACGACGACGGCGACCGCAGGGAGGACGTCACCGTCTACGTCGACTACGCGGCCGCAGGCGCCCCGCAGTCCCGCGTCGAGCTCCGCGGCCTGGGCTCCGACGACTTCCACGAGGGCGAGACCCTCACCGTCGCCTACGCGCCGGGGGAGCCGGGCCACGCCGTCACGCCGCGCAGCACCGAGAAGGGCGCCTACGCCTTCGGGTTCTACCTGGGCGTGCCGATCCTCCTGCTGGGGCTCGGCACGACCGCCGTCGGAGTCCTCGTCCTCGTGCGCAAGGGCGGCGCGAAGGCCGCGCGGCTCCCTTAACGCCCCCCTGACGGCCGAATGCCCCCGCGGCTCTGGCCCGGCGCACCGCGCGGCGGCACCATGGCGGCAGGACGCCGACGGTCTGAGCCGCCCCACGGCGGGCTCTTCGGCGCCGCGAGGAGGAATGCGCGATGGACGTGGTGAGGCTGGACGCCGTTGCGGCGGGCATGGAGGAGTCCGTCGGGGGCAAGGCCGCCGGGCTCGGCGCGATGGTCGCCCTGGGTGAGCGCGTGCCGCCGGGTTTCTGCCTCACCACCGATTCCTACGCGGCGGGGGAGATCCCCGAGGATGCGCTGCTGGCGGCCTACCGCGAACTCGGGGGCGGGCCCGTGGCCGTGCGCTCCAGCGCCACCGCCGAGGACCTGCCCGAGGCCAGCTTCGCCGGCCAGCAGGAGACCTACCTCAACGTGGAGGGCGAGGGCGCGCTGGTCGACGCGGTGCGCCGCTGCTGGGAGTCGCTGGAGACCGACCGGGCCCGCGCCTACCGCGAGGCCAACCTGCCGCCCGGGACCGAGGCGCGAATGGCCGTGGTCGTGCAGCGCATGGTCGACGCCGAGTCGGCCGGCGTGCTGTTCACGGCCGACCCGACGACCGGCAGCCGCTCGCGCAGCGTCGTCGACGCGGTACCCGGTCTGGGAACGGCGGTGGTCGACGGCAGCGTGACCCCCGACCACTACGTCCTCGAAGCCGGCGCCCACCCCGAGGGCCCCGACGACGGCTGCCTCTCGCCCGGGCAGCTCGCGGAGCTGCACGCGGCCGGCGAGCGGCTGCAGCACGGCCTCGGCGCGCCGCAGGACGCCGAGTGGGCCTACGACCGCGACGGCGTCCTCTGGCTGCTGCAGTCGCGCCCGATCACCGCGCTCTTCCCGCTCCCGGCCGAGCCCCGGAGGCCCGGGCCCCGCTTCTACGTGGAGGTCGGCAACATCCAGGGCATGGTCCGGCCGTTCACCCCCGTCGGCATGTCCATGCTCGAAGAGGCCGTCGAGCGCATGTTCGCCGTCGCGCGCCTGGACGACGGCGTCCGGGACTACGTCGACGTGGCCGCGATCGGCGGCCGGCTCTTCGTCGACCTCACCGGCCTGATGCGGATGCCGCGGGTCCGGCCCGACCTGGCCGACAGCATGACGGTCTACGGCCCGCGGGTGCAGGCCGCCGTGCGGCGCATGGCGCAGGACCCGCGCTTCACCGCGGTCCCGCCACCCGGCCGGTTCCCCGTGCTGCCCGTGCTCCAGTTGGCGCTGCGCTACGGGCCGTCCTCGGTGCTCGCCTGCGCCGACGTCCTCGCCCGCCCCGAAGCGGCCCGCGCCCGGGCCCGCGCGGGCGTCGCCGAGCTCCGCCGCCACCGCGGTCCCGGCGCGGAGGCCGACGCCGCCGAGCGGCTGCGCTACCTCCGCGAGGACGGGTTCTCCGCGATCTACGGGCCCGCGATCGCCCGGGTCGCGATGCCGACCATGGTCGGCGTGTTCCTGCCCATGGCGGTCCCGGCGCTGCTGAAGGGCGTCGCCACGGCCGAGGAGGCCGCCGAGGTCCTGGCCGGGGCGCCGCACAACATCACGACCGAGATGGACCTGGAGCTGTGGCGGCTGGCCGAGGGAGCGGCCGAGCACCGCGACCTGCTGACCGGGACCGACCCCGGCGAGCTGGCGGCCCGCTACCACGCGGGGACGCTGCCCGACATCGGCTTGGAGGGGTTCCTGCGCCGCTACGGCCACCGCGCGGGCGGGGAGATCGACCTCGGCGTGCCGCGCTGGGCGGAGGACCCCGCGCCGCTGTTCGCGACCATCGCGAACTACCTGCGTTCGGACGATCCCGACCAGGCGCCCCCGCGGCGCTTCGAGCGCGCTGCGGCCCGCGCCGAGGCCGCCGTCGCCGACCTGTCGCGGCGCGCGGTCCGCGCCCGGCCGGTGCGCGGGCGCGTCGCCGCGTTCCTGATGCGCCGCACCCGCGAGCTGGTCGGCATGCGGGAGCTGACGAAGTTCGCCTGGCTGATCCCCTACGCCGAGATGCGCCGGCAGCTGCTGCTCGCCGGAGCCGAGCTGGCCGACCGCGGCCTGCTCGACGCGGCCGAGGACATCGTGTTCCTCGATCTCGACCGGGCCCGCGCGGCAGCCGAGCGCGGTGTCGACCAGCGCGACCGCGTCGCCGAACAGAAGGCCTTCTACACCCGCGAGCTGCGCCGCCGGCACGTCCCGGCCGCGATGCTGTCCGACGGCACCGACGTCGAGGCGCTGGCCCCGCCGCTGCCCGCCTCCGAGGGGACCCTCGTCGGCGCCCCGGCCGCGGCGGGCCGGGCCACGGGGCGCGCGCGAGTGGTCCTCGACCCGGCGGGCGCACGGATCGAACCGGGGGAGATCCTGGTGGCCCCGACCACCGACCCGGGGTGGACCCCGCTGTTCATGACGGCCGGCGGCCTGGTCACCGAGACCGGGTCGGCGGTGGCGCACGGCCCCACGGTGGCGCGCGAGTACGGCATCCCGGCCGTGATCTGCCTGAGCGGGGCCACGCAGACGATCTCCACCGGCGACCTGATCACGATCGACGGCGGCGCCGGGACGGTGGTCGTCGAAGAGGAGGCGGACAAGACGGCGTGAGGCCGGCCGGTCAGTCGGTCGGCCTTGAGGGCGGCTATGAAGGCGTGCCAGGAGTCGGCGGGGGAAGGACAGGCGGCCGAGCTCCCGGTGCCGGGTGTCGCGAAGGTGCACTCGGCGGCGTCGGCCACCTCGACGCAGTTGCCACCGCGGGCGCCGCTGGAGCTGGACGTGTGCCAGCCGAAATCACGGATCTCATTCAGTCCCGTGTACTGAAGAAGGAAGTCGCCGGAGCCGTCTGGAGAGAGCGCAACCGAACGTCGTGCACCGAAGCGCAACGTAAATCGCGGGGCTTCCCCTGTGTCGGTGATCACCTGTCCGCTCCCGGGGATCGCGCGCAAGCCGGGGCTCGCCGTTGCTCATGCCCAGCATTTGGGACGCCGTCCATCGCTGCGTGCACGCCTCTTGCGAAGGGAAGACCGCGCTGACGGGCGGGGCCCGGCCGCCGCCGATCCGACGGGTCGGTCGCGCGGCCCTCAACGCCGGGTCCGACGAGACGGCCTCGACCCCGCCCGGGTCGTGTCGCTGCGCGGCGCGGCTCCTCGGCTCCGCGGTGGCGGGGGCGGAAGCGGTCCGTACGAGTCCGCCCCCACGGCGGGGCCGGGGTTTCGGTCCCCGGCCTGCCCGCCGGGTTTCGCGGCCGGGTCCCGGGCGCGCTGCGCCGGCCGGTTCCGCCCTTTCGAGTGCGGTCACCGAGCGAACACCCCTTGACACCCGCGTGCCACCGGGGCACTATCTAGAACACTATTTCGGCTAGATGAACTTTCTCCGTTGCGACAAAGAATGTTAGCGCTAACATTCAGAGGATAAATCGGGGACCGGCCTGCCGCGGGACGCGTGCGGCCGCTCTCCGACCGTGCGCGCCCGTTTCCCCGGGATTTCCCGGTTCGACGCTGACCGACCATTCCCGGACCCCTTCTTCCTTCTACCCCCTCTTCCGGAACACCTGCGCGGAAAACCGGATACGCGGCGTGCGGACCGCGGTCCGCTCTGTTCTCGGCGGCCGCGGCGCCCGCGGCGACCGCTCCCTGCTCGGGGCCCCCGACCGACCCCCGCACCCGCCGGCCCGCTTCGGCCGGCGGTACACCCCCCATCGGAGGAGACTTGCGAGCCAACCGAAGGAGAACGGCGGCCGCCACGAGTGCGCTGCTCGCCGGCGTACTGTGCGCCGTCCCGGCGGCGGCGCCCGCATCGGCCGCGACCGAGTACGGCATCGACGTCGACACCGCAGCCGCCGGCCCGCAGATCAGCGACCGGATGTACGGCATCTTCCTGGAGGACATCAACCACGCCGCCGACGGCGGCCTGTATGCCGAGCTCGTGCAGAACCGCTCGTTCGAATACAGCACCGCCGACAACGAGAACTACACCCCGATGACCTCCTGGGAGGAGGTCGCCACCGGAAACGCCGCAGGAAACGCGAAAGTCGTGAACGACGACGGCCGGCTGCACGAGCGGAACCGCAACTACCTGCGGCTCGCGCTTCCCGCGGACGGCGGCGAATACGGCGTGGTGAACAGCGGGTATTCCACCGGAATCACCGTCTCCGAAGGAAAGAGGTACGACTTCTCCGTGTGGGCCAAGGCCCCCGGAAAGGGTGCGACACCGCTGAGGGTCCGGCTCCGCGACGCGCAGGGCGAGCCGCTGGCCGAGCCGCTCACGCTCGACGCCGACGAGCGCGGCTGGGCCCGCTACTCCGGAACGCTGACCGCCTCCTCCTCCAGCACCACCGGCCGGCTCGCCGTCACCGGAAGCGGCGGCGGGTCGCTCAGCCTGGACATGGTCTCGCTGTTCCCGCGCGACACCTTCAAGGGCCGCGAGAACGGCCTGCGCGAGGACATCGCGCAGAGGATCGCCGCACTCGACCCCGGCTTCGTTCGCTTCCCCGGGGGCTGTTTGGTCAACACCGGCAGCCACGAGGCCTACGAGGGGCCCGACTGGCCGCGGGAGCGGTCCTACCAGTGGAAGGACACCGTCGGCCCGGTCGAGGAGCGCGCCGCCAACCACAACTTCTGGGGCTACAACCAGTCCTACGGCCTGGGGTACTACGAGTACTTCCAGTTCGCCGAGGACCTCGGCGCGATGCCGCTGCCGGTCGTGCCGGCCATGGTCACCGGCTGCGGCGAGAACCGGGCCACCGACGCCCCGGAGCTGCTGCAGCGCCACATCCAGGACACCCTGGACCTGATCGAGTTCGCCAACGGGCCCGCCGACTCCGCGTGGGGCTCGCTGCGCGCCGAGATGGGACACCCCGAGCCCTTCGGCCTGACCCACGTGCAGGTCGGCAACGAGGAGAACCTGCCCGACGCCTTCTTCGAGCGGTTCGCGAAGTTCCGCGGGGCGATCGAGGCCGAGTACCCCGGAATCACGGTGATCGGCAACTCCGGACCGGCCTCGGGCGGCACCGTCTTCGAGCGGGCCTGGGAGCTGAACCGGCAGCACGACGTGGAGCTGGTCGACGAGCACTACTACAACTCGCCCGAGTGGTTCCTGTCCAACAACGAGCGCTACGACTCCTACGACCGCGAAGGCCCCGAGGTCTACCTGGGCGAGTTCGCCTCGCAGGGCAACCGGTTCTCCAACGCCCTGGCCGAGGCCGCCTACATGACCGGGCTGGAGCGCAACGCCGACGTGGTCGAGATGGCCTCCTACGCCCCGCTGCTGGCGGCCGCGTGGGACACCCAGTGGACCCCCGACATGATCTGGTTCGACAACAGCACCGCGTGGGGCTCGGCCAACTACGAGGTGCAGCGGCTGTTCTCCGCCAACACCGGCGACAGCGTGGTGCCCAGCACCGCGACCGGCACACCCGGCGCCGCCGGCCCGATCACCGGCGCCGTGGGGCTGTCCACCTGGAACACCAGTGCCGAGTACGACGACGTCAGGGTGACCTCCGCCGAGGGCGAGACGCTGCTCAGCGACGACTTCTCGTCCGGCGCGGACCGGTGGACCCACATCACCGGCGCCGGGACCTGGGCCGTCGAGAACGGCGCCTACGTCCAGACCGAGACGACCGGCGAGAACACGATGGTCACCGCAGGGGACTCCGGCTGGACGGACTACGACCTGGAGGTGACCGCGACCAAGCGCGAGGGCGCCGAGGGCTTCCTCATCGGGTTCGGCGTGCGGGGCACCGACGACTACTACTGGTGGAACCTCGGCGGGTGGAACAACACCCAGTCCGCGGTCGAGCGCACCTCCGGCGGCGCGAAGAGCCTGGTCGTCTCCGACGACACCACCATCGAGGCCGGGCGCGCCTACGACATCCGCGTCGAGGTGCGCGGGCGCGACGCCACCCTCTACCTCGACGGTGAGAAGTGGGGCGGCTTCACCGCGCCGACACCGGAACCGTTCCGCCAGGTCGTCACCCGCGACGAGCGGACCGGCGAGCTGATCGTCAAGGTCGTCAACGCACAGGGCGAGGCGGCCCGCAGCTCGATCGACCTGGGCGGCGCCCGGGTGGAGCCGACCGCCGAGCTGACCGTCCTCTCGGCCGACCCGGCCGCGGAGAACACGGCGGACGACCGCCCCGTCAGCCCGGAGACCTCCACGATCGAGGGAGCGGACTCCTCGTTCGTCCACACCTTCCCGGCGCACTCGGTCACCGTCATGCGCCTCACGCCGCAGGACTGATCCCCGTGAACCCCGCCCGCCGGGCACCGGGCAGGAGCCGGTGCCCGGCGGGCGGCCTGCGTTCGCCCGGGTGGCCCCGCCGCGGGGACGCCTCGGCACCGCCGGGAACGGAGGCCCGGACAGCAGCCGCCCCGGCAGCGGTGGGGGCGTCTACGCGCCGCCGCTTCGGCTGCGCCGTTCCGCCATCGCCTCGACGCCGGACATGAGCAGGTCGAGGCCGAAGGCGTAATGGGAGTCCGGGTCGTCGCACGCGCTCAAGGGGGCGGCGGCCTCCACGAGGCGCGGGTAGCGCGCGGGCGGAAGCGACTCCAGGAAGCCGCGGACGCGCCGGCGCTCGTCCGTCTCGCCGGGCTCGTCGGGGGCAGCCCCTTCGCGCGCCCGCACGACGAGGTCGGTGACGGTGCTCAGCGCGTGCCGGGCGACCTGTGTCGCCTCGGTGGGCGAGAACCCCGCCTCCCTGAGGTCGCCGAGCATCGCCTCGGTGGTGCGCAGGCCGCTTTCGGAGGTCGTTCTGCGGCTCGCCACGAGGGGAGCGGCGCGGGGGTGGGTGCGCAGCACGGCGACCATGGACTCCAGCAGCGCCCGCAGCCGCGGCCGCCACGCGCCGGCGGGCCGCCGCACCTCCGCGTCGATCTTCTCGTGCAGCCGGTCGGCCATGCCGTCCAGCAGCTCGTCCTTGCTGCGGAAGTGCCAGTAGAGCGCCATCGGCGTGACGCCGAGCTCCTGCGCCAGCCGGCGGATCGTGACGGCCTCAAGCCCCGCCGAATCGGCGAGCGCGAGCGCCCCCTCGGCGACCGCGCCCGGGGTGAGGGTCGCCCTGTCCGCTGCGTCCGTGCGCCTGCGCTGAGCCATCGATTGACGATCGTACAGCGTACAGTCTAGCCTCCGTATCGTACTAAGTACATGTACAGTGTTCCAAGAGGGGGAGGCGGGTATGGCGGCGAGCCTGAAGAGGTGGTTCTACCGCGGCGGGCGGCCCAACCGCGCGGCGCGCGCCATCGACCGGTGGACGGGGAGGCTTTACGCGCTCGGTATCGCCCCGAACCGCCTGGTCGTCCTTGAGGTGGCCGGGAGGCGCACGGGCCGGACCGTCGCGACGCCGCTCGTCATGGCCGTGGTCGGCGGCGAGCGCCACCTGGTGTCGATGCTCGGCGAGGGGTCGAACTGGGTGCGCAACGTGCGAGCGGCGGGCGGTGCCGCGGTGCTGCGCCACGGCCGCCGGGAGGAGGTGTGCCTCGACGAGGTCGCGCCCGAGCACCGCGCCGCGGTGCTGCGGGCCTACCTGAAGCGGGCGCCCAACGCCCGCGTGCACGTGCCGGTCGCGGCCGATGCGCCGGAGGCGGAGTTCGCGCGGGTGGCGCCCCTGTTCCCGGTGTTCCGCGCAACCCCCGCCGCGCCGCCGCCCCACGACCCGGAGCCCACTCCCGGCACACGCTGAGCCTCGCCCGGCCGGCGGCCCCCGCTGCGCAGTGGGGCCCGGCCGTGCTCGGGAAGCCGAACCCGGTGCGGCCCCCGGGGCTCCGGGGTGCGGGACCGCCGCGAACCGGTGAACCCACGCACGCCACGGGTCCTGCCGCCGGCTCAGCCCTGCGGGGTAGGTAGGTGGACGCGTTCGCCGGACGTGCCGAAGACGCCGGGGACCGCGACGGGTCCGCGTCCTGTTGCGCCGAATCCGTGCGGGATCCGGCGGTCGGCCCCGGTCGCTTCGTCGGCGCCCACGACGAAGCCATGGTCGCCGGGTTTCACACCGAGCCGCCCCTCGCAGGATGTCGCGCCATTGCTCGCCTTGTGTTCGCACGTGCGCACCCTCATCGCGGTCCGGAACGGCCATCGTGAGGCGATGTCCGCCCTGCCGGCGCGACAGGCGACCGGGCCGGTGCGGCCCGCGGCGAACCGGCGGGCGAGCGCCGCGCCGGCCTCCGAGGGCGCCGCCGCGCGAAGGAGCCGGGGTCAGTGGCGCCGGCGCAGCTCCGCGGCCGCCGCGGTGAGGGAGCGGAGCTTGCCCAGGGCCGACTCGCGCGGCAGGTACTTCATGCCGCAGTCGGGGGCGAGCACGAGCCGCTCCGGTGACACGTGGTCCAGGGCCCGTTCGGCGCGCTCGACCACGGTCCGGGGTGGTTCCACCTCCGGGGTCGACAGGTCGAGGACCCCGAGGACGACGGTCTTGTCCGGCAGCCGCCGCAGCACGGAGCAGTCCAGCCCGGACTGGGCGGTCTCGATCGAGACCTGGTCCACCGGGCAGTCGGCGAGTTCGGGAAGGAAGGAGTAGGCCTCGGGGCGCTCGTGGATGATCGCCGCGTAGCCGAAGCAGATGTGCACCGCCGTGGTGCCCGGGGCGCCGCGCAGCGCCCGGTCGAGCGCCTCGATGCCGTACTCCCGCGCCGCCTCGGCGCGCGCCTGCAGGTAGGGCTCGTCGAGCTGGACGATGTCGGCCCCGGCGGCGAACGCCTCGTGCAGCTCCTCGTTGACCGCCGCGGCGTAGTCCATCGCCATGGCGCGGGTGTCGGCGTAGTGGTCGTTCTGTGCCTGCTGGGCCATCGTGAACGGGCCCGGGACGGTGATCTTGATGTTTCGGTCGGTGAGTCCGCGCAGGTAGGCGGTGTCCTGCGCGGCCCGTCCCGCGCCCCGGCGGATCGGCCCCACCACCCGCGGCACGGAGGTGGGTTCGCCGCTGCGGTCCAGCGCTGTGCCGGGTCGGTCCACGTCCACTCCCGCCAGCAGGGTCGCGAAGTGGTTGGAGTAGCTTTCGCGCCGCACCTCGCCGTCGGTGACGATGTCCAGTCCCGCGGCGTGCTGGTCGTGCACGGCGAGCACGGTCGCGTCGCGGAAGGCCTCCTCGCGCAGGTCCTCGTCGACGCGCCACAGCTCGCGCGCCCGCACCCGCGGCGGGAACCGCCCTTTCAGCTTGTCGCGGTCGATCAGCCAGTCCGGCTGCGGGTAGCTCCCGACCAGCGAGGCGGGAAACAGCACGGCGCTCTCCCTCCGACGGCGCAGGCCCCGGAGCCGTCCCGCTCGGTCGATCCGGTCGGTCGATCGGGCGGGCGCCCCGCGCGACCGGGCACCCTGAGCCTAGGCAACCCGGGACCGCCGCACAACGGGTCTGCACGGCCCGCGTCGGCTACACCGCCGCCCCCCGGTCCGCGCTCGCGCGGTGCTCCCGCTCGGCGGCCTCGGGGGCAAGGCGGCCTTCGTGCAGGTGGAGGCGGTGGTCGGCCCTGCGCGCGGCCTGCGGGTCGTGGGTGGCGTGCAGGACGGTCACCCCGTCGGAGCACAGGTCCTCCACGATGGCGGGTATCGCCTCCTGGGTCGCCGCGTCCAGGCTGGTGGCGGGCTCGTCGAGGAGCAGCAGGTCGGAGCGCTGCGCCAGTCCCTGGGCGAGCAGGGTGCGCTGCCGCTGGCCGCCCGAGAGGGAGCCCAGCGGACGCGCCGCCGGGTCGGCGATGCCCAGCCGCTCCATGCAGTCCGCGACGATCGCCCGGTCCGCTGCGGTGAGCCGCCGCCACAGGCCCCGGTGCGCCCACCGCCCCATGGCCACGGCCTCCCGCACGGTCACGGGCAGGGAGTCGGGGACCGCGCTGTGCTGCACCACCAGGGCCGGCCGCTCGGTGTGGAATCGCTCGACCGCGCCGGAGGCGGGGGCGTGCACCCCCGCGACGACGCCCAGCAGCGTCGACTTGCCCGACCCGTTGGCTCCCAGCAGCGCCGTCACGCGGCGCGCCGGCACGGCGGCGGTCACCTCCCGGAGGACGGTGGTGGGGCCGTAAGCGGCGCAGACCGCGCGCAGCGCGACGGCGGCGTGTGTGCTGTGCTGCACGTTGCCTCCCTATTGACATTGATAATCATTTTCATTGTACGGTCGTCGCATGGACTGGTTGACCGAACCGTTCGCGGTGTCATTCGTCGCACGGGCGCTGCTGGCGGGACTCCTGGTCGCGAGCGCCTGCGCGCTCGCCGGGACCTGGGTGGTGCTGCGCGGCATGGCGTTCCTCGGCGACGCGATGTCGCACGGCATGCTGCCCGGGGTGGCGCTGGCCTCCCTGCTGGGCGTCAGCCTGTTCCTCGGCGCCGCGGCCAGCGCCGCCGCGATGGCCCTGGGCGTCGCCGCCGTGACCCGCTGGTCCCGGATATCCCAGGACACCGGGATCGGACTGCTGTTCGTCGGGATGCTCTCCCTCGGCGTGATCATCGTGTCCTACTCGCAGTCCTTCGCGGTCGACCTCACCGGGTTCCTCTTCGGCGACGTGCTGGCGGCGCGCCCCCGCGACCTCCTCGTGCTCGCCCTGGCGGCGGCCGCCGCCGCGGCGGTCTCCCTGCTGGGCCACCGCGCCTTCGTCGCCCTGGCGTTCGACCCCCGCAAGGCCCGGACACTGGGCCTGCGCCCGCGCCTGGCCCATGCGGCGACGCTCGGCCTGGTCACCCTCGCGATCGTGGCGTCCTTCCACGTCGTGGGCACGCTGCTGGTCTTCGGACTGCTGATCGCGCCTCCCGCGGCGATGGCGCTGTGGGCGCGGCGGATCCCCGTGGTGATGCTCGGCGCCGCCCTCATCGGATCGGCGGCGACCTTCGCCGGCCTGCTCGTCTCCTGGCACCTGGGAACCGCGGCCGGCGCGACCATCGCGGCGGTCGCCGTGGTCGTGTTCTTCCTCTCCGCCCTGGCGGCGCGCCTGCGCGACCTGCGTCCCGGAGCCGCGCCGCCCCCCTCCGGCCCGCCCCCTGAGCAGCCCCCCGAACCGGCAGGTCCCCGAACCATCCCCGAACAGGAGTACGAGTGCACACGATGATGGGAAGCAGAGCCGGAGCGGCCCTGGCCCTGGCCGCCGGCGGGCTCATGGCCGCGGGATGCGGCGCGGGCGCGGCCGAACCGTCCGGCGGGGAGGAGTCCGCGCCGCACGGCCACGTCGAGGGCGCCCGCGAGGCCGCGGAGCCGCAGTGGCGGCTGGTCCTGGCCGACACCGCAGCCGGCTCCCTGCACACCCTCGACCCCGCGACCAAGAAGGCCGCCCGGGTCGGCGAGGCGGCGGGAGCCGAGGAGGCCGCGACCGACGGCCGCTTCGCCTACTTCTCCTCCGGCGGCTCGACCACCGTCCTGGACAGCGGGGCCTGGACCGTCGACCACGGCGACCACGTGCACTACTACACCGCCGAGCCCGCGGTCCTCGGCGAGGTCGCGACCGGCGGCGGCCTGCGGGCCGCGGCGGACAAGGCCGTCAGCGCCCTCGTCTCCGGCGCCGGGATCCGCTTCCTCGACCGCGCGGCCTTGGCGGACGGCGAGATCGTGCGCACCGCCGCCGACCTCGGCGGCGCGGCGGCCCTGCCCTACGGCGAGCGGCTGGTGGTGGCCGGCCGGGACGGCTCCGTGCGCGTCTTCGACCGCTCCGGCGCCTCCGCCGCGGCCGCAATCGCCGAGGACTGCCCCGACCCGCGCGGCCAGGCGGTCACCCGGCGCGGCGCGGTCATCGGCTGCTCCGACGGCGCCCTGGTCGTGACCGGCGAGGGCGGCTCCCTGAAGGCCGAGAAGATCGCCTACCCCGACGAGGGGGCCGACCCCGTCCGCTCGTTCCACCACCGACCGGGAGCCCCGGTGCTCGCGGGGGCGGCGGGCGACGACGGCGTGTGGGTGCTCGACGTCGCGGCGGGGGAGTGGACCCTGCTCGACACCGGCCCCGCCGCCGCCGTGAGCGCGGCGGGCGAGCAGATGCCGCTCCTGGTCCTGGGCGAGGACGGGCGGCTGAGCGCCTACGACCCCGCGACCGGCGAGAGGACCGCGCAAAACCGCCTCATGGACGCCGAGACCGCGGGCGCCTCCCCGGCTCCGTCCCTCACGGTCGACACCGCCCGCGCCTACGTCAACGACCCCGCGGCCGACGCGGTCTACGAGGTCGACTACAACGACGACCTGCGCCTGGCGCGCACCTTCGACCTCGCGTTCAGCCCCGACCTGATGGTGGAGACGGGATGGTGAGCGCGACGCCCGCGAAGCCGCGGCTCCCGGTCCCAGCGCGCGCGGGCCGGCGGCACCGGACCCGCCGCCCCGCACGGCGCGCGGCCGCCGTGCTGCCGACGCTGCTGCTCGTGCTCGCACCGGCCGCCCTCTCCGGGTGCGCGGCGTTCGGCGCGCAGCGCTCCGGCATCGTCGTCACCACCAACATCCTCGGCGACGTCGTGCGCAACGTCGTCGGCGACCAGGCCGAGGTCACCGTCCTGATGGGCCCCAACGCCGATCCGCACTCCTTCGGCGTCTCCGCGCGGCAGGCCGCCGAGCTCCAGGACGCCGAGCTCGTCGTCTACAACGGCCTCGGCTTGGAGGAGGGCGTGCTGCGCAACGTCGAGGCGGCCGAGGAGGCGGGCGCCTCGTCCCTCGCCGTCGCCGAGGGGGTCGACCCGATCGACTTCTCCGGCGGCGACACCGCCGGCGAGCCCGACCCGCACTTCTGGACCGACCCGGTCCGCGTCGAGAGGGCTGCCGGCCTCATCGCCGACGAGGTGGTCGGCAGCGTCGACGGCGTCGACGCCGATGCGGTGCGCGCCAACGCCGAGGACTACCGCGGGCGGGTGGACCGGCTGCACGAGCGGGCGAAGGAGCGTTTCTCAAAGATCCCGCCGGAGCGGCGCAAGCTCGTCACCGACCACCACGTCTTCGGCTACCTGGCCCAGCGGTACGGCTTCGAGGTCGTCGGCGCGGTCGTCCCCAGCGGCACCACGCTGGCCTCGCCGAGCAGCTCCGATCTGAAGTCCCTGGCCGACGCGGTCCGCGCGGCCGGCGTGCCCGCGGTCTTCGCCGACTCCTCCAGACCCGACCGCCTGGCCCGGGTGATGGCCGATGAGGCCGGAGTCGACGTCGCGGTGGTGCCGCTGTACTCCGAGTCCCTCACCGCCGAGGGCGGAGGAGCCGCGACCTACCTGCAGATGGCGCGCAGCAACACCGACGACATCGCCGACGCCCTCACCGGCTGAGCGGGCCCGCAGCCGCTCGGACCCCGGCGACTCCGCCCCCGCACCCCCGCACGAAAGGGCGGCCCCAGCGGCCCCCGTCCCCTAAGAGAAACGGAAGGCACCCATGCGAGACGAACTCCGCCGACCGCGACGGCGCCGATCACGCGCCGCGCTGTCGGTACCGGCCGCCGTGGCGGCCCTCGGCCTGGCCGCGACCGCGTGCGGCCAGGCCGCAGGCCCGGACGGCGGCGCCGAGGAGGCCGCCAACACGGCCGCGAAGGTGGACGACGCCCTCGTCGCCACCTACGACGGCGGCGTCTACGTGATCGACGGCACGACGCTGGAGGTCGTCGAGGACCTCCGGCTGGACGGGTTCAACCGGCTCAACCCGGCGGGCGACGGGCGGCACGTGCTCGTGTCGACGTCATCGGGCTTCCGCGTCCTCGACGCCGCGGGCGCCGAGCTGACCGACGCCGAGTTCGAGGCGTCCAAGCCCGGCCACGTCGTGCGCCACGCCGGGAAGACGGTCCTGTTCGCCGACGGCTCCGGCGAGGTCACCTCCTTCGACCCCGGCGAGCTGGGGGAGGGGCTGCCCGAGGCCGAGACCCACACCACCGAGCACGCCCACCACGGGGTCGCGGTCGCGCTGGAGGGCGGCGGCCTGGCGACGACCATCGGGGACGAGGAGGAGCGCACCGGCGTCCGCATCCTCGACGCCGACGGCGAGGAGACCGCCCGCAACGAGAGGTGCCCCGGTGTGCACGGCGAGGCGACCGCCCGCGGCGGGGCCCTGCTGTTCGGCTGCGAGGACGGGGCGCTGGTCTACTCCGGCGGCGGGTTCACCAAGATCGACAGCCCGGACGGCTACGGCCGCATCGGAAACCAGGCCGGGCACGAGGACTCCCGCTACGTGCTGGGCGACTACAAGACCGACCCCGAAGCCGAGCTGGAGCGCCCCGAGCGGGTGTCCGTCCTCGACACCGCCGAGCACACGCTGGAGCTCGTCGACCTGGGCACCAGCTACAGCTTCCGCTCCCTGGGCCGGGGGCCCGGCGGCGAGGCGCTGGTCCTGGGCACCGACGGCGCGGTCCACGTGATCGAGCCCGCGGCCGCCGAGGTCACCGACTCCTTCCCGGTCATCGGGGAGTGGCGGGAGCCCCTGGAGTGGCAGCAGCCGCGCCCCACACTGTTCGTGCGCGGCGCCACGGCCTACGTGACCGACCCGGGTGAGAAGCGGCTCTACGCCGTCGACCTCGGATCCGGGCAGGTGCGCACGGAGGCCGCACTGCCGGAGGCCCCCAACGAGATCACCGGCGTCTGAGGGCCGGGCGGCCGCGCGGGCGCGCTCCGCCCGCGCCCCGGCGCCCCGCGCCGGCTGCACCGCAGGCCCGGGCACCGAGCCGGGCCTGCGGCTCCGCGCGTTCCTCCACCCCTCCACGTCCGCGTCCAGCCTGGCGCAGCGCCCTCGCCGACCCTTCGTCGAGCATGCGCCGCGCCGCCGGAGACGCGCGCGGCCCCTGGCATCTCACCGGCACCGGCGACTCCAGGGTGCACGCCGGCGCCGAGGACGCCCGCACGCTCCGGCGGCTCATGCCGCACCGGCTTCACCGCGGGCGCGGAGTGATCCGCGTGCGGACGAACCCCGATCTTCCAGCACCGGCCCGGCCGCCTGGCGGCCGGCCGAGCTGTGGTCGCCACGCGCGCGAGCCGTCGTGCAGACCGCCTCGACCGGTTGCCGCATCTATCGAGTTTCGATAGGTTATTATCGTCATTCGATTGAAGGAGGGGTGATGGGAAAACTGACGGTGCTTGCGCTGCGCGCCGTGCTCGCAGCGCTGCTCGCGGGCTCGGTCTTCTTCGAGGCGGTGATGGTGCCGCTGCTGGCCGCCGATCTGCAGGGGCTCGCTGCGGAGTACGCCTACCTGCGGATACCGCTCCTGGTGATCGTGGTCCTGGGGGCCGTGTCGGTCCAGGTCGTCCTGGTCTGCGTGTGGCGGCTGGTGACGATGGTCCGGCGCGGAACGGTCTTCTCCGACTCCGCATTCCGCTACGTGCACGTCGTGATCGGCGCGTTCGTCGCGGCCGCCCTGCTGGTCTTCACGCTCGGGTTCCTGCTGGCGCCGGGCGAGGCCGTGGCCCCGGGCGTCGTCCTGCTGCTGGGCGGGTTGGGCGTGGCGATCCTGGGCGTGGCCCTCATCGTGCTCGTGCTGCGGATGCTGCTCGCCCAGGCCATCGCACGCGACGTCGAGGCCGATCGGATGCGGGCCGAGCTCGACGAGGTGATCTGATGCCGATCGTCGTCGACATCGACGTGCTGCTGGCCAAGCGGAAGATGTCCGTGGGCGAGCTGGCGGAGCGCGTCGGGATCACGCCCGCCAACCTGGCGGTACTCAAGAACGGCCGGGCCAAGGCGGTGCGCTTCGCGACGCTCGCCGCGCTCTGCGAGGCGCTGGAGTGCCAGCCCGGGGACCTGCTGCGCTGGGAGGCCGGCCCTCCCGCCGACGCCGGCGGCACGCCCGCCGCCAACGCCGCCAACGCCCCCGATGCCGCGGACGCGATGGACGCGTGAGGCGCTCCGCCTGCGCCGCGGCGCACCCGCACCCTGCGCCGCGGCGCAGGCGGAGCGCCGGAGCCAAGCGGGCGTCCGCCTGGCTCCGGACCCGGTCAGATGCCGGCCGGGTCCTCCTGGACCGCCACCGAGAGCGCGGTGTCGCGGTGGGCGTCCAGCTCGGCCAGGCGCGCCGTGAGCGAGGCCCGTACGTGGGCGTAGGTGTCGCTGCCCAGCGGCAGCCGCAGCGGCGCGGTCTCGCCGTCGGCCGAGTCGATCATGGCCTGGGCGATCCGCTCCGGGTCGTTGGGGAGCCGGAAGGTGCCCTCCGCCAGCGCCCGGCGCGTGTCGCCCGCGGGCCCCGCGTCGTACTCCGGCATCACCGGCGCCGTGGCCAGGGCGCCGCCGAACCCGGTGGGGGTGGCTCCCGGCTCGACGATGGTGAGGCCGATGCCGAAGGGCGCGATCTCCTGCGCGACGGTCTCGCAGAAGCCCTCGATGCCCCACTTCGAGGCGTGGTAGTAGGAGAAGTTCGGGTAGGTCGTCTGCCCGCCGGACGTGGAGACCTGGAGGATGCGTCCGTGCCCCTGCCTGCGCAGGTGCGGCAGCGCGGCGCGGATCACCCGGACGGAGCCGAGCAGGTTGGTCTCGACGACGCGGCGGATCTGCTCGTCGGAGGCCTCCTCCACCGACGCGAAGACGCCGTGGCCCGCGTTGTTGACGACGACGTCGACCGTGCCGAGGGCCGCGAACGCCTCGTCGACGGCCTGCTGGACCTGGTGCCGGTCCTCGACGTCGAGCCGGGCGCTCCACAACCGGTCGCCGTACTCGGCCCGCAGGTCCTGCACTGCCTCCGGCCTGCGGGCGGTCGCGGCGACCCGGTCGCCGCGGGCGAGCAGCCGCTCGGTGAGCAGGCGCCCGAACCCGGAGGAGGTACCCGTGATGAACCATGTCTTCGTCACGTTGCGTCCCTTCGATCGCTGTACCGGTGACGCTACGAATTCGAGTCGACTCGAAGTCAACCGCGTAGGCTGGCGGCATGGCCGTCACCGAGGAGACGCTCAGCATCGGGACCGTGAGCGCCCGCACCGGACTGTCCGCGCACACGCTCCGCTTCTACGAGCAGGAGGGCCTGTTCGTCGATCCGGTCCGCCGCGACAGCGCGGGGCGCCGGATGTTCACCCATCGCGAGGTGGAGTGGCTGCGGGTCTGCGTCAGACTGCGCGAGACCGGCATGTCCCTGCCCGACATCCGGCGCTACGTCGAGCTGGTCCGGCAGGGGCCGGGCACCGAACAGGAGCGGTTCGCGCTGCTGCGCGGCCACGAGGCGAAGGTCCGCCGCCAGGTGGCGCAGCTGCAGGAGTCCCTCGGCGTCATCGAGGCCAAGGTCGCGACCTACGCGCGCCACCTGGAACAGGGAACGGCCGACGGGCTGTGGCGCGAGGGCCCCGAGTGCGACTGACCGGCGCACAGCGCGGCCGGACCGCCTGCGGCTGAGCCCGGCTCCGGCGCCGCGTCCAGACCGCACGGCTCCGCCTGCCGGCGGACCCGCCGAGCGGGGGCGGGGCCCGACCGGTCCCCGCCCCCTCCGCCGTCACTCGCGAGCGGGCTCCGGCCGCTCGCCGGACGCGGAGCGCTCGTCGCGCCCGTGCTTCCCAGGCGAAGCGGGGGCCGCGGCCCCGGCCTCGTCGCCGTCCGCGCTCTCCGCGCCTTCGTGCCCGTCCGTCTCGTCGGCGCCCAGTGCGCCCTCCCGGTCCCGGCCGCGGAAGTGCCCGGTCTCCAGCACCAGGGACGCGAGCACGCCGCCGACCAGCGCCCAGAACGGCGCGGAGATCCCGAACGCGGTCACCCCGCTCATCGCGATGACCAGCGCGAAGAAGGCGCCGATCTGGAACCGTCCGCCGGAGAACGCCCGCTGCAGGGCGCTCACCAGCACCGTCACCATCGCGAGGCCCGCCACAGCCGAGATCAGCTGGGACGGCAGCGCGGTGACCAGGCCGACGGCCGCCCCGGCCAGCACGCCGAACGCCGCGAAGAGCACCCCGTTGACCACCGCCGCGGTGTAGCGGCCCGCGCGCGGGCCGCTGCCCGGCGCCGCGCAGATGGCGGTCATCGGTCCGGCGATGTTGGCGCTGTGGGCGCCGAAGGGTGAGGCCAGCAGCCCGAAGACGCCGCTGGCGATCGTCATCGCGTTCATCGGCGGGCGGTACCTCTCGGTGATCAGCACGCCGATGGCCTGGGCGTTCTCCGCACCGACGATGAGGACCGCCAGCGGCACCGAGACCGCCAGCACCGCTCCGGCGTCGAACCCGGGCACCACCGGCTGCGGCGCCGTCAGCGCCACCTCCGTCGCGGGCGCGCCGAACGCGCCCGTGGCGGCGGCCGCTGCGGCTCCGCAGACCAGGGCGCCGAGCACGCCCGGCACGCGGGGCAGAAAGCGGGTCGAGACGAGGAAGCCCGCCACGGCCGCCGCCACGATCCACGGCGCCTCCCGGCCGGCGTCGAGCACCCCGACCGCGAAGTTGATCAGCGCGCCGGCGATCATCGCCATGATGATGGGCAGCGGCAGCCACGACATCACCCGCCGGACGGCGCCGCTGAGGCCCAGGACCAGCACCAGCAGCGCGGCCACCACGTAGGCTCCGGCCATCTCCGCGAACGAGTGGCTGCCGAGCGCGCCCACGGCCAGCACCGCGCCGGGGATGCTGTAGGCGCCCACGACCGGCTGGCGGTAATACGTCGCCAGGACCAGGCTGATCAGGCCGCCGAACACGTACACGCCGAAGATCCACGTCGCCGTCTGCTCGGGGCTGAGCCCGTTGGCGGACGCGCCGTCGATGATGATCAGGGCCGGCCCGGTGCAGCCGAAGATCGCGGCCACCAGGGCGCTGCCGGCGGAGGCCACCGACAGGTTGCGCACGAACGCCCGCGGTCCGCGCGGGCCGGGGGGTGCCGGCTCCACGATGCGCCGGCGTGCTGCGGGGCGCTGCGGCGCGCCCGTTGCGGGGGGAGTCATCGCCTTCCTCCTTCCTCGCCGCGCCCGGTGATGCGCGCGAAGAACGCGCGGACCCGCCGGCGCAGCGCATGGGCCATCAGGCCCAGGGCACTGGGCGCCGCCCCCGGACGGACCGGGGCGGCGCCGGCGGCCGCGGCCTGTTCGAGCGACTCGGCGAACTGCTCGAACATGCGGCGGCTTATGTCACCGGCCAGCGCACGCCCGAACTGGGCGATGCGGCCGGTGAGATAGACGTCGGCGGCGGCGCGCAGAGTCAGCCCGCCGTCGGCGCGGTCGAGGGTCAGCACCACGTCGCCCTGGGTGCGGGCGCCGCCGGTGTCCTGGCCTTGGGCGACGACGTGCACGCGGCCGCGCTCGCGGTCGCGTTCGAGCACGTGCGCGACGCCGGTGAAGGAGAGCTTGACGGGGCCGACCGCCACCCGGGCGCGCCCTGCGTAGCGGTCGGGCCCCAGCTCCTCGGTGAGCTCGGCGCCCGGCAGGCAGCGCGCGAGGGTCCGCACGTCGTCGAGCACCCGCCACAGCCGGTCCTCGTCCACCGCCAGCTCGCTGGTGAGGTCGACGGTGACCGTCGGCTCGGCGTCGGGCAGCCGGATGGCGACGTCCTCCGCGCCCGCCTCGGCGGCCGGGACCCGCTCGCCCCCGGCGCCGGCCGGCGCACCGGCGCCCGGGCCGCCGCGCCCGGTCAGCACGCGCTTGGCGCAGTTGCCCGGAGCCGGCGGCCCGCCGGGGTAGGCGCGCGCCGTCTCGGCGACCGCGGTGACGATGTTGCGGTAGCCCGTGCAGCGGCAGAGGACGCCGGACAGCTGCTCGGGCAGGTCCTCCTCGGCGACGGCGGGCTCGTGGGAGAGCAGGTCGTAGGAGCTCATCAGGAACCCCGGAGTGCAGAACCCGCACTGCAGCGCGTGGTTGCGGCCGAAGGCCGCCTGCAGCGGGTGCAGGTCGTCGGGGCGGCCCAGCCCTTCGACCGTGACGACCTCCGCGCCGTCGAGCTGGCAGGCCAGCAGCAGGCAGGCGCGCGCGGCGTCCCCGTCGACCAGTACCGTGCACATCCCGCATACCCCGTGCTCGCAGCCGGTGTGGGTGCCGGTCAGCCCCAGCCGCTCGCGCAGCGCGTCCAGCAGGGTCAGGCGGGCGGGCACGTGCAGCTCGACGGGCGTGCCGTTGACGGTCATGGCGACGTCGACGCCGTCGTGCGCCGCCGCGCGCACCGGGCGCGGCCCGGCCGCCTCGCGGCCGCCCGCGCCGGGCCGGGACTCGGCGCTACTCATGTGCTCACCTCCGCTGTGCCGCGCTCGGCGCGGCGGTAGGCCCGGACCAGTTCGCGGGCGGCCAGAGTGGCGAAGAGGCGCTTGCGGTAGCCCGGCGAGCCGTGGGCGTCGCCCGCGGTGTCGACCACCTCCTCGGCGAGTTGGGCCAGGGGCGCGGACAGCCGCGCCGCGGCCTCGGCCGCGCCGCCCCCGCCGGGGTCGGCGGTCGCGAGCAGCGCGGCGGCGTCGCGCGTGACCGGCCGGTCGGAGACCCCGAACGCGGTGACCGACGCCCGGGCGACTCCGGCGCCGCCGCCGGTGCTCGACCGGGAGACGTGCACGGCGACCCCGGCCAGCGCGAAGTCGCCGTGCCTGCGGGCGACCTCGGCGAAGCCGAAACCGTCGCCGGGCGCCGCGCGCGGCAGCCGTACCGAGCGCACCACCTCGGCGGGCCCCAGCGCCGTGGTCATGGCGCCGGTGAAGAAGTCGCGGGCGGGCACGTCGCGGTCGCCGGCGGGGCCGGCGAGGGTCAGCACGCCGTCCAAACAGCACGCCACAGCGGGCAGCTCGGCGGCGGGGTCGGCGTGGGCGAGGCTGCCGCACACCGTGCCCCGGCTGCGCAGCTCACGGTGGCCCACCCACGGCAGCGCCATGCCCAGCAGCGGGACGCCCGCGCCGCCCGGCTCCCGCTCCAGCCGGCGCTGGCGCGCCGTCGCGCCGATGCGCAGGGCCCCGTCCTCCTCGCGGACGTCGGCGAGCTCGGCGATCGCGTTGACGTCGACGAGCGTCTCGGGCCGGGCCAGCCGCATCGCCAGGACCGGCATCAGCGACTGCCCGCCGGCGATGACCTTGCCGCCGCCGTCGGCGGCGGCAAGCTCGGCCACCGCGTCCTCGACCCGCGCGGGGCGGACGTAGTCGAACGGAGCCGGCTTCATGGCCGCCGATCACCTTCCCTGGAACTCGGGGGAGCGCTTCTCGCGGAACGCGGCCACCCCTTCGGCGAAGTCGCGGCTGGAGCGCAGCATCGCGTAGGCCTTGCGCTCCAGTTCGATGCCGCTGTACAGCGGGGCGTCCACGCCCTTGTCCAGCACCTCCTTGGCGGTGCGGGCCGCCAGCGGCGAGAACCCCAGCAGCGTGGCCACCAGCTCCTCGGTGGCCGTGCCAAGCCCGTCGGCATCGGGCAGCAGCCGGGCCACCAGACCCCAGTCGGCCGCCTCGCGGCCGGTGATGCGCTCGGCGGTGAGAACGTGGTACTTCGCGCGGGAGAGCCCGATCAGCCGGGCCAGCCGCTGGGTGCCGCCCGAGCCCGGGATCATGCCCAGGCGCATCTCCGGCAGCGCGAACCGGCTGCGCTCGGTCGCCAGCCGGATGTCGCAGGACAGCGCGAGCTCCAGCCCGACACCGAAGCAGTAGCCGTCGACCGCGCACACCACGGGCTTGGCGCTGCGTGCGGGCGCGGTGACGTTGTGGCCGAGGTCGGTGAAGTCGACGGGGTCGACCTCCATGAACCCGGCGATGTCGCCGCCCGAGGAGAAGTGCTCCCCCTCGGCCTGGACGACGACGGCCTGGACCCGGTCGTCGGCGTCGATCTCGGCGAAGCGGTCGGCCATGACCTGGCGGGTCTCCCAGGTGATGATGTTGTAGGGCCCGTGGTCCAGGGTCAGGTAGGCAACGCGGCCGTCGTGGCCGTGGTGCAGCCGGATCTCGCCTCCGGTGAGCGGCATTGCGGTTCTCCACTTCTGCGGTTTCTTCGGTGTCGCGGCGCCGGGCCGGTTCGGCGGCCGACGGTGGTCCGCGGCGGGGGCGGTGCGGTCTCGGCGGGCGGCGCTTAGGGCGCGTCCTCCAGCAGCCGGTGCACCACGTCGCCGTGCAGCGGCAGCGAGTCGATCCGCACGCCGTGCGGCGACAGCGCGTCGGCCACGGCGTTGGCTACGGCGGCGGGCAGGCTCATGCTGCTGCCCTCGCCGCAGCCCTTGGCGCCCAGCCGCGTCAGCGGCGACGGGGTCTGCATGTGGTCGCTGTGCAGCCGGTAGCCGGCCTCGGCGCTGGTGGGGCACAGGTAGTCCATGAAGGTGGCCGCCGTGGGCTGGCCGGAGGCGGAGTAGCGCAGCTCCTCGTAGAGCGCGCCGCCCAGGCCGTGGGCGAGGGCGCCGTGCACCTGCCCCTCCAGCAGGACCGGGTCGAGCACGGTCCCGGCGTCGTGCACCGTGTAGACGTCGGTCAGCTCGATCCGCCGGGTGTCGGGGTCGATGCGCACCACCGCGAGCTCGGCGACGAACCCGTAGCACAGGCTGGAGTTGATCCGGTCGTCGCGGCCCGCCGCCTTGGACTCGGGCGGGGTGAACGCCGCCTCCTCATACAGCCGGGCCGAGACCCCCTCCGGCAGCGCACCGGGGTCCCAGTGCACCAGGCCGGCGGCGTGGCGGAACTCGACGGCGTCGTCGGGGGCCTCGCGCAGGCGCACCCGGCCCCCGGCCAGCTCCACCTCGCCGGGTTCGGCCTCCAGCAGCACCGCGCCGGCCGCGCGCACCGTGGCCGCGAGGCGTTCGGCGGCCTCGACCAGGGCGCTGGTGAGCAGCGGCGCGAAGCGCGACGAGTAGCTGCCGGAGCTGACCGTCCAGGGCGTGGTCGCGGTGTCCATCTCCACGATCGGCCGCACCTGGTCCAGAGGCAGCCCCAACTGGTCGGCGACCACCTTGCGGGCGACCGTCGCGTGCCCCTGCCCCTGGGGCACGGTGCCCAGCAGCACCGAGACGGTCCCGTTCACGTCGACGCTGACGCGCACGTGCTCGGTCGAGCCGGACTTGCCGCGCCCCCGCTGCTCGGCGGGCGTGGCCAGGCCCACGTAGCCGATGTTGGTGGCCGAGGGGTCGACGACGGCGGCCATGCCCAGGCCCAGGTACTCGCCGTTCTCCCGCGCCTGGCGGCGGCGCTCGCACAGCGCCTCGTAGTCGGCGTTCTTCAGCAGCAGCTCGAAGGCGCCGGGATAGTCGCCGGAGTCGTAGACCCCGCCGGAGGGGGTGGCGTAGGGGAAGGCGTCGGCGGGCACGAGGTTGCGGCGCCGCATCTCCGCCGGGTCCAGGCCCAGCTGCGCCGCGGTCTCGTCCACCAGCCGCTCCAGGCCGAAGTACAGCTGCTGGCCGCCGAACCCCCGGTTCAGGCCGGTGGGGGTCTTGTTGGTGACCACGGCGCGGGAGCGCAGGTGCACCGCCTCGATGCCGTAGGCGCCGGTGATGTTGCCGAAGCAGCGGTAGAGGGTGCTGGGCTCGGGCGGGCGCAGGTAGGCGCCCACGTTGTCGACGAGGTCGACGCGCAGCGCGCGGATGCGCGCCTGGGAGTCGACCGCCGCCTCGAAGACCATCGACCGGTCCGAGCCGGCCGAGGAGGCCAGCAGGTGCTCGACGCGGTCCTCGGTCCAGCGCACCGGATGCCCGGCGTGCCTGCTGGCCAGCGCCAGTAGCGCCACGTAGGGATAGATGCCCGCCTTGATGCCGAAGCTGCCCCCGTTGTCCGGGGGCACGACGAGCCGCACGCGGGAGGCCGGGACGCCGATCGCGCCCGCCAGCACCGGGACCATGGAGAAGGGGCCGTGGAAGTTCGCCCAGGCGGTGACGGAGGGCCCGTCGGCCTCGTCGCGCCACTCGGCGACGACCGAGTAGCACTCCATCGGGGTCGAGGAGTAGCGGGGGAAGGAGTACTCGCCCCGCACCACGTGCTCGGCGCGGTCGAACTCGCCGTCGACGTCGCCGAAGTCGAACGTGCGGTCGGTGGCGACGTTGGTGCCGGCCGCCTCGTGCAGCAGGGGCGCGTCGCCGTCCATCGCGGCGCGGACGTCCACGACGGCGGGCAGCGGCTCGTAGTCGATCCGGACCAGCTCCCCGGCGTCCTCGGCGGTGTAGCGGTCGGCGGCCACCACGACGGCGACGGGCTCGCCCACGAACCGGACCTTGTCCGTGCCGGCGGGGTAGTAGTCCATCGGTGTCTTCACCGACAGCGGGAACGGCCGCAGCGCCTCGGCCACCTCCTCGGGGCCCACCACCGCGGCCACGCCCGGGTGGGCGCGCGCCCGGCTCAGGTCGACGCCGCGGATGCGCGCGTGCGGGTGGTCGCTGCGGACCACGGTCGCGGTGAGCGTGCCCGGCAGCGGGTCGAGGTCGTCGAGGAAGCGGCCCCGTCCGCACAGCAGTGCGGGGTCCTCGACGCGCGCGGTCTGCTGGTCGGGTGTCTGCGACGGCACGGGTCAGCGCCCCCTTTCCGTGCTCGCCTCGGCCAGCGCGCGGAAGTCGCCGGCGGTGAGGCGGCGCCGCAGGAGCTTGCCCACGGCCGACTTGGGTATCTCGGCGACCGCCACCACCCGCTTGGGGCGCTTCAGCGACGCCAGCCCGGAGTCCGCGCGCAGGTAGCCGACGACCTCGTCGACGGCGTCCTGCGCAGACGTGCCGGTGCGGGGCACGACGAAGGCGGTGGCCGCCTGGCCCCAGCGGTCGTCGGGCAGGCCCGCGACCGCGACCTCGGCGACGGCGGGGCAGCGGATCAGCGCGTCCTCGATCTCGTCGGGGTAGATGTTCTCGCCGCCGGAGTTGATCATGTCGTCCACGCGGCCGCTGACCCACAGGTCGCCGTCCTCGTCCTGCACGGCGAGGTCACCGGGGAAGTACCAGCCGCCGCGGATGGAGGCGGCGTCGGCGTCGGGCCGCTGCCAGTAGCCGCCGAACGCCTCGGGATTGTCCATGCTGACCGCGATCTGCCCGGTCCGGCCGCGCTCCACCTCGTCCTCGGCGGAGGCCCCCGGCTGCGGCGAGACGAGGCGGACGCGGCCGAACACCCCGGCGCGCCCGGCCGAGCCCGGTTTCGCGGCGACGTCGGGGCCGATGGAGAAGGTGTAGATCTCGGTGCTGCCGAAGTGGTTGACGAAGGCGGCCGGCTCCAGCGCCTCGACCAGGCCCTGCGCCAGCGCCGGCGTCATCGCGGCTCCGGCGTAGGCGAGGCTGCGTACGCTCGCGGCCTCGTGCAGGCGCCCGGTGCGCAGCAGGCTCCAGTAGACGGTGGGCACCAGGTAGAGGGAGTCGACGCGCTCGCGGTGGATCAGCTCCAGCGACTCCTCGGCGTCGAACCGCGTCTGCGGCACCCAGGTGCCGGCGCCGACCAGGCAGGCCAGCAGTGTGCGCAGGCCCATGGTGTGGAACATCGGCATCACACCGAGGGTGCGGCTGAAGGGGCCCGGGCGGGTCTGCAGCAGGTGGGCCACGGCGGAGCTGTGCTCGGCGCGGTGGGTGCGCGGCACACCCTTGGGGCGGCCGGTGGTGCCGGAGGTGTAGAGCATGACGCTGAGGTCGTCGTCGCCGACCGCGACCCCGAGCGGCCCGTCCGGCTGGGCCTGCGCCTCGTGCTCGACCGTGCCGGGGGGCGGGGGAGCGCCGGGGGGTCCGCCCGCGGCGGAGTGCAGCCGCGGAACCGCTGCTCGGAGTCCCGCGGCGTCGGCGGTCGCCTCGGTGGCGGCGTCGGTCACCAGCAGCGCCGGGCGCGCGTCGGCCAGGCAGTAGGCCAGTTCCTCGGGGCCCAGCCGGAACGACAGCGGCACCGAGACCGCCCCGATCTTCTGCGCGGCGAGGTGCAGGCCGGCCAGCGGCTCGCCGCCGCCCATCAGCAGTGCGACCCGGTCGCCGCGGCCGGCCCCGTGCGCCGCGAGGACGCGGGCGAGCCGGTCGGTGCGGGCGTCCCACTCGCGGTGGGTGAGCGGGACCGGGCCGCCCACCGCCCGCAGGTCCGGGTAGCGCTCGGCCGTCCGGCTCTGCACTGTTCCGAGGTCCATGCACCCCTCCAGCAACCGTATGAAACAGATCATATAGATCAGATGGTCGCCAACGTACGGTAAGCTCTGGGGCGTGTCAACAGCGCGCCTTTCGACGACCTCCTATGTCGTGCTCGGGATGATCGCCATGCGCGGCCCGTCGACGTCCTACGACCTCAAACGCGCGATCGGCCATTCGGTCGGCTACTTCTGGCACTTCCCGCACGCCCAGCTCTACTCCGAGCCCAAGCGGCTGGAGGAGCTCGGGCTGCTGGAGTCCGAGGAGGAGGGGGCGGGGCGCCGGCGCCGCACCTACTCCGTGACCGAGGAGGGGCGCAAGGCGCTGCGGGACTGGCTCGGCGAGCCCACGGAGCAGCATTTCGAGCTGCGCGACGTCGCCGAGATCAAGCTCTTCTTCAACGAGTTCGCCGACCACGAGGACGTCGCCCGCCTGGCCGTCGACCAGCAGCGCCAGCACCGCGAGCGCATCCGGGTCTACGAGCGGATGCGGGAGCGCTTCGGCGGCCGCTCCGAGATCGCGTCCCGGATGGTCACGCTGCGGCTGGGCCTGGAGCTGGAGTACGCGGCGCTGAACTTCTGGAGGACCATCAGCGAGGAGATCGAGGCCGGCGAGCCGCCCTTCGACGGAGGCGACCGCTCCTAGACCCGCGGCCGGAGCCGGACCCCGTGCCGGCACGGGGTCCGGCCCCGGCGCTCACGCGGCGGGACCGAGATCCCGAGACCGTCAACTGCCGCACCCTTTAGCGGGCACGTCCACCGAGGGCGCGTCCATCACGGTCGTCTCCGCCGCCGTGCGGGTCTGCGCCACGTCGGGATGGACCCTGTTCGGGCGGCAGCGTGAGGGCCGTGTGCGCGGGGCGCCCGGTTCGCGGCGGCAAGGCGGTCAGGCCGCGAAGCCTGGCGTTGCGCTTTTCGAGGGCGTCGGCGGTGGTGGGAAAGAGCGCCGCGTCGCCTTCACCGACCTGCGCCTGGTTCAGTTCGACGAATCCGCGGGTGTCGCGTTCGTAGGCGGCGAAGGCCGCGGTGTGGCCGCGATGGGCGGCCAGCGATCCGGCGAGCATGTAGGCGCCGACGAGGGCGAGGCTGGACCCCTGCCCGGTCAGGAACGACGGGGCGTAGGCGGCGTCGCCGACGAGCGCGACCCGGCCGCTGGACCAGGCCGGCATGCGGATCTGGCTCACGGAGTCGAAGAACGGGTCGTTCGCGCGGCCCATGGCGGCGACCATGGCCGGGATCTCCCATCCGTCGCCGGCGAAGGTGGCGGCGACGAGGTCGCGCTGCGCCTCGGCATCGCGCAGCGCCTCGTGCGGTGGTTCGGGGCGGGCGAAGTTGAGGAACGCGTGCAGCTCGCTGCTGTCGCCGACCGCGTAGAGCGCCGCGGCCCTTCCGGGAGCGTTCCAGAGGAGGACCTCGTGGGAGAGCCCGAAGGTGTTGGGCATGGTGAACACGGCGAAGCAGTACCCCAGGTAGCGGTGGAACCGCTGCTCGGGGCCGAAGACGAGCTCCCTGGTGTGCGAGTGCAGCCCGTCCGCGCCCACGACCAGGTCGAAGCTGCGCTGGACGCCGCTGCGGAAGGTCACGTCGACACCGTGCCCGTGTTCGGCGAGCGCGTCGATGGAGTCGTCGAACACGAACTCCACATCGTCGCGGACGGCCCCGTAGAGGACGTCGGTCAGATCACCGCGGGGCACCTCGACGTCATGTCCCTCGACTCCGCCGACCACCGCCTGCGGATGCACCACCGCCGCCTCGCCGCCGTCGGCCTCGAGGAAGGTCACCCGGCGCGACTCGACATGCGCTTCCCGGAGCCGCGGCAGGATGTGCATCCGGCGCGCCACCTCCACCGCGGTGCCGCGCACGTCGATCGGGTACCCGCCGCTGCGCAGTCCGGTGGACTTCTCCACCACCGTCACCGCGAATCCGTACCGGTGCAGCCAGAACGCAACGGCGGGACCCGCGATGCTCGCGCCGGAAACCAGGACCGTTCCTCTCGGTGCGGTTCTTATGCCCATTCGTCAACTCCCAAGGCCGTTGTGAGACATCCGGCGACCGACGCGGGTCACCCTGTTCGCGAGGTAGGCGCCGGCTTCTGCCGGCCTCGTCAGAGGTGCGCCGCACCGGGTCGTCACGCCGAATCCCGCTCGACGTCGGGAGCCGGCGAGTTGCGGCTGCGGCGTGTGCTGCGCACGAGCACGACGGCCAGCACCGCGGCGGCCGCGAACGCGCCGGAAGCGAGCCCGATGTAGCTGAACACGCCGGTGGCCGAGTTCGTCGTTTCACCGTCGACGACCACGGCGGTCGACCTGAGCACGGCTGCGCCCAGGAAGTTCAGCACCACCGACCCGATCGAGACCATGACCATGACCAGGCTGGACACGATGCCCTGCCGCTCGGGCGACGCCAAGCTCCCCGCCATGTTGAAGCCGGACGTCCCGAGCGCTCCCACCGTGATCCCCAGCAGGAACACGACGCCGAGCGCGGCGGGGAGCTGGGAGGCGCCGACGAGCATCCCGAGGGTCACCACCGTTCCGAACACGACCGCCCCGGCCAGCGTCGCGGCCGGTCCGATGCGCGCGGCAAGCCATCCGGCCGCCGGACCTCCGAGCATGACTCCGAGCGTCGGCGCCGCGAGCAGCAGTGCCATCGATCCCTGGTCGGCCAGTCCGTACCCGAGCTGCTGATCCGCCGAGACGTCGGCGATGAGGGGGAGGAGCTGAAGCGTGCTCTGGTAGGCGCCGGTCCCCAGGAAGACGACGAGGAGCGTGAGCACCAGCGGCCCGCCGAGGTTCCTGACGTCGATCAGGGGGTCGGGCTTGCGACTCGATACCAGGAACCACCGGGCCAATGCCGCGGCGCCGCCGGCGAGGAGAGCCAGCGGGCCGACGGCGAGCCAGCCGGCGTCCGAGCCCAGGCTGACGTAGCCGAGCACTGCGGCGAGACCGCCGCCGAGGAGGACCGCGCCGCCGACGTCGATCCTGCCCGGTGTCTTGACCAGGGATTCGGGGATCAGGGCGCGCACGCAGACGGCCATCGCGGCCGCGACGAAGGCCGATATGAGGAACAGGATCTGGAAGCCGAACTCCGCGGCCCACTTCTCGATGAGGAAGCGGGACGCGATGTTGAGCACCGCGGAGCCGGAGGTCACGATGCCCACGATGATCATTGCGATGCGGGGTGCGCAGACGCTCCGCACGATCGCGACGGAGAGGAACATGGCGCCCAGAGCCGCTCCCTGCAGCATGCGCCCCGGCACGAACACCCAGATGCTGGGGGCCGCGGCGCACACGAGGGCGCCCGCGCAGCTGAGGAGCAGCGTCAGCACGAGCACCCTGCGCTTGCCGTAGATGTCGGCACTCTTTCCGAGGAGGGGCGCCCACATCACTCCCGCCAGCATCGCGGTGGCGTTGAGCCACGCCGCCTGGTCGGTACCGAAATGGTCGAGCATCGTCGGGAGGACGAGCAGCGGCGCGTTGATGGCCGAGTCGACCACGAAGTTCACCATGGCCAACACGGCCACCAGGCCGATGACCCGCCCGGTCCATCTCGTATGCAGTCCGGGGTCTGTGCTTTCGGCCCTGCTCTGCTGCATTGAGGACTCCTTGCTATGGGCCCGCGACGATGCCGGGCTACCCTTAGGATACGTTTTGGTTTCTTATTGAGCAGGGTAGGGTAGGGCATAAGAAACGTCAAAGTTTCTAAGGAGTGCTGTGGGACGACGGCGCGGCGAAGCGCTCGAGGCGGCGATCCTCGAAGCGGCCTGGGACGAGTTGAGTGAGCGCGGGTACGCGAACCTGACCGTCGACTCCGTCGCCCAGCGAGCCGGCACCAGCAAGCCGGTGCTCTACCGGCGCTGGGCGGACAAGCAGGAGCTGGTCGAGGCGGCGGTCGTGCGCCGCGATGCCGCCCAGCAGGTCACCCCGGCCGACACCGGGTCCCTGCGCGGCGACCTGATCGCCACCCTCACCGAGTTGAATGAGCGGGGGCCCTACCTCGCCCAGCTCAGCCTGCTGCTCGCCGGCTACTTCGCCGAGACCGAGACCAGCTTCGCCGAGCTGCGCCGGACGGTCCTCGCCGGACGCCGCTCGGGAAGCGACGAGATCATGGAGCGCGCCGTCGAGCGCGGCGAGCTCGATCCGGCCAAGCTCACGCCGCGGATCGCCGCACTCCCCTTCGACCTGCTGCGAGGCGAGGCGATGATGACGCTGCGGCCGGTCGCACCCGAGGTGATCGAGGAGATCGTCGACACGGTCTTCCTCCCGCTGGTCCGCTAGAGGCGGCCGTGCGCACCGGTTGCCGCGGCCGGGACCGGCGCGCAGGGGCGCATGCGCGCGCGAGGGCCCGCCGGCGCTCGTGCGCCGGCGGGCCCTCGCGGTCGTCGATCCGGGTCAGGCGGCCTCGGCCGTCGCCGCGGCGGCCAACCGCTTCTCGCCCGGGTCGCTGGGGTCCTTGAGCCGCGTGGACAGCACGGCCACCGCCAGGTACATGCAGCTGAAGATCACCGCGACACCGCCGCCGCCGACGAGCGGGTAGGCCAGGGTGACCACCATGGGGCCGACGAAGGCGGCGCCGCCCGCGCCGAAGTTCAGGATCGCCAGCGACGCGCCCTTGTCCTTGTGCTGGACCATCGACGGCATCAGCGCCGACAGCGGCACGAACCCGGCCAGCAGTACGCCGTAGACGCAGCCCAGCGTGATGGTCATGCCGAAGCTCTCGGTGGCCACCGCCGTGAAGTACCACAGGGGCGTGGCCACGGCGCAGCCCAGGCAGCCGAAGAACGTCACGGTTCGGCGCCAGCCGAAGTAGTCGCCGAACACGCCGAAGAACAGGTTGGCCGCGATGTTGGAGCCGTAAGCGGCCGCGGTCAGCGTCGCGATCTGGGCGAGGCTGAGGAAGCCGTCGTTGCCGCCCGCGCTGCCGAGCGTGAACGGGAACATCGCGAAGAATCCGTACTGGGGCGCGGTGTTGACGATGCGCACCAGCCCCCCGGCCAGGGTGCGGCGGTCGCGCCAGAGGATGTCGACGCCCTCCAGCAGCCGGCGGTAGCTGGTGGGGTTGGCCACCGACTCGTCGGCGATGGGCTTGAGGCCGTTGGGCTCGCGCACGGCGAAGGAGCCCAGGACGCCGCCGACGGCGACCAGCACCAGCGACAGGATGAGCGTGTCGTAGAGCGAGAAGCCCAGCGGCCCGATCGCGAGCGCAGCCACTCCGGCGCCCAGCGTGGGCAGGCCGCCGGTGAAGGCGAACCAGAACCAGCCGGCGACCGAGCCGCGCATGCGCTCGGGGCTGGTGGTCTGCGCCCAGACCAGGAAGGCGAAGGCGAAGAGCGGGTAGGCGAAGCCGCGGATGCCGTAGACGGAGACGATGAACGCGAAGTTCTGGGAGGGGATGGCGGCGAACAGGAAGATCGCCTCGAAGACGACCCACCACGCGGCGCCCAGCCAGATCACGCGGCGCGGGCCCCAGATCGCCGAGAGGGTGCCCGACAGCCAGGAGGCCAGCATCACGGCGACACCGTAGACGGTGACGGTGGCGAACGTCGCCTGCTCGCCGGCGAGGCCGCCGCCGTCGGGCTGCTGCAGGTAGTCGGTGAGGTAGCTGATCTCGACGCCGTCGCCGACCATGTAGATCAGCACGGCGACGAATCCCCAGAAGAGCGGCTTGGGGATGCCGATCCGCTCGATGCCGCTCAGCGGTCTCGACGCGGGCTCGGGCTGGCTGGCGGGCGGGTGCTGCGGCTGACGGGACGTCGCCGACTCTTTCATGGTCTCTCCTCGCAGGGGGTGGGATCCGCCCGCCGCGCTGAGCGGGGCCGGGGGCCGGAGTCGTCCGGCGCGTCCCGGCACCCGCTCGGTGCGGGCGGATTGGCGGTGCCTCGCCCCCCGCACCAGCCGGCCGCGGGCGGGCCGGGTGCGGGGCGGCGTGCGGGGGTGCGGGCCGGGGCCCGCACACAAGCCGAGCCCCCGCATCCGCGCGGCACCGCGACCTGCGTCGTGATCGGCTCCGCGCGTGATCCGGGTCTCACCTTCGCCACACGAGGAAACATAACTCGCGTGAAATTAACACGCAAGGCGTTAACTAGTGATTCGTCGTCGCGACCTCCACCTCCACGCGGTCGCGCAGCTCCGCCAGGAGGACGGGATCGACGCCGTCGTCGACGATCACGCGGTCGTAGGCGTCCACCGGCGCCAGGTGGTGCAGCGCGGTGCGCGGCATCTTGCTGGAGTCCATGAGCAGCACCTTGGTCGCGGCCGCGGCGAGCATGGCCCGCTTGACCACGACGATCTCCTGCTCCTGGTGGTAGGTCATCGCCGCGGTCATGGCCGAGGTGCTGAGGAACGCGGTGTCGACGCTGACCGAGGCGATGGCCTCGGTGCAGGGCAGGCCGTTGAAGGAGTCGTGGGTGCGGAAGTAGTCGCCGCCCAGCGCTATGAGCCGGACGTCCTTCATCGCACACACCTCGTCGATGGTGCGGCGGTAGTTGGTGACCACGGTCAGCGGCGCGAGCGGCTCCAGCAGCGTCGCGAGCTGCAGTGCGGTGGTGGAGTCGTCGAGCATGACCGAGCCGCCCGGCTCGACGAGCTCCACGGCGCGGGCGGCGATGGCGCGCTTCTGGTCGATGCGCGCGTTGAGGCGGTACTCGGCGTCGCTCTCGAAGACGGTCGAGGGCTGGGCCGAGACACCGCCGCGGAACTTGCGCAGCAGGCCGCGCCGCGCCAGCTCGTCGAGGTCGCGGTGCACCGTCATAACACTGACGCCGGTCAGCTCGGCCAGCTCGACCGCCGTCGCGGAGCCCTGCTTGGCGACGAACTCGGCGATGGCCTGCTGGCGAGCTTCCTGGGGGCGGGATTCGCCGCGTCGGGTGCTCATGGGACCCCTGTCCTCGATGTCGGCCGGCTGCTGGATGCTGCACTGCTCGTCCGACGCTAGCGGAGCGGGGCCGCGCCCCGGAGGCGACAGGTCCGGCGGCGGAGCGGTGCCGACCCGAGCGGTAACACCGGGGCATGGCTAAATAACTTTCATCGTGTTAATTTAACGCCATACATGTCATGAAGGTGGATGAGAGGATGCGATGAGCAGCAGACTCAGCGCCGTGGTGTTCGACCTCGACGGCGTATTGATCGAGAGCGACCACCTGTGGGAAGAGATGTGGTCGGGCTACGCCGCCCGCCACGGCGCGCAGTGGACCTCCGAGGACACCGCGACCGTCCAGGGCATGAGCTCGCGCGAGTGGGCGCACTACCTCAACCGGATGTCGGGCGCCGGTGAGAGCGAGGCCGGGACCGAGCGCGCGGTCGTCGACGGCATGGTGGGGGCCTTCGAGCAGGAGCGCGTGGACCTGCTCCCCGGTGCGCGCGAGACCGTGAAGGCCGTCAGCGCCGAGGTGCCCATCGCCCTCGCCTCCTCCGCGCCGCGCCGGCTCATCGACGCCGTGCTGCGCGGCCACGGTCTCGTCGACCGCTTCAGCGCCACGGTCTCCAGCGCCGAGGTCGAGCGCGGCAAGCCGCACCCCGACGTCTACCTGGAGGCTGCTTCGCGGATCGGCCGGCAGGGCATCGACTGCGCCGCCGTCGAGGACTCCTCCAACGGCATCCGGGCCGCCCACGCCGCCGAGATGACCGTGGTCGCGCTGCCCAACCAGGCCCCCGGCTACCGTCCGGCGCCCGATGCGCTCGCGCTGGCCGCCGAGGAGGCCGGCGACCTCGCCGACGTGTGCGCCCGGCTGCTGCGGCTGCTCGGCCGCGCCGAGGCCCCGAGGAGCAGCTGATGTCCACGGCCGACCCCGCCGCATACAAGACCTCCTGGCTGGAGGGCCTGTGCAGCTCCTACTCCCGGCTGGTCGCGCCCGTGCCCGACGCGTACGGCGTGATGAGCGCACGCTCCCCTGAGCAGGGCCGCGTCAGCGTGGTCATCGGCGGGGGCTGCGGCCACTACCCGGCCTTCGCGGGCCTGGTGGGTCCGGGCCTGGTCGACGCCGCCGTCGTGGGCGACGTGTTCACCAGCCCCAGCGCCGAGCAGGTCTACCGCACCGCGCGGGCGGTCGACGGCGGCGCGGGCGTGTTCTTCAGCTACGGCAACTACTCCGGCGACGTGATGCACTTCGGGCTGGCCGCCCGCCGGCTCGCCGCCGAGGGCGTCGACTCCCGCACCGTGCTGGTGACCGACGACGTCGCCAGCGGATCGCCGGAGGAGGCCGCGCAGCGCCGCGGAGTCGCCGGCGGGTTCTTCGTCTACCGGATCGCCGCGGCCGCCGCGGCACGCGGCTACGACCTCGACGGCGTCGCCCGCGTGGCGGCCCGCGCCAACGCCATGACCCGCACCTTCGGCGCCGCATTCGGCGGGTGCACTCTGCCGGGCCAGGACGAGCCGCTGTTCAGCGTGGCGCCGGGCACGATGGAGCTGGGACTGGGCATCCACGGCGAGGCCGGGCTGCGGCGCGTGCCCGCGCAGGACCCGGCCGGGCTGGCCGACGTGCTCGTCGACACCCTGCTGCCCGAGCTGCCCGAAGCCGCCGGCGGCGCACGCGCGGCCGTGCTGCTCAACGGTCTGGGCCAGACCCCCTACGAGGACCTGTTCGTCTGCTACTCCCGCGTGCACAACCGCCTGGCCGAGGAAGGGGTCGCCGCGCACCGCCCCGAGGTGGGCGAGTTCGTGACCTCCCTGGACATGGCGGGGCTGTCGCTGTCGCTGATGGTGCTCGACGACGAACTGGCCGACCTCTACGACCAGCCGTGCCAGAGCCCGGCCTACACCCTGACCCCCGTCGCCGAGCCCGCTGTGCCCCGGCCCCGGACCGCCTCCCGCGCGGGCTCGGCGTCCTCGTCCGCTGAGAGCGCGGCCGATGCGCGACCGGGCACCGGCGGCGGCGTCGCGGCCGAGGCGCTGGAGGCGGCGCTGGCCGCGGTGGAGGACAACGAGCAGGAGCTCGGCCGGCTCGACGCGGTCGCCGGCGACGGCGACCACGGCCAGGGCATCGTCCGCGGGCTGCGCGCGGCCGCCGCGGCCGCCCGCCGCTCCGGCCCCGGCTACAGCGCCGAGGACGCGGGCCGGGCGCTGCTGCTGGCCGGTACGGCCCTGGCCGACGCGGCCGGCGGCGCATCGGGCGCCCTCTACGGGCTGCTGCTCACCGAGATCGGCGGCGGGCTGGCCGAAGCCGGGCCGGCGCCGGTCACCGCGAAACTGGTCGCCCCCTCGGTCGAAGCCGCCTTCGACGCCGTCTGCGAGCTCGGCGGCGGCGCCGTCGGCGAGAAGACCCTGCTCGACGCGCTCGCCCCCTTCCGCGACATCCTCGCCGAGCACGCGCGCGCGGGCGCGCCGCTGGCGGCCGCCTGGTCGGCCGCCGCGGCCGCCGCCACCGCCGCCGCCCGCGCCACCGCCGACATGCCCGCCAAGCGCGGACGCGCCGCCCGCCTGGGCGAACGCGGCCTCGGCCACGCCGACGCCGGAGCCACCTCGCTGGCGCTGATGGCCCGGGCCGTGGGCGGCGTCCTCGACGCCCGGTGCTCCGCGCCCGCCGACAACGACCCCGAAAGCCGGTGAAGCACGCCATGAAGATCGCCGTCGCGGCCGACAACGCCGGAGTGGCGCTGAAGAACGAGCTGCGGGACCTGCTGCGCGCGGACGGGCGCATCGCCGAGGTCCGCGACCTCGGCGTCCCCGACGCCGCCGACGACCGGGCCTACCCCCTGCTGGGCATCGCCGCCGCCGAGGCGGTCGCCGCGGGCGAGGTCGAACGCGCCCTGCTGGTGTGCGGCACCGGCATCGGCATGTGCATCTCGGCCAACAAGGTCCCCGGGGTGCGCGCGACCGTCGCCCACGACTCCTACTCCGCCGAGCGCTCGGTCAAGTCCAATGACTGCCAGGTGCTGACGATGGGGGCCCGGGTGATCGGGCCCGAGCTGGCGAAGCGGATCGTCACCGAGTGGATCGGCCACGTCTTCGACCCCGAGTCGGCGAGCGCGGCCAAGGTCGCCCGCATCAGCGACTACGAACAGGCCTGAGCCGCGGCGGACGGCCTCGTCCCCGAATCCGCAGCCCCCCGACGGGGTATCGACGACGCGAACTCGAACAGGAGCCGACATGCGAGTACTGGCCGCGGGTGACAACTTCGTCAGCCCGGACCTGCTGGTGACCGCCTTGGAGGAGGAGACCGGCGCCGATCGGCTGGAGCCCTTGGAGGCCACCCGGCTGCACCTGCCCTGGCCCGTCGAGCCGTTCGGCCCCGTCGGCGGAGTCGAGGAGGCCAGCGGGACCGAGGAGCAGGTGATCGCGGCCCTGCGCGGGGCCGAGGTCTGCATGACCCAGATGGCACCGGTGACCTCCCGGGTCATCGACGCCTGCCCCGGCCTGCGCCTGGTGTCGGTGTGCCGGGGCGGGCCCGTGAACGTGGATCTGGAGGCGGCCACCCGCGCCGGCGTCGCCGTGACCTACGCACCCGGCCGCAACGCCACCGCGGCCGCCGAGTACGCGATCGCGATGATCCTCGCGGCGCTGCGCCGGGTGCCCGCCGCCGACGCCGAGATGCGCGAGGGCCGCTGGCGCGGCGACTTCTACGCCTACGACCAGGCCGGGGTCGAGCTGGACGGCACCGCGGTGGGTCTCGTGGGCTACGGCGCCATCGGGCGGATCGTCGCCCGCATCCTGCGCGCGTTCGGTGCGCACGTGCTGGTCAGCGACCCCTACACCGACAAAGCCACGGCCGAGGAGGACGGCGTGCGCCTGGTCGGGCTGGAGGAGCTGCTCTCCACCTGCACCGTGGTCAGCCTGCACGCGCGCCTGACCGAGGAGACCCGCAACCTGATCGACGCCGACCGGCTGGCCCTCATGCCGCGCGGCGCGGTACTGGTCAACACGGCGCGCGGCGGGCTGCTCGACCACGCGCCGCTGCCCGACGCGCTGCACAGCGGCCGGCTCGGCGCGCTCGCGCTGGACGTCTACGACGTCGAGCCGCCGCCCGCCGACTGGCCCCTGCGCGGGCTGGACAACGTGGTCACCACCCCGCACCTGGCGGGCGCCACCCGGCAGACCGCCGAGCGCGCTGCGCGTATCGTCGCTGGTGAGGTGGGTCGCTATCTGCGCGGCCAAGCGCCCCGCCACCTGGCCAACCCCGAGGTGCGGGAGGTGCGCGCATGATCATCGGCGTCGACGTGGGCACGACGGTGACCAAGGCCGCCGTCTTCGACCGCGACGGCCGCGCGGTGGCCGAGGCCGAGGAGCCGACCACCCTGCACCGCGGCGGCGGCGCCCGGGTCGAGCAGGAGCTGGACGAGGTTTTGGCGACCGTCTCCTCGGTCGTGCGCAAGGTCGCCGCCGCCCGGCCGGAACCGGTCACCGCCGTCGCCCTGACCGGGCAGGGCGACGGGCTCTGGCTGCGCGACGCCGACGGCCGCCCCACCCGGCGCGCCGTCTCCTGGCTCGACGGGCGCGCCGGCGACCTGGTGCGGCGGTGGTACGAGGACGGCACCATGGCGCGGGTGCACCGGCTGACCGGCCAGGGGATGTTCCCGGGCGCCCACGGCCCGCTGCTGGCCGCGCTGGACCGCGAGGAGCCCGAGGCGCTGGAGCGCTCCGCGGTGGCCGGCTACTGCGTCGACGCGATCGCCCAGCATCTGACCGGCGAGATCACCGTGGACGCCTCCGACGCCTCGCTGCCCTTCCTGGACGTGGGCACCCGCACCTACAACTCCGAGGCACTGGCCGAGTGCGGCGTCGAGCGGTGGCGCCGGCTGCTGCCCGAGCCCGCCGAGCCGCACCGCCTGTTCTCCCTCGACCGGCGCGGGGCCCGGCTGCTGGACCTGCCGGAGGGCACCCCCGTGACCGGCGGTCCGTTCGACCTGCCCGCCTGCCTGCTCGGCAGCGGGCTCAGCGAGGTCGGCGACGGCCTGCTCACCGTGGGCACGACCCTGGCCTGCCAGGTCGTCGCCGACCGGGTGGACGTGGAGCCCGGCGGCGAACCCGCCGGAATGTGGCTGTGCACCGACCGGCCGGACCGGTTCTCCCGCGCGATGCCGGCCATGGTCGGCACGGCCGGCCTGGACTGGCTGCTGGACCTGCTGGGCCTGGGGATCGGCGAGGTGGAGCCGCTGCTGGAGGCGAGCCCGCCCGGAGCCCGCGGCGTGTCGGCCCTGCCGTTCCTGGCGGAGTCGGGCGAGCGGGCGCCGTTCGTGGACCCCTGGGCCCGCGGCCAGCTCACCGGGGTCAACCTGGGTACCGAGCGCGCCGACGTCGTCCGCGCGGTCTGCGAGAGCATCGCCTACGCGGCCCGGCACTGCCTGGAGGCGGCCGGTCTGGCCGGCGAGCTGGCCGTCTGCGGCGGCGGAAGCCGCTCGCGCGCGTGGATGCAGGTCTTCGCCGACGTCCTGGGGCGGCCGGTGGTCCTGCCCTCCGACGACGCCATCGGGGTGCGCGGCGCCACGGCCGCGGCCTGGCGGGCCCTCGGCGACGCGCCCGACGAGGCGCGCTGGCTCGCCCAGGGGGAGCGGATCGCCCCCCGCACCGAGACGAGCGCCCGCTACGCCGAAGGCTATGCCCGCTACCGCGCGCACCTGGACAGCGCGCGTGCGCTGTGGGCCTCGGACGCGCCCGCCTGACGCGGGCTTCCGCTTGCGACTGCGCGGCCGCGGCCGCGGACACGGGCCCCGCCCGCCGGAGTCGGCGGGCGGGCACGCGGACCGGGGCCGGCGGGGGAGCCGGGGAACCGCGCGGCCGTCGCCGTCGCGCGGTTCCCCGGCGAGCGGGGTCAGGCGGTGGAGAACGTGAACCAGTTCAGGTTCACGAAGTCGGCCGGCTGGCCGCTGGAGAACGTCACGTAGACGGTGTGGGTCCCGCTCACCGCGTCCATGTTCGCGGGGACGGTGCGCCAGCTCTGCCAGCCGCCGGTGTTGCCGACGGCGAAGCTCGCGACCGGTGCGGCGGTGCGGCTGTCCAGCCGGACCTCCACCAGGCCGCTTACCCCCGCCGCCGCGCCCGAGGCCACCCGGGCCTTGAACTGGTGCGCGGCGGTGGAGCCGAAGTCGACCCCGTCGAAGCGGAGCCAGTCGCCGTCGGCGAGCTGGGCGACGTTCTGCCCGCCTCCGGAGTCGGAGGTGGTCTCCAGTGCGGTGCCCGACTGACCCTGGTAGTCCTCGCCCTGGATGGTGGAGCGGGCGTCCACGCCGCCGCCGTCGCCACCTCCGTCGTCGCCACCTCCGTCGTCACCGCCGCCGTCGCCGGATCCGGTCTCCCACACGGCGACGTAGTCGACGACCATCGGCTCGCCGGGCCGCGTCGCGCCGGTGGGGGTGGCGCTGCCCTGCACCCCGTCGGGGAAGGCGCCGCCCATGGCGACGTTGAGCAGGATGAAGTAGCCCGCGTGGCTCGTCATGTCGCTCCACGCCGAGGCGCCGACCTGGCCCTGGTCGACGCTGTGGTACTGCTGTCCGTCGACGTACCAGCGCAGTTGGCTGGAGGAGCCGGTGCGGTCCCACTCGAAGCTGTAGGTGTGGAAGGTCGACTGGCACGTGGAGCCGGGGCAGGCGCGGCTGCCTCCGAGCCCCTGGGTCTCGTTGCACGGTCCGCCGGGGGAGACCCCGCAGTGGAGCACGCCCCAGACCGAGTCGATCCCGTTGACGTTCTCCATGATGTCGAACTCGCCCACGCCGGGCCAGTTCCAGTACTCGCCGCGGTAGGGCGAGCCCAGCGCCCAGAACGCCGGCCAGTAGCCGAGGGCCTCCTGGCCGGTGACGTCGGGGACCTGGATCCGGCCCTCGATGCGCAGGGTCTCGCCGTCGGCGGGTTTGAAGTCGGCCCGCCGGGTCTCGATCCGGGCCGAGGTCCACTGGCCCGAGGAGTCGCGGCGCGGGGTGATGCGCAGGTTGCCCTGCCCGTCCAGGCCGATGTTCTCGGGATTGTCGGTGTAGGTCTGGATCTCGCCGGTGCCCCAGTTGGCCGGACCGCCGGGGTAGGAGGTGCCGGTGTCGACGATCCAGTCGTCGGCGTCGGGCAGGGAGCCGGCCTGGCCTTTGAAGTCGTCGCTCCACACCAGGTTCCAGCCCTCGGGGTCGGGGGGCAGGTCGGCCTGGGCGGGGGCGCTTGCCGTGGTCGCCATGGAGATCGGGAGGACGAACGCGGCGAGGGCGGCGAGGAGTCTGCGCCGGCGCCGGTTCCTGGAGGGCCGGTTGCTCTCCATTCTGACCTCTTTCCTTACGTGTCGCATTTCCATACGTTTCGCAGGTGGGGGATGGATCGGTCAGTCGCGGTGCCTTTCCGCCCCGGGTGCTTCGGCGGACCCGTGTGGCGGAGACCCCGGAAGGGGTGGTGGCAGGCGTTGGCGAGAGAGCGCTCTCTCGCATACCGAACATGGCACACTTCACACGGGCGGGCAAGGCGGGTCGGGCATTCGGATTCGGCTCGGGCGGACCGGTGCGCGGGGTGCCGAACCCCTTCTTCTTCCGAAAGAGGGGCGCGAACTGGAATGATGGGAACGCGCGGTAGAACCGCCGAGCCGGCCGGCCGCCCGGTGCCGGGCGAGCGCGTCGGCGCGCCCGCACGCGGCCGTTCCGCGATCGCCGGGGCGGGGTGGGAGGCGGTGGCGCCGGCCGCGTTGGCGAACCAGGGAACATTCGGAGCGGCGGTCCACGTCAGAGAGCGCTCCCCGGCAATGCGGCCGGCTGCGGCAGGGAGGATCATTGGGTAGCAGACGTCCCACATTGGAGGCGGTCGCCGCTCGCGCGCGGGTGTCCCGTGCCACGGTGTCGCGTGTGGTCAACGGGCGGACCACCGTCGACCCCGAGATCCGCGACGCCGTTCTGCGCGCCGTCGCCGAACTGGGCTACGTCCCCAACTCCGCGGCGCGCAGCCTGGTCACCCGGCAGACGGACTCGATCGCCCTGGTCGTCTCCGAGCCGCCGACCCGCGTCTTCTCCGACGATCCGCTGTTCTCCCTGGTGGTGCGCACCGTGAGCAGTGAGCTGGAGGCGGCCGGCAAGCAGGCGGTGCTGATGCTGGCCAGTTCCCCGCAGGCCCAGGCCCGGGTGGAGGACTACGTCTCCGGCGGGCACGTCGACGGGGTCATGCTGCTGTCCATGCACGGCGCCGACCCGCTTCCGGGCGCCGTCGCGCGCATGGACGTGCCCGCCGTCTCCTACGGGCGCCCTGCCGTGGACCTGCCGCACGTCGACAACGACAACGTGGGCGGCGCCGAGCAGGCCGTGCGGCACCTGAGCGGCGTCGGCCGCCGCCGCATCGCGGCGATCGCCGGGCCGCAGGACATGACCGCCGGGCAGGACCGGCTCACCGGGTACCGCGACGCGCTGCGCTCGGCGGACCGCCGCGCGATCGTGGCCGTCGGCGACTTCACCCGGGCCTCCGGCGCCACGGCGATGCGCCATTTGCTCGAGGACGACCCCGGCCTCGACGCGGTCTTCGCCGCCAACGACCTGATGGCCATCGGCGCCCTGCAGACGCTGCGCAGGGCCGGGCGCCGCGTGCCCGACGACGTGGCGGTGGTCGGCTTCGACGACATCGAGGCCGCGAGCTTCACCGACCCGCCGCTGACCACGGTCCGCCACCCGGTCGTCGAACAGGCCACCGCCATGGTCGGGCTGGTCCTCACCCCGCCCGAAGAGCGCGAGAGCGACCGCGTCGTGCTGCCCACCGAACTGGTCGTCCGCGAGTCCGCCTGAGCTCCGGCCGCCCACCGCGCCGCCGCCGCGCCCCGCACCGGTGCTGCCGTGCAGGCCCCTCGGCCGGCGGGGCTCGGGCGGGCCTAGGCTGGGGCGACGGCGCTCGCACGGGAGAGGGGGTCGACGGTGACCGCAGCGGAGCATCCGGCGAAGAAGGTCAAGTCCGCCGGCAGGGCGCTGGAGATCGTCGACTTCGTCGCCGAGCGGGGAAGCGTGACCTTCCAGGACGTCGTCGACTCCGGGCTGCCCAAGTCGAGGGCCGGCCCGGCCCGCGGCCGTGCGCGCCCGGCCCCGGGCCCTGCGCGGCGGGCCGGGGCTCGGGGGCCGTCCCGCGCACGCCCGGCGGCAGGGCGGAGCGCGGGGGAGGCGTGCCCCTAGCGGAAGCGGAACCCGCTGGAGAGGCCGACGTGGGCGGCCCATTCGCCGGCGGGGAGCTTGCCTCTGCGGGTGTGGCGCACCCGCCCGACGCGCAGCACGCCGCCGTTGAGCCGGACCGAGAAGCCGTCGTCGTCGACGTCGAGGACATGGCCGGGCATGCCGGGGCGCTGTTCTCCGGTGAGGCGGCAGTCGAGGAACCGCAGCTTCTCCCCGTCGAAGCGGGTCCACGCGCCCGGCTGCGGGTCGCAGCCCCGCACCAGGTCGTAGACAGTCTGGGCGGGGCGGTGCCAGTGGATCTCGGCGTGCTCGTCGCGGCACGCGGGCTCGAACGTGGCGCCGGCGTGGTCCTGCTCGATGCGCGGTGCGTCGCCGGCCGCCACCAGCGACACCGCCTCGGACATGGCGTCCACCCCCAGAGGGAAGAGGCGGTCGAAGTAGAGGCTGCCGACGGTGTCGTCGGGCCCGATCTCGCACCGCTTCTGCAGCAGGACCGGACCGGTGTCGATGCCGTCGTCCGGCCAGAACACGCTCAGGCCGGTCTCCTTCTCCCCGTTGATGACAGCCCAGTTGATCGCCGACTTGCCGCGGTGCAGCGGCAGCAGGCTGGGGTGGTACTGCGCCGTTCCGTGCTCGGGCTGGGTGAACACGTCCTCGGGCAGAAGCTCGGTGACGAACGCCATGAGGCAGAAGTCGGCCTCGAACTCCTTCCACTTCACGAGGCCGCCGGGCTCCTTGAGGCTGCTGGTCGGCACCCGCGGGACGCCCGCCGCCGCGCTCGCGGTCCACAGGGGGTCCTCCCGGCCGCCGCCGGCCGGCTCCGGTGCCGCGACGCAGGCGACGGTCACGCCGTCCTCCTGCAGCCGCCGGAGCACCGCTTCTCCGAAGGCCGCCTGCCCGATGATGGCAACACGCATATATCACTCCCGGCCGAGATGGACGTGGATCCCCCCGTATGAGCCTTTCGGCAAGGTACCGGATGGCTTCGGACCCGCTGCGACCCGCCCGCGGCCGGGAGGTCCGGGTTCTCGGGCCGGTTCGCGTCCCCGCCGGTCAGAGCGCAGGAGGGGGCAGGTCGGGCGCCGGGCTCAGGTCAGCAGGTCCTCGGCGGCCTCCTGCGGCACGGTCCGCCGGGACCCGACCGCGTCCGCGGTGCACCCGCCGGAACCGCGCGCTCCACGGCCGCAAGCGGCCCCGGCACAGGCGCGGCGGCGCCGGCTCTGGCACCGGCCGTCCGGGCGCGGCTAGGCTCGTCCGATGGCGAACGGAGATGAAGCCGCCGATCAGCGGCGGGCGGTAATGCGGTTGATGCTCGGGTACATGGCATCCCACGCGCTGGGGGCGGCGGCGCGGACCGGCCTGGTCGACCTGATCGGCGACGGTCGGCGGTCGGCGGAGGACCTGGCGGGCGACTTGGGGCTGCCGCAGCAGTCGGCGAGCCGGCTGATGCGCGCACTCGCGGCGCTGGGCCTGCTGACCGAGGAGGAGCCCGGGCGGTTCGGCGTCTCCGGCGCGGGCGCGCTGCTGCGTAGCGACCGCCCCGACTCGGTGCGCGGCATGGTCCGGATGTTCACCGACCCGGCGATGATGCGCGCCTGGGAGGGGATCGACGAGAGCCTGCGTACCGGCGAGACCTCGTTCGACCGCATGTTCGGCACCGACTTCTTCAGCCACCTGGGCACCGACCCGGAGTTGTCCGCACTGTTCAACACGGCGATGAGCCAGGGCACCCGGAGCGTGGCCGATGCGCTGCCCGCCCGCTACGAATTCGCCTCCGCCGCCGCCGTCATGGACATCGGCGGCGGGGACGGAACGCTGATCGCCGCCGTGCTGGGCGCCAACCCCGGCATGCGCGGCACCGTGTTCGACACGGCCGAAGGCGCGGCGCAGGCGCCGGGGCGCCTGGAGGAGGCCGGCGTCGCCGACCGCTGCACCGTCGCCGCCGGCGACTTCTTCGAGGGCGTCCCCGCCGGCGCCGACGTCTACCTGCTCAAGAGCATCGTGCACGACTGGGACGACCGGCGGGCGGCGACGATCCTGTCCCACGTCCGCGCGGTGGTCCCGGACCACGGCCGGCTGCTCATCGTGGAGCCCGTGCTGCCCGCCACCGTCCCGCCCGAGGGGTTCTCCGGCCTGTACCTGACCGACCTGAACATGCTGGTCAACGTGGGCGGCCGCGAGCGCACGCGAGACGACTTCGACGCCCTCTGCGCCGCATCGGGCTTCGCCGTGTCCGACGTCGTCCCGCTGGCCGCGGGGTTCAGCGCCATCGAGGCGGTCCCGGTCTGAGGCGCCTCGACCGGCGACGTACCGGGCGGACCGGCGGTCGCCTGTCAGCGGGTCATTCGGTGCCGGGGCGGCGATGGTCCGCGGCGGCTCGGCGGGCGCGGTGGTTGGCGACGTTGACCCGGTTGCCGCACAGGCCGGGCATGCAGTAGCGGCGGCGGCCGGGCCGGGTGGTGTCGATGAACACGCCGCGGCAGGTGGGTGCGCCGCACGGGCGGAACCGCTGCTCGCCGAGGGTGTGCACGGCGCCGAGGATCCCGACGCCGCAGACCAGCGACAGGGCCTCGGCCACGGTCGCGCCGTCGCGGAGCGGGGCCGCCCAGCGCGTGCGGCTCCGGTGTGCGGGGTCGGCGACCAAAGTGGCGCCCCGGGCGGGCCGGGTGAGCGCGGTGGCGCCGGCGACGAGGCGGCCGCGGTCGGGGTGGTCGATCAGGTCCCGCACGTTCGCCCGGAGCGCGTGGACCGCACGGAGGTCGGCGGCGCCGACGCGGCGGGCCAGTTCGGACAGCGTGCCGGGGGCCCCGTCCTCGGACCGGTCGCCGTGCAGGTCGGCGAACGCGGCGAGGGCGGCCGCGTCGGGCAGCCGGTCCTCGCCCCGCCACACCTCGGCGGAGGTGTTGACCAGTTCGGTCGCGACCCCGGCCGCCCACACGTAGTCGTCCAAGGCAACTTGCATCGGCTGGGAGCCTCCCGCTAGGTTCTGTTAAAAGCCACTTTAGTCCTTACAGCGACGCGGTTCGACCCGCCCCGGCCATGCGGGCGGAGAAGGGCGGCCGCGGCCCGCGCCCACCGCTTCTTTCGGGGAGACCGCCCATGCCGGTGCCGGACATCGATGCCCTCGTCTTCGACGTGCTCGGCACACTCGTCGACGAACCCGCCGGGCTCCGCGCGGGCATCCGCGGACTCGACCCCTCGCTCGACGACTCCGGAGCCGAGCGCCTGCTGTCACTGTGGCAGGGGCACATCGAGCGCGAGCAGCGCCGCATCCGGGACGGCGCCCGCCCTTACGCCGCCGGCGACGCCCTCGACCGCGAAGCCGCCCGAATCGTCGCCGACGCCGCCGGAGTCGGCGACCCGGCCGCCGTGGCGGCGCTGGCCCTGGCCGGCCGCCGGCTCCCGCCGTGGCCCGACGCCGCGGCGGGGCTCGCCCGGCTCGCCGAACGGTTCCCGCTGATCGGACTCTCCAACGCGAGCCGGACGGCCCTGCTGGAACTCGACGCCCACGCCGGGCTGCGCTGGCACCAGGCCCTGTCCGCCGAAGACGCCCGGGCCTACAAGCCGGACCCGGCAGTCTACCGGCTGGCCGTCACCGTGTCCGGGCGGCCGCCGGAGCGGCTGATGATGGTCGCCGCCCACGCCTGGGACCTGCGCGGTGCCCAGGCGCTGGGCCTTCGCACCGCCTACGTCGCCCGCCCCGTCGGCGACCCGCCCGCCTCAGCGGACCGCTTCGACCTGCACGCCGAGGGCCTGGCGGACCTGGCCGACCAGCTCGACGGGCTCCGGGGCCGATCCCGCTAGTCAGTGCAGGGGGTCCTCGACGGCCGGGCGTTCCAGGGCTCGTTCACGGCCGCGGGCGAGGGCAGCCACACGCTTCCCGTGCGCGCCGAGCCGCGCCGGGCCATCGCCGCGAACCCGGGCGAGGCGGTCACGGCCAAGCTGGTCGAGCGCCCGGCCCGGCGCGCCGCACCGGCGGGACCGGAGCGGCGCCCCGGCGCGCCGTCATGGACCGTCCGCGCTCGGAGCGCGGCCGCTGCTATGCTCCCGGCAGCGTCGCGTGCCGGTGGCAGGCAGTGCCAGGCATGGAGGCGCCGGACCGAAGGAGTCGCGACGCATGCCGAGTCGCCGCCCTTCGCCCCGCTCCTGTGAGTGAGGGCGAGAAGACCAGGCTTGTCGCCTGGAGCCGTGAACTGCGTTCCGTCCACGAACGGCTGCGCGAGGCGCTGCGCGTGACGCGGGAGGCACTGGCCGCGGGCGGCTCCGCCGAACCCGCGGCCCGCGACCTGCTGCTCTTCTGCCACGGGTTCTGCAGCGCCCTGACCGGTCACCACGCGGGCGAGGACCGCGAGCTGTTCCCGGCGATCGCCGCCCGGCACCCCGGGCTGCGCCCGACCCTGCGCCGGCTGGAGCAGGACCACTCGATGATCGCGCACCTGCTCGCGGGGCTGCGGGAGGCCGTCGACCGGTCGGCGCCCCCGGCGGAGCTGGACCGCCATCTTGAGGGGATCGCCGCGATCATGGAGTCCCATTTCCGCTACGAGGAGCGGCGGCTTTCGGAGGTGCTGGAGACGCTCGCGCTGGACGCCGACCCGAGCCGCGTACTGGGACCGCTGTGAGCCGAGCCGGGCCCGCGCCGACCGGGCAGGTCCGCCGGCGCCGCGCCCGCTCCGCGTTTCCACCCCCGAACGGGGCACGCGGTCCATTTCCAGCGCGTCACGGTTGTTCGACGCCTCCTTGACGTAACCAGTCGGTAACCCACATTATTCGTCGACACCGTGAATATCGTCTTTGCCGCGGGTCCCGTGCCGATGCGCCGAGGCTCCGGCGCCGCCCGGGCGTGCGCGGCGCCCTACCCCCGGAACGCGCCCGAAGGCGCCGCCGCGCGTACCGGAGGCGGGCCCTGCAACGCCCTGCGGCCCGGGCCGCCGTCGCCGGTGGTCGTCACACTGGGTGACGACGGCCCTACGCCCCCGTCCCTTCGCCGGAACGGCCGCCGCGCACCGGAGCGCGCGGCGGCCGTTCCGCCGCAGCACAGAACAGGAGTGCGGATGTCTGCGACGAGCGGCGGTCGGCCGCCCGAGGAGGCCGGCCCGGGTCGGCGAGAGCCGATCCGCAGACCCTGGCCCTGGGTGGGGCTCGGCGTGATCGTCCTCGCCGGCGTCCCCTGGTACCTGCCGCCCGGCACCGTCGGCCCGGTCGTCCTGGGCCTGCCCCTGTGGGCGCTGGTCGCGGTGGCGTCGTCCGTGGCGGTCGCGGCCTACCTGAGCTGGATGCTCTCGCACCTGTGGAACGTCGTGGAGGACGTCGAGGAGTCCGCGGGTGAGCCCGTCGGTCCCGACACGCCCCTGGACGACGTCGAGGGGAAGGGACAGCGGTGGAGTCCCTGACCTTCAGCGGCGCGCCCGGGATCATCGTGCTGTGCGCCTATGCCGCGCTCATGCTCGGGATCGGCTTCTGGGCGGGGCGCCGCCGGCCCGACAAGAAGCACACCCTCAAGAGCTACTACCTCGCCGGCGGCAACCTCGGCGTGCTCGTGCTGTTCTTCACCCTCTACGCCACGCAGTACAGCGGGAACACGGTCATCGGCTACGCGCCCCAGGCCTACCGCGCAGGGTTCCCGTGGTGGCAGTCGGTGACGTTCTTCATGGTCATCACGGCCGGGTACATGCTGTTCGCGCCCCGCCTCTACGTCCTGGCGAAGAGGAAGTCGTTCGTCACCCCCACCGACTGGATCCGCCACCGGTTCGGCTCGCCCGCGGTGACCCTGCTGGCGACGCTGCTGATGCTGTGGGCGCTGGCGAACTACCTCCTGGAGCAGCTCGTCGCCATGGGCCACGCCATCGCCGGGCTGACGGGCGGCACGGTCCCCTACCAGGTCGCCGTCGCCCTGTTCGTGTGCGTCATGCTGCTGTACTCCTGGACGGGGGGCATGCGCGCCGTCGCGCTCACCGACGTCATGCAGGGCATCGCCCTGCTGCTGGGTGTGGCTCTCCTGCTGACCGGCGCCTTCTACCTCACCGGCGAGTCCCCGGCCGGAACGACGCGGTACCTGATCGAGAACGACCCGGAGTCCGTCTCCTCGCCGCCCCTGGAGGTCTCGGTCAACTGGATCTCGATGATCGTGATGGTGGGGCTGAGCATCTGCCTGTATCCGCACGCGATCCAGCGGATCTACGCGGCGCACAGCGAACGCGCCCTGAAGCGGTCCCTGCGGTTCCTCGTGTGGATGCCGCTCGTCACCGCGGGGGCCGTGTTCTGCGTCGGGATGGTGGGGATCCGCCTCTTCCCCGGCCTCTCCGACGGCGAGTCCGAGCAGCTGGTCGGGATGATCGCCAACGAGGTGGGGGCGATCAACACCGCCTTCTACGTCGCGATGGTCCTGCTGTTCGGCGGCATCGTCGCCGCGGTCGTCTCGACCGCCGACTCGGCGTTCCTCTCGCTGTCGTCGATCATCTCCAAGGACGTCTACGGCCGCTACGTGAACCCGCGCGCCGAGGAGCACCGCCAGGTCCGCCTCGGCAAGACCGCCGGCATCGCGGTCGTCTTCGTCCTGCTCCTGCTGGCGTGGAACCCGCCCACCACCCTGGTGAACATCTTCGTGCTGAAGATGGAGCTTCTGGTGCAGCTCGCTCCGTCCTTCATCCTCGGGATGTACTGGAAGCGGCTCACCGGGACCGCCGTCTTCTGGGGCATGGCGGTGGGTGTCGTCATCGCCGGCGGTATGACGTGGCTGCAGATCGAGAACGTGTACGGCGTTCACGGCGGGATCATCGGTCTGCTGGCCAACGTCGCGATCTGCGTCGCCGGCTCCCTGGCGGCCCGACCGCAGGCCCCTCGCACGGACCGCCCGGAGGCCGAACACCCCCGGCAGCTGCACGAGGAGTGAGAACAGGGGGCGGCCCGCCCACCACCGATGGGCGGCCTCCCGCGGCAGCCGGTCGCGGGGAGACATCCGCCCGCCCGGAGCGCCCCTGTCCGCGGAGCCGGGGCGGCCGGGCCATCAGAACGGCTGCCGTCTGCGGAAGGGGGCGGTGAGCAGGTGCGAGGCGGTGCGGGCGGGGGTCAGCCAGGTCAGCCGCCTGCCGTTGCGTCCGGCACGCAGGATCCGCGGGGCGAAGCCGCGGGCGACGTCCTCGGCCGAGTCGCCCAGGATGCCGGCCATCCGCCGGGTGGCGGCCGGAAGCTCGGTGTCCGGGCCGCCGAGGACCACCGGGGTGGGCATGATGCCCGGGCGGAGGAACCCGATCTGCACGCCGGTGCCCCGGCATTCCTTGGCCAGGGCGCGGAACGCGTAGCCGGCGGCTGACTTGCTGGCCCCGTAGACGCCGATACCGGCCATCGCCGGCTGGAGCCGGGAGCTTCCCAGGCCCTCGGTCAGCCAGATCCGGCCCCCGCCGGGCTGGGTGAGCATCCCCTGCAGGGCGCGTCGCGCCCCGGTCAAGGCGCCGGTGAGGTTGGTGCCGAGCACGGCGTCGACCTGCTCGGGGTCGAGGTCGTCGAGCCGGCGGTGCGGATGGCCGATCCCGGCGTTGTTGATCCAGTGGTCGACCCTTCCGAACCGGGCGACCGCCGCCTCCCAGAGGGCGTCGACCTCCGGTGCGCGCCTGACGTCGCAGCCGACGCCGAGAATCCGGGCTTCTCCGAGGGCGGAGGCGGCCTCCTTTGCTTTCTGCGCGCTGCGGCCGGAGAGCACGACGGCGGCACCGCGTGCGGCCAGCTCCCGGGCCAACGCTCGACCCAGTCCCGAGGTCCCGCCGGTGATCACCACCACCGGAGCGGGCCGGGCGGCGGGGTTCCGCCGGTCGGTCATGCCGTCCTCCTCTGCGCCGAGTCGGGGCTCGGTGGGCCGGTGTGAGGGGGAGGGGCACAGGCCAGCGGCCAGACCACGGCCTCGATGACGTGCCGCATGTAGTCGAGGGGTGCCGGTGCGCCGGTGATCAGCGAGCGCTGCAGAACCAGGGCGGGAAAGACCTCCGCCAGCAGGTCGAGGTCGTGGCGGGCCGAGATCTCGCCCCGGGCGGCGGCGCGGTCGAAGACCGCCCGCAGCCGGGCCCGCAAGGGGAGGACGAACCGCTCATGGAAGGCGGCCCGCAGGTCGGGATGGCGGTCCAGTGCTCCGGCCACGCCGATCGTGACCTTGAGGCTCATCCCGTCCTCGGCGCCGGCGGCGGCCAGGGCGGTTTCGTGCAGGTCGCCGCGCAGTGAGCCCGTGTCGGGGGGTTCGCCCGCGGCTTTCATGGTGTGGAAGGCGTCGGCCACCAGGTCGGCCTTGCTCGCCCAACGGCGGTACAGCGTGGCCTTCCCGGCGCCGGCCCGGACGGCGACCGCCTCGACCGTGAGCGCTTCGTAGCCGACCTCGGCGAGCAGCTCCAGGGCGGCCTGACGCAGTGCGGCCTCTCGTGCCGGGTCGGGCCTGCGCCCACCCGACGAGCGGCCCGTCCGTCGTGTCGGCGGGTTCTGTGTCATGCGTTGCCCCATTTCGATACGATGTCGTTTTGAAACGCTACCGTTCCGGTTCGGGGGTGTCCACCCGCGAGCGGGGCGCCCACGCGTGCTGCGCCCCTCCGAGTCATCACTAGTTGCTCGGACAACTTTATTCGCCGAGCTCTTGTATTATCCCTGTTTGAAAGGCATAGTGAAGTTGATTGTCCGAGCAACAATGCAGGGAGAGAGTTGTGACCGAGTTCAACGACCGCGTGATCGCGTCCTTCCGGTCGAACGGCGGACACGTCGGCGCGTGGGGATCCAGCCTCGTCCTCATCCACCACCGCGGGGCCCGCACGAAGACCGAACGGGTGAACCCCGCGATGTCCCTACGCGACGGCGACGACTGGCTGGTGGTCGGATCCGCGAAGGGGGCGCCGCGCGACCCGGCCTGGACGGTCAACCTCCGTGCCTTCCCCGAAGTCGAGATCGAGGCCGTGGTGGACGGCGCGGTCACCACGGTGCCGGTGCGAGCGACCGAGCTGACCGGCCCGGACCGCGAGGCCGCGTTCGCGCGCTTCGTCCAGGTCGCCCCCGCGTTCGAGCAGTACCAGGCCGCGGCGCCGCGCCCGCTCCCGGTGATCCGGTTCCGCCGCCGCGCGCTGCAGGACGCCGGCGGCGAGGCCGGGGCGTCGGCGGCCGGCATCGGTCCTGAGGACCCCGCCCGGGACATCGCCGTGCGCCGCCCGGACAGCGACCCGTCACTACCGCACTACGGCGCCGTCGGAGACACCTATACGGTCCTGCTGACCGGGGCCGACACCGGCGGCCGGTACGGACTGATGGACATGCACATCCCACCCGGCGGCGGCCCGCCACCGCACCGCCACGACTTCGAGGAGATGTTCCACGTCCTCGAAGGCGAGATCGAGATCACCTTCCGGGGCGAGACGACCACGGTGCGGGAGGGCGAGACGGTCAACATCCCCGCCCGCGCGCCGCACTTCTTCCGCAACGCCTCCGGTCGCAACGCCCGCATGCTGTGCGCGGTCACCCCGCCCGGCCTGGAGGACTATTTCAGCCGATGGGGCGAGCCGCTGTCCGGCCGCACAACGCCTCCGGACCCCGCGCAGACCGCCGAGCGGCTGCGGACCGCCGTCGAACTGGGCCCCGAGTACGCCATCGAGAACCTCTGAAGCCGTCGGCCGTCCGATCACCCGGCGACGAACCAGGAGTAGGCCATTCCGCTCGGCTGCCCACCCCCGACGACGCCGCCGTCTTCTGACCGACCACCACCTCGGCGCGATGAGCCGGGCCGGCTCCACCGAGCGGCAGCTCGTCAATGCGAACGCGCTCGCCCCGGACGAGTCCGCCGCGGCACTCGGCATGCCGCCGGACACGGCGCAGCGGATGCCGCCCGGCAGGTCGGCCCCGGCGCGGGGCCGACCTGCCGGCATGGTCGGCACGACTGCCGCAAGGGCGGCCTTTGCCGGGCACCTGCCCGATCGCGATCGCCCGGCTGCGCCCCGATTCCGGCCTCCCGGCGCTAAGCTGATACCCCTAGTTGCTGCGAGACGGGAGTCTCCCGCATGAAGGCCGTCAGCCAGGCACGGTACGGGACGGCCGACGCCGTCACCGTCGAGGACATCCCGGAACCGGTCCCGGCGGCCGACGAGATCCTGGTCCGGGTCCATGCCGCCTCGCTCAACGGATCCGACCGCGAGAACCTCGTCGGCCGGCCCTTCTATGCGCGCCTGGGCGGGCTGCGGCGCCCCCGCAACCCGGTGCCGGGCTCGGACGTCGCCGGCGTCGTGGCGGCGGTCGGGAGCGCGGTGACGGAGTTCGCGCCGGGCGAGGAGGTGTTCGGCGAACTGGCCGGCTACCGCGGCGGACTCGCGGAGTACGTCGCGACCCCGCCGCGGCTGCTGGCCCGCAAGCCTCCCCACCTGTCGTTCGCCGACGCGGCGGCGATCCCGCAGGCGGGGTGCATCGCGCTGCGGGCCACCCGCGGACTGCGGCCGGGGGAGCAGGTGCTGGTCAACGGCGCCGGAGGAGCCGGCGGGGCGTTCGTGGTCGGTCTCGCCAAGCACCTCGGTGCCGTGGTGACCGCCGTGGACCGTGCGGACAAGGCCGACCACCTGCTGCGCGTCGGAGCCGACACCACGATCGCCTTCGAGGACGAGGACTGGGCCGGCCACCGCGGCCGCTACGACCGCGTCGTGGACCTCGTGGCGCACCGCTCGCCCCACCGCGTGCACGCGGCGCTGCGCTCCGAGGGGACCTACCTCGTCGTCGGCGGGCACACCCGCGTCCTGCTCGCGACACTGGTCGCCGGGCCGCCGATCCGCTGGACCACGGGAAAACGGATCAGGGTGCTGGTGGTGCCGCAGTCGCGCGCCGACCTGGAGACGGTCACCGCCCTGGTCGCCGACGGCGCCGTCGTCCCCGGCGCCGACCGCGTCTACGCCCTGGAGGAGGCGCCCGCCGCGTTCGCGCGGCTGGCCGCCGGGGACCACCGGGGAAAGATCGTCATCGCCGTGGCCTGACCCGGGCGGGTGGCGCGTTGCCGCGAGGCCAAGGCCGCCCGCACTACCGTCCGCCGCCCGGCCCGTGCCCGGCGCCCGTGCCCTCCGTCGGCGGGGTCGCCCCCGGACGGGGGTGTTGGGACGAGCACGCGGCTACCGCTGTCCTTGGTGGGAACCGCCGGGCGGACGGTGCCCCGCGTGGGCGGCGAACGGGGGCCGGAGTCAGCTCCAGCCGCGGTCGAGCAGATAGACCAGCGCGAGAAGCACCACGATCGCCGCGATGGGCCAGACCGCTCCCGCCAGACCGCGGACCAGATCACGGCGCGAGCGGGCCTCTGCGCGGCGTGACCGCAGGGCGTCCGACGGCGGGGGCGGTGCCACCGGTTCCCGCAGCGGGAACCGCGCCTTGAGCGCGAACTCGCCATAGCGGGGTCCGGCCTCGAGGCTCCCGCCGACGAGGCGGACGCGCTCGTCCAGACCGATCAGACCGTAGCCGCTGTGGGATTCGGGCACGGCCGCCGGCAGTTCGCTGGTGACCGCGACGATCAGGTGGTCGGCGTCCCGGTGCAGTGTGACGCGGACGGGACGGCCCAGGGCGTGCTTGGCCGCGTTGGTGATGCCCTCCTGGACCACGCGGCGTGCGGCCCGCACCGTGCTGTCGGGCAGCGGAGGGTCCGGGGAGCCCTCGTCGGCGCGGTCGTCGAGGGTGACGTCCATGCCCGAGGCCGCCGCACGGCGGACGATCTCGGCCACGGGTGCGCCGGCCGGCTGCAGCAGCGCGGCCTCACCGTCGTCGCGCAGTATGCCGATGATCTCCCGCAGGTGGTCGGTCGCCTCGGCGGCGTCCCGGCGCAGGTCGGCCGCAGCTCGGCGCCCTTCGTCGCTGATGGCGGGGTCGAGCTGCAGCGCGGCCGCGCGCACGGCGAAGAGGCTGAGCTCGTGGCCGAGGGAGTCGTGCATGTCGGTCGCGATCCGGGCGCGCTCGCGCAGCCGCACCTGGTCGGCGACCCGCTCCTGCTCGCGCTCCAGCCGCTCGGCGAGGTCCCAGCCCGCCCGAAGGGCCTGCGCCTGGTGGCGTACGAGCTGGCCCACCGTCCACGGCAGCAGCGACAGCAGCAGTGCGGTGCCGCCGAGCTCGAACCAGTCCTGGGCCGCCAGGTCCGGCCACGTCAGCTGGGCCGCGGCGACGGCGGCGAGGTAGGCGCAGAGCAGGGCGAGGGCCCGCCTCCCGCCGGTCCGGCGGCCGAGCAGGTAGGCGAGGAGGATCCCGGCCACGGTCAACTGGTCGCTGTAGAGGCTGCCGGCCGCGGCGACGGACAGCGCCGCCGGCGCCGCAGCGGCGGCCGCGGGCAGCCGACGCGCCGCCAGGACGGCCGCGAGGATCACGCAGGCGGCGGCGATCCGCAGCGCGGTGGGCTGAAGCCGGGAATCGGGTGGCAGGTCGGGCCCCAAAAGCACGGGCGGCAGCGCAACGGCGAGCGCCCCCGCGTCGAGCGCCCACCGGCTGCCGATCACCCTCTCGAACCGACGCACGCTCCGACCCTACGCCGCGCCCCGTCCCGCGCCCTTAGACGAAAGTCAGGGGTGGCAGGCGACGATCGGATCGGGTGCGCAGGGGGCGTGCGGCCATAGGTTCTCCGGCATGATCCGACTGAGACGCCTGACCAAACGCTACGGCGGCACCACCGCCGTCGACGGGCTGGACCTCGAACTCCACCCGGGGGCCGTCACCGGTTTCCTGGGGCCCAACGGCGCCGGCAAGTCCACGACGATGCGCCTGATCCTCGGGCTCGACACGCCGACCTCGGGCAGCGCGCTCGTCAAAGGCGTGCCCTACGCCCGGCTGAAGCAGCCGCTGCGGACCGTCGGCGCGCTGTTGGACGCCACGGCCGTGCATCCGGGCCGCTCGGGACGCGACCACCTGCGGGCCATGGCCCTGAGCCAGCGCATTCCGCTGCGGCGGGTGGAGGAGGTGCTCGAGACCACCGGAATGACGCAGGCCGCCCGGCGCCGGGCCGGCACCTACTCGCTGGGGATGAGCCAGCGGCTGGGCATCGCCGGCGCGCTGCTGGGCGACCCCGAGATCCTCATGCTCGACGAGCCCGTCAACGGCCTCGACCCCGACGGCGTCCGGTGGATCCGCACGCTGCTGCGCAGCCTGGCCGCGCAGGGGCGCACCGTCTTCGTGTCCTCCCACCTGATGAGCGAGATGGAGCAGACGGCCGACCGGCTGGTCGTGGTGGGCAGGGGGCGGCTGCTCGCCGACGCCGCGATGGCGGAGCTGCGCACCGGTACCGGGACCGCGGTGCGCGGCCCGGCGCTGCAGCCGCTTGCCGACGCGCTCGACGGCGCCCGATGGGCGGGGCCGCAGGAGCTGCGGGTCGCGGACCGGCGGCCGGAAGCGGTGGGCGAGCTGGCGCACGAGCTGGGCGTCGTCCTGCACGGCCTGGCGGCCGTGGAGCCCTCGCTGGAGGAGTCCTACCTGAGCCTGACCGAGGAGAGCGTCGAGTACGCCGCCGACCGCACCGGGCCGGCGCACGGGGGAGGGACGCCGTGACCGCCTCCCCCGCCGCGCAGACCCCCCGAGCCGCGACCACCTTCGCGACCACCGCCGCCGAGCTCCACAAACTGGTGACGGTCCGCTCCACCTGGTGGTTCGTCGGCGGCGCTGCCGCCGCCATGCTCGCCGTCACCGTGCTCGCCTCCGACGACCGCGACCCCGCCACCGTGCTCGCGGTGCCGGTCGCCGTCCAGGCGCTGGCCAACTTCGTCCAGTACATCCTGGGCGCGCTCGGGATCGCGGCCGTCACCGGCGAGTTCGCCTCGCGCAGCATCACCGTCACCTTCGCGTGCACGCCCTCCCGCCCCCGCGTCATGGCCGCCAAGGCGCTCGTGGTGGGCGGGGCCGTGCTCGTCGCCGGGACCGCGATCGCGGCGCTGGGGGTCGGCGTGGCCGCGGCGCGGTTCGACGAGCTCGGGGACCTGGGCGCCGCCGAGGCCGCCGACGTGGCCAGGATGGGCCTCTACCCGGCCTTCCTGGCGACGCTCGGCCTGGGCATCGGCACCCTGGTACGCCGGACCGCCGGCGCGCTGACGATCTTCGTCGTGCTCCTGGTCCTGGTCCCCGAGCTGCTGGGCTTCGCCGCAGACAGGTTCGGCCTGGCCTGGCTCACGACCGTCGCCGACTACACGCCCTCGCCGGCCGGCTGGCGGTTCGTGTCCGGCCAGTGGGAGGAGGCGCTGGTGCTGCTGGCCTGGTCCGGCGCGGCGGTGGCAGCGGCTGCGTGGACGGTCCGGATCAGAGACGTGTGACCTATCCGCCCGCGGGGTCGGCGTCGGACACGATTCCGGCCTCGTGGGCCAGCACCGCCGCCTGAACGCGGTTCTGCGCCCCGAGCCGGACGAGGAGGGCGCTGACGTGCGCCTTCACCGTCCCCTCCACGAGGTGGAGCCGTCGGCCGATCTCGGCGTTGGACAGGCCGGCGCCCACCAGGGCGAGCACCTCGCGCTCGCGCGGCGTCAGCGGCTCCAGGCGGTTGCGGGCCGCGGAGCGCCGCGTCATCGCGCTGCCGCTGACCTGCTGCATGACCCGGCGGGCCACCTTGGGGGAGAGGTAGGAGGCGCCCTCGTGGGCCGCGCGGACCGCCGTCACGAGTTCGTCGGGGTCGCCCGACTTCAGCACGAACCCCGCTACGTCGGCGTCCAAGGCGCCGGCGATGTACTCGTCCTCGCAGAAGGTGGTCAGGATGACGACGGCCGCGGCCGGTACCAGCCGCCGCAGCTCCGCGGCCGCGCTCAGACCGTCCATGGCGGGCATGCGGATGTCGAGGAGGACCACGTCGGGTCTGAACGCCAATGCGGCGTCGACGGCGGAGCGTCCGTCGCCCGCCTCGGCGACGACGCCGATGTCGTCGGCGGCGGACGAGATGATCGAGCGGAGCCCGGCTCGCATCATGGACTCGTCGTCGGCCAGGAGTACGCGGATCACACCGGTCATCCTAGAACCCCTCGCCCGGCGCCTCAGGGCCGAAGGGGCGCGGGCGGACCGTCGCGGCGGCCAGGAGCACCAGGAGGACGCAGGCGGCGGCGGAGACCCGTCCGGCCCGCACCGCCTCGGCCGGTGCGTGCGGTTCCCGTCCCCCTCGTCCGCGCAAGGGCGGCGGCCGGTCGCCCGCGGGAGGAGGGCACGGGTCTGCGAGCCGGTCCGGGGCGGCTGGACCCCGGCGAGCACGACGGCGGTGATGCGCTCCGCATCGCTCCGGGAGAACGCGGGATCGCCGCGGCCGGGACGGGCGTGCACCGGTCCACCGCCAGGTGCGCGTAGGGCGCGGGGCCCACCGCTGAGCGGCGGGGTGCCACCGGAGCGGGCCGTGCGGGCGGGGCGAGGGCGGCGGCCACGGGCCCGGCTCCGCGCGCGCGACGTTCGCGCACGCCCCTCCGAGGGTCGACGACGCCGCCCGTCGAGAGCCCCGCCGGCAACGGGCGGCCGCCGCTGATCATCGGAGGCCGGGCGCGGCGGACACCGGCCTTTGGCGCCTCCTCGCCGGAGGAGCGTGCCGGCTCAGCGGTCCCGCCGGCGGTCGTGGCCGTCGGGCCGGTGCCGCGGGTCGCGCTTGCCCGGAGCGCCGCGCCCCCCGCGCCCGCTCTGCTTTGCGAGGTACCTCGACGCCGCGCCGGTGGCCTTGTCGATCTGCCGGTTGTACCTGCCGCCGGTGCGCTTCTTCACCGTCTCGCCGACCGTGTGCAGATGCCGGTTCGCCTTGCCGGGGTTCTTGCGGATGTAGCCGAAGACCTGCCGGAGCAGGCGTTGCAGGTTGGCCATTGTGCTCACCTCGTGGTCGAAGGCTCTCGGGGGCGCGCATTCTCCAGCACGTCCCCTGACGCGACATGTCGCGTCACCGTCGAGTGTAGGCAACGATCGATGCCGAGTCCCGGAGGAGAGCCGGTCGGCCGGGGGCGCGGGTGCTCCGGTGCCCGCCGCGCGCCTGCACACCGCGTCGTCGGCGGGGCCGCCTCCCGGGGAGGTCAGACGTCGCAGCAGCCGGTGCTCATGTACTTCACCAGGCCGCTCGCCGCTGACGCGGGGGAGGCGGTAGGCGCAGGCGCGTCGTTGGAGGCGTCGTAGACCACGTCGCCGCCGACCACGGTCATCGATACGGGGATGTCCACGATCTCCTCCGCCGGTGTGTCCAGGAGGTCGCCGTCGAGAACCGCGAGGTCGGCCGCCATGCCCTCGGCGAGCGTGCCCTTCCAGTCCTCGGCGCGGTCCTGCCACGCGCCCGCGGTCGTGTAGGTCGCCAGGGCCTCTTCGAGGCCGATGACCTGATCGGCGCCGAACACCTCGCCGGTCGCCAGGCTCTTGCGCGTCAGCATCGCGGCCAGTCCCTCGCGGAAGTCCCCGACCCCGACCACGGGGGAGTCGGAGGCGCTTCCCACGGAGACGCCGAGATCGAGCGCGCTGCGGTACGGCCACTGGTAGTCCGTGCGCTCCCGGCCGATCACATCGACCAGTTGGTGGGAGAGGGAGCGCTTGATCTGGGGGTTGAAGCTCGCCGGGAACCCGGACTCGGCCATGCGCTCCAGGTCTTCGGGGGTCGTCAGGTCGCCGTGGATGATGTAGTGGCGCAGGCCCTTGCCGCCGAATTCGGCGACCGCGGCCTGGTAGGCGTCGAGCGCCGCCGCGATCGCCCTGTCGCCGGTGGTGTGCGAGCCCACCTGGAACCCCAGCTCGTGTGCGGTCATGACCTGGTCGTGCAGGGTGGCGAGCTGCTCCTCCAGGGTGTCGCCGGGAAGAACCGGGCCTCCGGTGCCGCCGCCCGCATACGGCTCGGACAGCCAGGCGGTCCGCGCCTGTGTGGGCACACCGTCGACACGGACCTTGACCTGGCTGACGTTCAGCCAGGCCGGGTCCGTCTCGACCTCGCGCACACCGAGCAGCGCCGCGCGGAGGTCGGGGGTGGCCGCCGAGATCATCACGGTCACCCGCTGCCGGATGTCGCCCGAGCCCTGCAGGTCGCGGTAGAGGTCGACCATCCCGGGGGCGACTCCCGCGTCGGTGATCGAGGTGATGCCGTACCTGTGCATGATGTCGACGGCCATCCGCATGCCCCGGCGCTGCTCCTCCTCGGTGAAAGGGGGGACGCTGACGAGGCCGGCGGCCCCCTCCAGCAGCAGGCCGGTCGGCTCGCCGTCGCCGTCCTTGACGATCTCGCCTCCGGGCGGTGCCTCGGTGTCGCGGGTGATGCCGGCGAGCTCGAGCGCCTCGGTGTTCACCCACAGGGCGTGCCCGGACCATTCGCGCAGGGCGGCCGGATGGTTCGGGGAGACCTCGTCGACGTCGTGCCGGGTGGGGTAGCGGCCTTCGGCGAGGTACCCCTGGTCCCAGCCGAATCCGCGGATCCATTCACCCGGCTCCTTGCTCTGGGCGGCCTCGGCGACGAGGTCGCGGATCTCGGCGATGGAGCTGACCGCGTCCCGGCTGAGATCGAGGGTGAGCGGCGGCTGGTTCGTGCCCAGCCCCATCGGGTGGAAGTGCGCGTCGTTGACGCCGGGGATGACCGTGCGGCCGCGGAGGTTGACGACCCCGGTCCGCGCGTTCGTGAATCGGCGCAGCTCAGAGGTGCGCCCGACCGCCTGCACCACGCCGTCCTTGACGGCTATGGCCTCGGCGGCCTCGAACCCGCCGGCCATGGTCACGATCCGGCCGTTGTGCAGCAGCAGGTCCGCCTTCCCGCGCCCGGCGGCGTGGCCGGGGCCGGCCGCCGCCGCGGTCGCACCGCCGAGTGCCCCGAGTGCGATTCCGGCTCCGGCGCCTTGCAGGAACCTGCGGCGTCGGACGTTCTTCGGTCGTTCGGTCACGGTGGCCTCCCATCCCGCGGTGCCGCCACGGCGCCGCGAGGGCGATGAGTGATTGGCCCGCATCCTGCGCTCAGGCGGGCCGCGGCGTCTTGCGCCCGGCTGCGGCGTGCTTGTCCCTGAGCGCGCATCGGAGGTCACCGGCCCCGGCGGGACCGTGCCGCCGCTCGATAAGACGCGCGTCGGTGGACAAGGCTTATGCGCGCTCGTCCTAGCCCTTTTCGCCGGGGCTCCTTCATGGTGAACGGCATCCGGCTCCACCGCTCGACGACACGGAATGCCCATGAACGGCTCATTCATCCCGGTCGGCGCCCTCGGCGCGGAGTTCTCCCCCGAGGGGGACTTCCTGGACGCGACCTCCGACCTCGACGGCCAGACCTTCACCCTGCACTTCGACGCTCCGACCACGCTGCGTATCGCCGAGGGCCGCGCCGCGTGGGGCGGGCACGGCGCCGCCGACGCGCGGGTGACCTCGATCCGCTCCGGCGTCTACCTCGTCGACGGCGTAGCGGGCGGGGTGTCCACGAGCTTCGTCCTCGACCTCGACACGGGAGCCGCCACCCGTGTGGAGGGCCGGCTGCCGGACGCGGAAGCGAGGCGGGAGTCCGCCTACACCCGCATCCGGAGGGGAGCGGAGCCCACGGGCGTGACCGCGCGCATCGTCCACGGCGGCATCGGCGGCCCCGCCGCGGCCCCCCACGCACCGACGGCGGCACTCGTCGGACTGCGCAACACCTACACCTACTCGCCGAGTGAGGTCTACGAGCACATCTACCTCACCCCGGAGCTGTACACCTGGCACTGCCTGAGCGGGGCCGAAGCGGGCCTCGCCGACACCGACCGGTGCCACCACGTCGCGCTCCGGGACCGGCTGTCCCTTTTCGTCTGGCGAGAGAAGGTCGTCCCGACCCTCGGCCTCGTCCTGATCGACCTCGGCAGCATGCGCACCGACGGAAAGATCTTCGGCCACGCGGGCTTCGACTCCGAATCGCTCGTCAACTTCCCGGTCGGAGCGCGCGCCGAGATCCTCAACGCCACCGAACACTGACGCCGCGGCGTCCCGACCGGCAGGGAGAAGGAAGCAGACGATGTCCCCCACCCCAGAAACGAGACTCCAGGGACACCTCGGCGTGCCGGGGATCGTGTTCCTCGTCCTGGCGGCCGTCGCACCGCTGACCGGCATCATCGTCATCGGCGGAATCAACCTCGCCGTGGGCGCCGGCGGCGGGACGCCCATGATGTTCCTCCTCGCCACCGGCGTCTTCCTGCTCTTCGCCGTCGGCTACGCCCAGATGGCCAAAGGCCTCGTCAACGCCGGCGGGTTCTACGCCTACGTCGTCCGCGGACTCGGACGCCTCCCGGGACTCGTCGGCGCCTTCATCGCCCTGGTCGGCTACAACTGCTTCGTCGCCGGGGCGGTCGGCGCCAGCGGGTTCTTCACCTCGCTGGTCGTCGCCGACGTCTTCGGCCTGAACCTGCCGTGGTGGGTCTGGAGCCTGGCCTCGGTCGCGGCCGTGTGGCTGCTGACGCGCAGCGGCATCGACCTCTCGGCGAAGGTGCTGGCCGCCGCCCTGATCCTCGAGGTCGCGATCCTGGTCGTCCTCGACGTCGCCGTGCTCCTCACCACCGGCTACTCCTTCGAGCCCTTCCTGCCGGAGGTGTTCCTCGCAGGCTCGCTGGGGCTCGGGCTGCTGTTCGCGGCCAACGCGTTCGTCGGCTTCGAGGCCACCGGGCTGTTCGGCGAGGAGGCGCGCGACCCGAAGCGCACGATCCCGCGCGCCACCTACATCGCGATCACCTTCATCGGCGTGTTCGCCGCCGTCACAACGTGGGCGATCGTCTCCGCCCTCGGTGTGCGCGAGACCCGGGAGACCGCTCTGCAGCACCTCGAGGCCGGCGACCTCGTCCTCGTCGTCTCCCGCGAGTACCTCGGCGAGGGCATGACCGACGTGATGATGCTGCTGCTGGTGGTGAGCCTCTTCGCGGCACTGCTCGCGTTGCACAACGCCGCCACCCGCTACCTCTACGCCCTGGGCCGGGTCGGCGTGCTGCCGCGTCCGCTCTCCCACACCCGGCGCGAGAACGGGGTACCGGTCGTCGCCTCGACGACACAGCTCGTCTTCGCCACCGCCGTCGCGATGGCCCACGCGATCGCCGGCCTGGACCCGGTCGGAGACCTCGTCGCGGTCTTCACCGGCATCGGCACACTGGGCATCATCGTGCTCCAGGCGCTCGCGGCGACCGCCATCGTGGTGCACTTCCGGCGGGTCCGGGACCCGCGCCGGCTCACGACCTTCGCGCTCCCGCTCGCCGGCGGTGCGGGGCTGTGGACCGTGACGGTCCTCGCCTTCGCCAACTTCCCCGAGCTCGCGGGCAGCGACAGCCGGGTCATCACCCTGCTCCCCTGGCTGGTGCCCATCGCCGCTGTCCTCGCTGTCATCCTCGGGTACCGGCTGAGGTCGTCCCGACCGCAGGTGTGGCACTCCCTCGACCAGGACCTCGACCGCGTCGCCCCCGGCAGAACGATCACGGAGGCGGCCGAATGAGCGGATACCTGGTCACCGGCGGCGGCACCGGGATCGGCGCCGCGATCGCGGCCCGCCTGGCCGCGGACGGCGGCGACGTCGTCATCGCCGGTCGGCGGCGCCAACCGCTGGAGGAGGTCGCCGCGACTCACCCGCGCATCACCGCGATGGTCGCCGACGCCGCGGACGGCGCCGCCATGCGCCGCGTCGTCGACGAGGCGGGCGAGCGCTGCGGGAGCCTCGACGGCGTCGTGGCGAACGCGGGAGGACACGGCTACGACACCATCGGCGCCACCGGTGACGAGGCCTGGCGCGCGAGTCTGGAGGGCAACCTCACGACGGCGTTCGTCACCGCCCGCGAAGCGCTGGGGTCTCTGGAGGCGTCGCAGGGGAGCATCGTGGTCGTCTCCTCCCTCTCGGGATTGCGGGCGGCACCGCAGACGGCCGGATACACGGTCGGCAAGCACGCGCTGCTCGGGCTCGTGCGGTCGCTGGCGCGCGACTACGGGCCCCGGGTGCGGGCCAACGCCGTGTGCCCGGGCTGGGTCCGCACACCCATGGCCGACGAGGAGATGCGGGTCCTCGTCGACGGCGGGGGCGCCGCCGACATCGACGCCGCCTACGCCGCCGTGACCCGCGACGTGCCGCTCGCCCGGCCCGCCGCCGCGGAGGAGGTCGCCGGCGCGGTCGCGTTCCTGCTCGGTCCCGACGCCGGCTACGTCAACGGAGCGACCCTGGTGGTCGACGGCGGCGCGCACATCGTCGACGTCCCCACCCTGGCGTTCGGCTGAGGGGAACGGGAGACCACGATGACGAGCACATTCCCGGACCTCGACGGCGCCGTCGTCCTCATCACGGGAGCGGCGAGCGGTATCGGCGCCGCCGTCGCCCGCCGGGCCGCCGCCCGGGGGGCGACACCGGTGCTGCTGGACCGCGACGGCGCTGGTGCGCAGGAGCAGGCGCAGGCACTGCGCGCGGGCCGGGCCGGACCGGCGCCGGCGATCACCGCGGACGTCGCGGACGAGGCGTCGATGCGTTCGGCCGTCGCGTCGGCGCTCCAGCGCCTCGGGCGCATCGACGCCGTCGTCACCTGCGCCGGTGTCTCCGGTCCGGTGGGCAGCCGGCTGGAGCAGGTCTCCCTCGCGGACTGGCAGCGGGTCTTCGCCGCCAACGCCACCGGCGCCTACCTGACGCTGAAGCACACCCTCGGCGCCCTGCGCCGCTCGCCCCACGGCGCCGCGGTGCTGGTGGCGAGCGACTCCGCGCTCGTCGCCGCCCCGGGGATGGTCCCCTACTGCGCGTCGAAGGCCGCCGTGGTCCAGCTCGCGCGGGCCCTGTCGGTGGAGACGGCCGGCGAGGTGCGTGTCAACGCCGTCTGCCCGTCCGTCGTCGACACGCCGATGAGCCGCGGCGACCTCGACCGCGGCGACTTCAGCGGCGCGGACTTTCCCGTCCATCGGCCCGAGGACATCGCCGAGCACGTGCTGTTCCTCGCGTCCCCCGCCGCCGCCGGAATCCACGGCGCGGCGCTGGCCGCGGACTTCGGCTACTCCGCACGATCGGCCTTTCCCGCGTGAGCCGTGCGCGCCCGCGCGGGCCCCCTCCTACGCCCGCACGCCCCCGCTCGGGCGCGTACCGGCACGGACCGTCGAGACGACACAGAGGTGAGACAGGACAATGGAGACCTACGAGAGTCTGCTGGCCGCCGTGACGGCGGCGGACGGCGGCCGGCCGGTGTCGGACCCCGCCACCGGCGAGGTGCTCGGCCGGGCGCCGGAACGCGGTACCGGCGACCTCGAGCAGGCCGTCGCGGCCGCACGCACGGCGCAGCCCGACTGGGAGTCGCTCGGCCACGAGGAGCGCTCCCGGCTGCTGAACACCGCGGCCGACGCCGTCGACCGGTCGGCCGAGGCGCTGGCGCATCTCATCTCCCGGGAGCAGGGCAAGCCGCTGAACGGCCCCGGCAGCCGGTTCGAAGCGGGCGGGGTGTCGGCCTGGCTGCGCGCCACCGCCGCGACCCCGCTCGAGCCCGAACGGGTACTCGACGACGAGTCCGGGCAGGCGACCCTCGGCTACCGGGCCGCCGGCCTGGTGGGCGCCATCGGACCGTGGAACTGGCCGGCGCTCATCGCCACCTGGCAGTTCGCCCCCGCCCTGCGCATGGGCAACACCGTGGTGATGAAGCCCTCGGAGCACACTCCGCTGTCGGTGCTCGCACTGGCCGCGATCGTCAACCGGGTGCTTCCCGAGGGCGTGCTGACGGTACTGCCCGGGGGCGGGGACCTCGGCGCGGCGATGGTGGCCCATCCGGCGTTCGACAAGCTGATGTTCACCGGTTCGACCCGGACGGGCAGGGCGATCACCGCGGCGAGCGCCGCCAACCTGCCGCGGCTCACGCTCGAACTCGGCGGCAACGACCCGGGGATCGTGCTTCCCGACGCGGATCCGGCCGCGATCGCCGAGGACCTCTTCTGGGGCGCCTTCATCAACACGGGCCAGACGTGCGCCGCGCTCAAGCGCCTGTACGTGCACGAGTCCCTCCACGACGACGTCGCCGAGGCACTCGCCGGCGTGGCGGCCCGGATGCCCATGGGGCCGGGAACCGACGAGGCCAGCATGCTCGGCCCCCTGACCACCGCCGGACAGTTCCGCATCGTCGACGACCTCGTGGCCCAGGCCGCGGCCGCGGGCGGGCGCCTGATCACCGGCGGCGGTCCCGACCGGGAGGCTCCCGGCAACTTCTTCCCGGCGACGCTGGTCACCGGACCGCCCGCCGACGCACCGCTCGTCGTGGAGGAGCAGTTCGGGCCGGCGCTGCCGATCATCGCCTATTCCGACCTCGACGAGGTGATCACGCACGCGAACGCTCTCGACGTGGGGCTGGGCGCGTCGGTCTGGTCGGGCGACGTGGAGCGGGCCAAGCAGGTCGCGTCGCGCATCGAGGCGGGCACGATCTGGATCAACAAGCACGGGACGGTGCACCCGATGGTGCCGTTCGGGGGCGTCAAGGGATCCGGCTACGGGCTGGAGTTCGGCGCGGAGGGGCTGAAGTCCGTCGCGGTCCCGCAGGTGATCGCGACCTGACCCCGACCGCGGGCGGACACTCCCTCTCCCGGGGTGCCCGCCCGGCCGCCGTGCCCGCCCGCGAGCCGGACCGCGGGCCGCACGGACGGACGGGAGCCCCTCCCGTCCGTCCGTGTGCGGGCACGGCGGCGCGCGGGCCGGCGGCTCCACGACTCTCCAGCCGTCCGCACCGTCCGCACCGTCCGCCCCGGCCCTTCGGCGGAGGGCGGGCCGGCGGCGACGGGGGCCCGCCGGGGAGGATTCTTTAACGACGCGGCCCGCCGGCTCGTTCGTTTGCTCGCCTACCGCGCCCGGTCACTCACAGCACTCGCCGTGCGCGCCGCCGCCTCCGCGGCTGCGGGAGGACCAGTCCGGCAGGTCGAGCGCCGGGTTGGCATCGAGGAAGCCGTGCGGCTTGAGCCAGAACCCCGAGTAGTCGACGGGCATGACCGGCCAGTCCTCGGGCCGGGGGATGTGGGTCGGCCCGAAGGTGTGCCACAGGACGACGTCGGTGTCCGTGAGCTCCCGGTCGGCCTGCGTCCACCGCCCGAGGCCGTCGCCCGCGTGCTGGTTCGGGTAGTCCCCGGCCGGGAACCGCTCGGCCGGGTCGTAGGCGGTCGCCCACAGGTGGTGGCGGGCGAATCCGGCGCGCTCGGCGGCCGAGGAGCCCGGCTGGGCCATGAGCCGGGGACCCGGCATCGGCGTGAGCTGGTAGGCCGTGGGCCTGCCGACGGCGTTGCGCCGGTGCGCGCTGGTGACGTACCAGCGGCGCCCGGTCTCGCTGTCGGCGTCGCGCGCCGCCTGCGACTCGCGTGCCAGCCGGGTGCGCTCGTAGGTGAAGGCGTTGCCGTGCGGGTTCTGCGGGCCGGTGGGGACGGCGACGAGGTTCTCCTCCTCGACCGAGTTCTGCAGACCGTCGACGGACATGTCCAGGCGCGCGCAGAAGATGTGCTGGTGGACCGGGCCGATGATGCCCGGTGCGATCTCGGGGGCGTGGGGGTTCTCGGTCCCCGGCTCTGCGGCGCCGACGAACACGATGCCGGTCGCCTTGGTCTCCATCTGGATCGAGCCGTCGAGGTAGAAATACCAGAAGAAGCCGTAGTCGTAGTTGCCGACGGTGGCGAAGTAGGAGATCACCAGGCGGCGCGAGCGGCGGACCTGGGGCGGTCCCCCCGGTTCCGTGTGCTTCCAGAGGATCCCGTAGTCCTCCTCGTGCATGCACACGGCGTGCGGGATCGGCATCGGCTCGCCGCGGTCGTCGGCGACCACGGCGTCGACGTAGGTGATCTCACCCAGGCAGTCGCAGCCGAGCTTGAGCGAGTTGGCGTTCTTGCCCAGGGAGTACTCGCCGGCGTCGAAGTAGCTGATCCAGTAGCGCGCCGGCGCCGGGTCGCCGTAGGGCACGACCATCTCGGGCACCGAGGCCCGGTACACGACGGGGCGGTCCTCCCCGCCGTCGCGGAAGGTGATCCGGTTCAGGACCAGGCCCTCCTGGGCGTTGAAGCCGATCCGCAGGGTCCAGTCCTCCCACCGGACGCGGCTGCCCTCCACGGAGAACGAGGGGCCCTCGGGCTGGGTGATCTCCAGCGGCTTGAGGGAGGTGCGGGCGGGACCGGTGTGTTCGGGCGTGTAGTCCCAGTCGTCCCAGGGCACGGGGGCCGGGGCCTCGCCGTCGTCCTCGAGGCGGACCACGGTGCCCGAGGTCAGATCGACATGCGCGATGACGCCCTCGACGGGATGCGCCCACGGGTTGTCGCCCGCATGGCGGCGGTGGAAGGTCAGTGACCGCATCATGCGCCGGCCGGCACCGCCCTCCTCGGGGAAGAACCCCGGCGCGAGCGGGGTGACGAAGGTGTGGGTCGTGTCGGTGATGCCGCGGCGCGCCATGGCGGCACGCCAGCGGGGGTCGGCCTTCACGATCTCGGCGGCCCGGTCGTACTCCTCGAACAGGTAAGGGGGCTGCCCGTAAGGGGGTTCCGCCGTCGGAAGGTCCCGCCAGGAGGTGACGGCGCCGGCGGTCACCGACACCACGGCTTCGCTGACCCGCCCGGTCGCGGTGTCGAGCAGCGTGGCGAGCACACTGCGGTCGAAGTCGTCCGAGCCCGGGGTGTGGCCCAGGACGGTCTGCTTGTCCGGCTCGATCGGCAGCAGCCGCGGGAAGCGGGTGGTCTCACCCACCAGTCCGCCGCGGACGAGGACCTCCCGAGCGGCCGCGATCTCTTCGGCTGTGAGCATGTCGAGAGGGTGCGTCACACCGAAGGACGACGGCGCAGCGCCGGTCGGGGTGGTGTCCGTCGCCAACGATTCCTCCTCCGTGAACCCGGGGCTTGGGGGGCCGGGATGCGCGGTCGGCTTCCGCGCGCCGGATGTGTGCGGGCGCGCCTTGCGGCGAGGCCGGGCCCGACGCCGGCGCGGCCCCGTGTAGCGGGAACATACCCGGCACAGAGAGCGCGGCCCCAGCGCTGGAGCCGGATCGGGCACGCAGAGTCAAGCGGGTCGCGCCCTGCGACAAGGCCGCCAGAGAACCGTCGGTCACCCGAGCTCGCAGGGGTGGACCTGATGGGCGATTCTGATCATCATGGGTGTCCCAGCCCACGCGACGGGAGCAGCGATGCGCTATTCCGGCAGCACAAGCCGTGTCGCGGACATGCCCGGCCTGCCCTTCGATCTGGAGGTCTGGAGGTCCACGGTCGCGCGCACCGTGGTGCCGCTGGAGATCGAGGAACTCGGTGACGTCGCCTTCCAAGGCCGCCTCTCCCGGACCGTGGTCGAGGACGTCTCCCTGTTCGAGATGGTGGCGACGCCGCATACGGTGCGGCGCACCCCGGACCTCATCTCCGAGGACGACCCCCGGTTCTACAAGCTGAGCCTCCAGCTGGCCGGTTCGATGGTCCTGAAGCAGGACGGCCGCACCGCCGAGCTGAGGCCCGGCGACCTGGCCATCTACGACACCCACCGGCCGTACACGCTGGCGTTTCCCGAGGCGAACCAGGCCATGGTCATCATGTTCCCGCACGAGCTCGTGGACCTGCCTCGCGACGAGGTCGCCCGGGTCACCGCGACGTGCTTTCCCAGCGACGCCGGTCTGGGGCGGGTGATCAACCCGTTCTTCGTCGAACTGGGGCGGAACATGGACCAGCTGGCCGGGCCGCACGCCACGCGGCTGGTCCACTCGGGCCTGGACCTGCTCGTCACCATGCTGTCGCAGGAGCTGCACCGCCGCTTGGGCCCCGTGGCCAACCCGGCCCGGAGCCTGGCGCGCGAAGTGCGCGAGTACATCCTCGACCACCTCGGCGACCTCGACCTCACGCCCGCGAGCCTCGCCCGCGCCCACTTCATCTCGACCCGGCACCTCTACACCATCTTCTCGGCCGAGGGGCAGACGGTCTCGGCGTGGATCCGCACGCGGCGCCTGGAGCGGATCCGCCGCGACCTGGGGGATCCGCTGCTGGCGGACCGCCCCGTCTCGTGGGTCGCGGGCCGCTGGGGCCTGCCCGACGCGGCGCACTTCAGCCGGTTGTTCAAGGCCGAGTTCGGCGAGTCGCCTACGGGCTACCGGGAGCGCATCCTCGGCGGCCACCGCTGTGAGTCACAGTTGCAATGACGATGGAGTTGGATCTGGCCGATGGTTCCGGCCTGGACCGTCGTTCCCGACACTGGACCATTGACTGTGTTTCGAGTCTTGCCGTGATCGGTATCGCGGGTCGGGCTCCTCCGATGCCGTATGAACTCCAACAGGACTCCTGCAAGCCCCCAGCCGAAATTTACTGAAAATGCTGCTGCTCCAAGAAATGCCACCAGTAGGAGCGTCAGGAGGAGAATATGTAGGGGGCCGAGATTCTGATTTTGGGCAGGGGGTGTTAATGAGTCGCTACATAAAACGAGCTAAATATCCCTGTTCCCATTCTGCCTTCTCGGGATCTCCTTCTGTAGTCCGGTTAGGGCTGGTGGACACGCCCGAACGACCTCGTAGTGTAACAGCTTCCTCCCGGAGGATCTCTGCTGCAGCGGCCGCCGCCCTCCTCCGGGCGGCTCCCCGGCCCGCGTGGCCGCCGATGAAGCATCGCACCGGCGGTCGGCGCTCGATGCGGCCGCAACCGCGGGCCTTGCTGAGGCTCTGTGCGCCCGCGGACTGGGGCGCGTCTGTGGGTCGCGGATGCGCGGCGGGTGCAGATCCCTGCTGAGAAGATGGAGGCCGCGGTGGGCCTGCTGCTTGAGCAGCCGGCTGCGCTGTGAGGGGCGACCCCGGCCTCCGAGCGGCAGCTCGCCCATCGGGCCGGGCTATCCGCCGGCCGCCCCCCAATACCCGGCGCCCTATCCTGCCGGTCACGCCTATCCCTATGCGCCCCGGCCCGAGAAGTCCGGCCAGCCCGGCGCGGTGATCGCCGCCCGCATCTGCGCTTTCGTCTTCGGTGGTTTCCTGATGCTGACGGGGCTCGTCTTCGGGCTCGCTGCGGTGGGTGCCCGCTTCGACTCGGCCATGGGGACCGACGCCGAGCGCGTCTCCAACGAGATCGGTATCGGGGCTCTGGCCTTGGTCACGGCGGCGGTGCTGTACTTCGTCATCGGATCGGGGGCTGTCGCTCCTCGGCGGTGCCGTGGGGGAGCCTGGTCGCCTTCGCGGTCGTGGCGGGGGCGGGGGTGGCCTGCTTGGCCGCGGAGTGGACGAGGCTGTGTGCGGCCTCGCCGTCGCGGATCAGACAGAACACGCACGCACCCACGGGGCCTCCGTTCGCCGGGGGGAGCCCAGCGTGGCACGGCACGCGGCGGGCGTCATCCGGATTTCCCAGCCGCGGACCGGCCGTGCCGCCCTCAGCGAACCTGGCGCCGAAGGAGTGGACGCCGCGGGAGTTGCGGCACAGCTTCGTCTCGCTGATGTCGGACTCCGGTGTGCCGCTGGAGGACATCGCGCGCCTGGTGGGCCACAGCGGTACTGCGGTCACCGAGGCGGTCTATCGCAAGCAGGTACGGCGCGTCTTCACGGGCGGCGCGGAAGCGATGGACGGCGTCTTCGGATGAGCGCGTTGCCTACCGTTTGCCTACTTGCGACAGACAGGGACCCAGTTAGGGGCCCGTGAACGAGTGAAGGGGTACCGCTCACCTGGCGATACCCCTTCTGATCTGTGTCGGGACGGCGGGATTTGAACCCACGACCCCTTGACCCCCAGTCAAGTGCGCTACCAAACTGCGCCACGTCCCGGTGTCCGGTGGGTTGCTGCCCTGCGGACGAGTAAGACTCTATCGCATCTGCGGGGCTGCTTGTGACGGGTTTGCGGGCCCGGTGGGGGCATCGTGGGCCCGTGCGGGAGGTCGGGTGTCGGCGGGCGGGGTCCGCAGGTGGGCATCGGCGGCTTCCAGCTCGGATTCGGGGAAAACGGCGATCCCGTGGTCCTGGAGGAGCAGCGCGGTGACTCCCGGGCCGGGGGCGGTGGCTCCGGTGAACGTGCCGTCGTAGACCCGGTTCAGTCCGCACGAGGGGCTGGACTCCTTGAGCAGGGCCGTGCGCACGCCGTTGCCGGCGGCCGCGGCCAGGGCCGTGCGGGCGCCCGCGACGAAGTGCCGGGTGACGTCCTCGCCGTCCGGGGTGAGGATGCGCGCGCGTCCCTCCAGGACGGCGCGGGCGTCGGCGCCGGGCTCGATCTCGGCCGGGGGCCGGGGGACCGGCAGGCCGCCGGCCACCTCGGGGCAGTGGGCGACGATGCGGCCCTCGGCGCGCCAGCGGTCGACGATGTCTGCGGCGACGGTCTTGGCCCGGCCGTCGAACCGGACACGGCCGCCCAGCAGGCAGGCGCTGACCAGGATGCGCCCGGGCGCCGTGCCCTCGGTGCCGGCCGGGCGCTCGGATTCCCGCGCGTCGGCGGCAGCGGCTGCGCCGGCTCGGGCGGCCGCGTTCGCCGGGCTCTCGGCCTTGTCCGTGCCGGACCCGTGCGCCGCGCCTGTGTCTGCTGTGCCGTCCATGACCTGCCGTCCGGCTCCTGTGCTCCTGCGCTCCTGTGCCGCGGTTCCTCGTTTCCGAGCTTCCGCGGATTCGCGGTTCCCGCGGGCGCCGCCGCCGGGACCGCCCGCCCTTCGCCGTCGAGCCTACGGCACTCCGTCGCCCGCGGCCCGCCGTCTGCCCGCCGCCCCTTGCCCCCGCCCACCCGCCTGCTCCGCCACTCCGCCACGCCCCGCCCTGTACGCGCACGACGACCCGCACGGCCTCCCCGGGCGTTCAGGCCCGAGGCACGCCCCCGGCCGGGCGGCTCCCACGCGCGACGGGGGACGCGGGCCTCAGGGCGGCCGTGCGGTCCCCTCAGCCGCACCTCCGGCCCGCCCCTCCGTTCCTGCGGGCCCGTCCTTACGGCCCGTCCCCCGACCTGCTCGGCCTGCCCGACCTTCCCGGCCTGCCCGCGGTCCGCCTGCCGGGCCCCTCCCGCCCCTCTCACCCCTGCCTCCGTTTGGGGCGGCCTCTGGGGGGTTACTGGGAGACCAGAGGAAGGCAGGCGGCACCCTGATCGGCGGTTGAGGAGTTGGTGCGCCATGAGCGGGAACACGCGTGAACAGCGCCTGGACTCGGGAGACGCGGCGATGGAGGAGGTCGGCGGCCTGGCCGCGCTCGTCCCGGCGCAGGCGCGCCCCGTCGACCTGGTCTACCGCCCGCTGGGCTCCTCCGGCACCGAGAGCGACGCGCAGGGCGAGGTCGCCGCCGCTGCGGCCCGCACCGCCGTGGCCGGCGAGATCGAGAAGCTGCGCCCCGGCGAGCCCTACGTCCTCCACCAGGGCCGCGTCGGCGACTACCCCGGCATCGCGCCGGAGCTTTCGCCCGACGAGCTTCTGGTCTTCGGCGTGGTCTACCGGTTCGGCGCGTGACGCCCCGCCGGTCCCGCCCCGCTGCGCGGCCGCGGTCGGACTCCGCGTAGCTGCCGCACCTCAGATGCCCCTGAAGTGCGCCGATGTCGCACAATGGGACCCCGGCCCCGCCGCGGGTGCGACGGGGTGGCACTGTGCACATCGCCCGCGGCGCCGGAATGCGCCCTACGGGGCCCGCGGTTGCCGCCGGGGGGAGACAGATCGTGCACCTGAGAATGGGGAGGACTCATGACCACGGTTCCCGACGTGACGCTGAACAACGGCGTGCGCATCCCGCAACTGGGGTTCGGCGTCTGGCAGGTGGACGGCGGCGAGGTCGCAGACGTCGTCAGCACCGCCCTGGAGACCGGGTACCGCAGTATCGACACCGCCGCCGCCTACGGCAACGAGGAGGGCGTCGGCGAGGCCCTGCGCCGCTCGGGCCTGCCGCGCGACGAGCTGTTCGTGACCACCAAGCTGTGGAACAGCGACCAGGGCTACGACAGCACGCTGCGCGCCTTCGACGCCTCGCTGGAGCGGCTCGGCCTGGAGTTCTTGGACCTCTATCTGATCCACTGGCCGATGCCCGCCCGCGACACCTTCGTGAGCAGCTGGAAGGCCATGGAGCGGCTTTACGCCGAGGGCCGCGTGCGCGCAATCGGGGTGTCCAACTTCCACGCCGACCATCTGCGCCGCATCCTCGACGAGGGCGGCATCGTGCCCACGGTCAACCAGGTCGAGCTGCACCCGCGCCTGACCCAGCAGGAGCTGCGCAGGTTCGACAAGGAGCACGACATCGCCACGGAGGCCTGGAGTCCGCTGGGCCAGGGCCAGGTGCTGCAGGACCCGACCATCGCCAAGGTGGCCGAGGCCTACGGCAAGACGCCCGCTCAGGTGATCCTGCGCTGGCACCTGCAGATGGGCAATGTCGCCATCCCGAAGTCGGTGACCCCCGAGCGGATCCGCGCCAACTTCGACGTCTTCGACTTCGAGCTGTCCAGCGGCGACGTCGACACGATCTCCGGGCTCGACGACGGCGGGCGCATCGGCCCCGACCCGGACACGATGAACGCGGCCTGAGCCGGACCGGGCGGCCGCCCGCCCCTTCCCGCGCTCGCCGGCGGCGCCCTCGCGGCTCGCCTCCGGGGCAGGCTGTACCAAGCCGCCGGTCGCCGTGCCCGACGGTGCGCCGACCACACCGCCGAGCGGTGACGCATGCGCAGCGGCCGACTACCCCGGTCCCCGGGGCGGTCGGCCGCTGCGCGTCGCGTGCGGCGCCGCGTGCTCACGACGGGTCCGGTACCGCCTTCAGCGGTGTCGCGGGGCCGCGGCGGCACGCCCGGATGCGACCGGCCGCGCCCCCGCCCCTGCGCGCTACCGACCGGGCGGCCCGGTCAGGCCACCTCGCGCCGCTTGGCGGCGTCGGCGAGCGTGGCCTGCGTGCCGCGCCTGGCCAGCCGGACCACGTAGACGATCCCGCCCGCGACGATGGAGGCGGGCACCCCCACGATTGCGATCAGCGCGATCAGGCCCAGGATTCCCATTTCTCCCATGGCCCCATGCTAGAGGAGGGGTTCGGGGGAACGGGAGGCGTCCACAGGTCGGCTGCGCCACTCCGGGCCCATTCGGCCGCTTCCGCTCCCGTCCCGCGGCCCTCCGGCCCCAGCCCCCGCCGCACACGCATGCATCCCTCCGGCCCGCCTCCGGCGCGCCCAGCACCGGCCCCGCCCGCATCCGACGCGCCCCCGTCCGCCCCGCCCGCCTCAGCGAAGCGTGACCGCGCGGTCGCTCCAGGCCACGGCGAATGCGACACTTTGGCCAGGGGCGCGGTCGTGCGGCGGAGCCGGGCGAGCAGCAACGGTGCCGGCGGCCACCGGACCGCGGGCGAGTGGGAGGCACGATGGCGAGCACGCACGTTTTCGCATACGGGGAGCATCCCAGCCGGATGGTCCGCATCCACCAGCCCGATGCCGACGACAGCGCGCCCTTCCCCGTGGCGGTCCTGCTGCACGGCGGCTGGTGGCGCGATGCCCACGACCTGCGCCTGATGGAGCCGATCGCCGCCGTCCTCGCCGACTCCGGCTGGCTGGTGTGGAACCTGGAGTACCGGCGCACCGGCGGCGACGGCGGCGGCTGGCCGCAGACCCTCGACGACGTCCGCGCCGCGCTCGACCTGCTCGGCGCCCGCCTGGCGGAAGGTGCCGAACCCGGCGACCCCGGCCGGGTGGTCGCCGTCGGCCACTCGGCGGGCGGCCACCTGGCGCTGCTGGCCGCTCACGACTCGCCGCTGACGGCCGTCGTCGGCCTGGCGCCGGTCACCGACCTGCGCGCAGCGGCGCAGGCGGGCCTGGGCGAGGGCGCCGTCGCCGACTTCCTCGGCCCGGCCCCCGACGAGCGCGCCTACGCCGCGGCCGCCCCGCTGCACCGCCTGCCCGTCGGCCTTCCGCAGCTGATCGTGCACGGCGACGCCGACCACCGGGTCCCCGTCGAGCACAGCCGCACCTATGCGGAGGCGGCCCGCGCCGCGGGCGACCGGGTCGACTACGCGGAGATCCCCGGAGCCGACCACTTCGCCGTCGCCGATCCGGGACACGCCGCCTGGCACGCGGCGGGGGAGTGGCTGCAGCGGGTGTCGGCGTAGGCGGCCCGAGCACCGCACCCCGCGCCCGCGCGACCGGCCGCGCCGACCGCCCCGCGCGCCGCGCCCGAGAGCGCTTTCGTACCGGGGCTCCGGGCCGCTCGGACCTCAGCGCTGCTTCGCATAGCCCAGCCGCTGGAGCTCGGACCCCGCGATCGTGCGGACGTCCTCGCGCTGCTCGGCGCTGAGCCTGCTGCGCCAGGACCCGATGCCCGGCGAGTCGCTGCGCACCAGCTCCACCGCCGACACCCGCGCACCGGTGAACTCGCGCAGCTGCTCGGCGGTGGCGACCTCGCCGCCGAACAGGTCCTCATAGCGCAGCGTCATCAGCCGGTCGGCCCCCAGCGCCCCGCGCAGCCGCGCCGACAGCCGCACCGCGCCCCGCCAGCGCATCGCGCACTTGGCCGCGATGGACAGCTTCGGGTACTGCGCGCGGTCCTTCTCGTCCTCGATCCCGAAGAACGGGTTGGGCATCTCGTGGTCGAGGTTGGCCAGCGCGGGCCGGAACCACGACAGCGCCTGCTCGTCGCCGAGCATCGACGCCGCCACGTCCCGCCCGTCCCGGATGACCTGCACGAATACGGCGTCCTCGAACGCCCGCTGCAGCGCGGCGGCGCAGTAGAGCAGGTCGGGGCTGGCGTCGCCGTAGCGGCCGACGCCACCTGCGTGGCGGCACGGCGCGGCCGCGTCGCGCGCGGGCACCGGGCCGCCGGGACAGCGCGGGCAGGTGAGCGGCGTGAGCTGCCAGGACTCGGCGAACGCCGCCCGCAGCAGGGACGCGGTGCCCTGAGCCCGCTCCTCGGCGATGGACGGTCGGCGCGCCAGGGCGTGGACGGCGTCCTGTACGGCGCCGTGGCCTGCGCCGACGTGGAATCCGGGGGCCTTGCCCAGGGCGCGGGCGACCAGGCCCACCCCCGAATGCGGCGCGCCCAGGACGAACACGGGGCGGCGGACCTTGGTCCCGTTCACGATGAGGATGTAGGGCGGCTGTTTCATGAGCAAGGAGATTTTTGCACTCTTCGGCGGGTTCTGGGCCATTCGCAGCCTTCCGGAACCGGCGCGGCCGGCTGCCCACTGATCCCAGCGAACCCCATCGGTCTCGAGTGACCTCCGCTTTCCTGGGGGATCGGCGCGTCGCCGCCCCTCCTCGGCCGGGCACACCCGGACTCTCTCATGCCGCACTGCGTGTCACCGCTGTGAGGCGAGATTACCGCGAAGTACGCCATGCGGCGGTATGTCCGAAGGGGTGGTGGATGAGACGTGGTGGATACGTGATCTTCCCGTGAGCACGCGCATGCGGCGCTGCCACAATGGGAGGCGAACCACCCGGCCGACCCCCGACGCCGAGGACCGAGGGACCGCCCATGACCGCAGCCGCCAGCCCCGCCGACGTCGCGCCCCTGCTCGCCGCAGCGGGGGGCATCACCGTTCTGACCGGGGCCGGAATCTCCACCGACTCGGGAATCCCCGACTTCCGGGGTCCGCAGGGCGTGTGGACCCGGGACCCCGGCGCGGCCGCCCTGTTCGACCTCGACACCTACATGTCCGACGCGGACGTCCGCCGCAAGGTCTGGCTCATGCGCCGCGACCACCCCGCCTGGGACGCGCGCCCCAACGCCGCCCACCGGGCGCTGGCCGACCTCGACGCCGCGGGCCGGCTGCGCGCCCTGGTCACCCAGAACATCGACGGCCTGCACCAGGCCGCCGGCACGGCCCGCGACCGCGTCATCGAGGTGCACGGCAGCATCAAGCAGGTGGTGTGCATGCAGTGCGGCGCCCGCACGCCCACGCCCGAGGTGCTGGCGCGGCTGGAGGAGGAGTCCGACCCGCGCTGCCCGGCCTGCGGCGGCATCCAGAAGGCCGACACCGTCTCCTTCGGCCAGCGCCTCAAGCCCGCCGTTCTCGACGCGGCGGTCCGGGCGGCCGCCCAGGCCTCGGTCTTCGTGACCGTGGGGACGTCGCTGGCGGTGCATCCGGTGGCCGGGCTGTGTGACGTCGCGCTGGAGAACGGCGTGCCGCTGGTCGTCGTCAACGCCGAGCCGACCCCCTACGACGGCAGCGCGCGGGCGGTGCTGCGCGACCCGATCGGCGAGGTGGTGCCGCAACTGGCGAAGTACGCGCTGGACGCGGCGGGCTAGGAGCCGCGCGTCGGCCCGGGCTGCGGCGGCGGGCTCGGGCGGCGGACGCAAACATCCGGTTCGCATGCCCGGCCGCGTCGCCGCGTGGCGGCGGGGTTCCACGGTGGCCGCCTTCTCCGCTGCGGCCGGCCCCGTGTGCCGAACCGCCTGCACAAGGCGGCGCCCGCCGCTACCCCGAGCCCCAGCTCCGGCTGTTGTCGGCGTGCTCTGCGTACCCGAAGGGCGCGGAGCGGTCGGCGACCGGTCGCCCCCGCCGCGACGTGCGGCGGGGCGCCGCGCCGCCCCGACCGCCGTCCGCCTCCTGCAGCTCTTCGGGGAGCGCGACCACGGCTTCGGCGCCCGACTCCGCCGCCGCGTCGGCCGCCTCCAGGATCAGGGCGGCGTGCCGCCCGTAAATGCTGTGCTCGAAGCCCGAGAAGTGCGCACCCAGTTCGTCGAACACCGTGCGCAGGGCCGCCGCCGAGCCCGGCGCCGCGGGAGCGACGACGACGACCTCCTCCACATAGGCTTCCACGACGTATCGGAGCAGGCGGCTGTAGGACTCCGCCGCGCTGGGGCCGGGGCCGGAGTCGGCCGCGACGCGGGCGGCGTAGGAGAGGTCCTCGGCCGCCTGGCGCAGCACCAGCGACTCGCAGGCGCCCAACCGGTCCGATCCCTCCAGCAGCCGCTGGAAGCGGCGCAGGCGCCCCCTCCACGCGCCGCCGTCGAACGAGGGTGCGGCGAGCCGCAGCTCCAGCACGTCGTGGCCCTCACCGAAGACCGTGCCCTCCTCCCGGTCCTCCCTCCACCGCAGCGGCTCGCCGCCGACGTGGGCCAGGTAGGGCAGCAGCATCAGGGCCATCCGGGCCGGAGTGCCGTTGATCCGCATCGCCGACGAGCGCATCAGGTTCGTCGTGAGCCCGCCCGCGGGCAGGGTGACCGAGTAGGGGTCGGTGACCGACAGCGTCTCGCGGCCGTCGATGTCGAAGCCGATGCACTCCCCGAGGTTGAGGTCGGCGCCCTCTTCCACCGGATACAGCAGCGTGTGCGGGGCGTCGCCGCCGTAGCCGATGTGCCGCAGCCGGACGGCGTTCAGCAGTCCGTGCCACTGCGCGTTCGGCAGGCCGCGCCACTGGCCGGCCAGCGCGCGCCAGTCCCTCAGGTGGCCCCACCCCTCCTCGTGGGGGAACAGCTCGGCGATGTCCAGGCCGTCCGGCGCCACGCGGGTGAGCAGCAGGACGAGGTTGGCGGTGTAGGCGGCCTGGCGCTCGGTGACGGGCACGCGGCGGGGCCGGTAGGCCGTGTAGGAGCGGTTCTCCGGCGGATACGGGGCCTCGCGGAACAGCTCCACCAGCAGTTCGCGGTACTCGGCGCGCTCGTCCGGGCTGCCGGCGAAGCGGCGGTCGAGCAGGTCCTGGACGAACTCCACCATCGCCGCCGAACCCGCCAGCAGCGCGTAGGACGTCAGCGCGTAGAGCAGCCCGTCGTCCACCGGCGGCGCGGCGCGCGGCCGCAGCGCCGCGAAGCGGCGGGCCTGCAGCAGGTCGTCGAGCGCGTCGGTGACGGCGCGCGCCACCAGGTACTCGCCGAAGGTCGCGTGCAGGAACTCGTAAACGCTCGCAATACCGGACTCCCGGCGCGCCTGCGACTCGTGCACGAAGAAGAACCGCCCCAGCACCTGGTGCGCGTCGCCGACCGCGCCGTGCGGATCGGTCTCGGCGGGGCGCACCGCGGTAGCGGGCATCAGCACGGCCAGGTCGCCGTCCAGGTCGGCGGCGCTGACGTGCTGCCGCTGCCGGACGAACATCGCGACGGCCACGACCTCCAGCCGGTGCAGCTCGTCGTCGACGGAGCGGGCCATGGCGTCGTCGCTCAGGTTCGGCCGGTGCTTGCGGACCTCGCGCTCGGCGAACATCCGAAGCAGCTCCTCGTAGAGCTCGCTGCGCGAGAGCGCGCCGCCGGAGCGCTGCAGCGCGTTCTCGCCGGAGTCGTAGACCAGCAGCATGAGCAGGAGCAGCGGCTGTGCGGCGAGCTCGCCGAACGCCAGCAGCGCGCCGGCGTCGGGCGGCCGCAGCCCGCGCTCGGCGTAGGCCGCCTCGTTGGACCCGCCCCAGATCTCCACCATGCGGGCGACCTGCCGGCCGTCGAAGGGCTCCAGCCGCAGTACCGGGGTCTCGTCGGGGAAGCGGGTGCGCTCGGCGACGACGGTCCGGCTCGTCACGATGACCGCGACCGGCTGCCCCACGGCCTCCTGCCGGCGCTGGAACTCCTGGACCTGCTCCAGGTAGTCCGACCGGTTCACCCCGCCGGCCTGCACCAGCTCGTCGAAGCCGTCCAGGATGACCACCGGAAGCGCGCCGCCGGCCGACTCGGCCAGCTCCCGCCACGCGACCCGCGTCTGGAGCGTGGCGGCCAGGCCCTCCTCGATCTGGGTGTGCAGGGGAGCGTCGGGCGGCACCGCGCGAAGCTCCACCCGCAGGGCGAAGAAGTCGGCGGTGGACAGCCGGGCGGCGAGCATCTCGGTCAGCACCGACTTGCCCGCGCCGGGGTGGCCCAGCACGACGACGGGGGCCTTCACCACCTCAGGGCTGGTCAGCAGCCGGGCGAGGAGCGACTCGACGTCGTGGTGCAGCGGTGCGTCGGCCCACCACCGCTCCGACGAGGGCTGGGCGGCCGCGTCCACCCGGTTGAAGCGTCCGCGCGGGGTCAGGTAGGCCGACTCCATCGTCGGCAGGACCAGTCCTGCGGGTGCGTCGGCGGAACGCAGCAGCCGCCGTCCCAGCGCGGCCCGGTAGACGGCGGCCAGTTCGGCGCGGCGCCGGTCGGGGGCGGGCGCCGCGGAGGCCATCTCCTCGACGAGGTCGCGCAGGCGGCCCATGCCGGTGCCGATCTCGGCGACGTCCCGGCGCGTGGCCGCGTGCTCGGCCGCCTGGGCCCACACGCCGAACTCGGGCACATCCGCGGCCAGTTGCCGGAACGACTCGTCGAAGCGCCGCTGCGCGAGTGCGGGGAGGCGGTTCTCGAGGTCCCGCCTGGCCTCGACGCGGGTCGCGGGGTCCAACCGCTCCCAGGCCGCCAGGCCCGCTATGACGTCGATGAGCGCCCACGAGGCCACCTCGGCCCTGTCGTGCGCCGCGACCGAGCGGTACTCGCCGAGCAGGCGCTGTTCCAGCCTCAGCCGCTCCTCGCGGGTCAGTTCGAGTTCCGCGGGCAGCCGCCCGGGCGGGTCCCGGAGCACCGCGTCGAGCGCCTCGGAGACCGCGACCGCGACCAGGGTGCTGTACGCCATCGCGACCCGCTCGGTGCGGTCCATCCGGCTGATCCCGGTGACCTTCTCCCGGATGCCGGTCAGCGCCCGGCGCCCCATCTGCGCGATCGCCCCGCCCGCGCTCGACAGTCCGGGTATCCCCAGGGCGCCCAGCCCGCCTTCGGCCAGCTTCTCCGCGAAGTCCAGCACGATCGAGTCGTCCTGGCCCAGAACCCTCAGCGCGTCGGCGTAGCCGAGCCTTGTGGCCATTGCGCGGGCGCCCTCCCCTGTTGTGCCGCGCGTCGTACGCGGGTGCTCCCATCCCGACGGGACGATTCAAGTACGGCGGGCGCGCGCCCCTCAATGCGGGCGCATCGGCGCGGGCGGCCACATCCGGCCGCCCGCGGCCGCCCGCCGCCTGCGAACCGGGCCGGCCGGCTCCGGGAGCGCTCCGCCTCTACGGCAGCCGCCAGTCGACCGGCTCGGCCCCCTGCTCCTCCAGCAGCCTGCTCGCGCGGCTGAACGGCCGCGAGCCGAAGAAGCCGTTCTTGGCCGACATCGGACTGGGGTGGGTGGACTCCACGCACGGCACGCCCGGCATCAGCGGGCGCAGGTTGCGGGCATCGCGGCCCCACAGGATGCCCACCAGCGGGGTGCCGCGCTCGGCCAGGGCGCGGATGGCCTGGTCGGTGACCTCCTCCCAGCCCTTGCCGCGGTGCGCGGCCGGCTTGCCCGGCGCGACGGTCAGCGCCCTGTTCAGCAGCAGGACGCCCTGCTTGGTCCAGGGGGAGAGGTCGCCGGTGGAGGGCATCGGCAGACCGAGGTCGTCGCTGTACTCCTGGAAGATGTTGCGCAGGCTTCCCGGGAGCTTGCAGTCGGGCGCGACGGAGAAGCTCAGCCCCACCGCGTGACCGGGGGTGGGGTAGGGGTCCTGGCCCGCGATGAGGACCCGCACGTCCTCGAAGGGCTGCTGGAAGGCGCGCAGCACGTTCTCGCCGGCGGGCAGGTAGGTGCGGCCCGCGGCGACCTCCTGGCGGAGGAACTCGCCCATCCGGGTGATCCGGTCCTCCACCGGGGCGAGCGCCGCGGCCCAGCCGTCGTCCATCACTTCGTTCAAGGGTCGTCCTGGCATGGCAGCACCCTAGCGGCCGGCGGGGACGTCCGCGCCCGCTCGCGAAGGCCCGTACGCCCGGCGCAGCGGGCCATCCGGCACGGCGGGTTCGGGCGAGGGCGGCGCCGGCCGCGCGGACCGCGGCGGCCGGGGCCGCCGCGCGCTCCTCAGCTCACTCCTCGTTGGCCGGCTCGCCGATGCGCACGGACAGCACCCCCGGGGTCTCGGCGAGAGCGGCTGCGAGATCCTGCGTCTGCGTGCCCTTGCCGCCGCGGACGTGCAGGACCAGTTCGATGACCGCCGCGCGCGGGTCGCCGACCTCCTTGCGCCGGGTGTCGACCTCCTGCACCGAGAACCCGCGCTCGGTGACGTCGGCCAGGACGGCGCGCAGCACGCCCTGCCCGTCCTGGTAGGACACCCGGATGGGGGCGGTCTGCGGGCGCCGGCGGGTGATCAGCCGCAGCAGCGGCGGGTAGCCCAGGGCGACCAGGTAGTGGGCGGCCGTCACCGCCGCGGCCACCAGCCACAGCCCCGCTCCCGCCGCTGTCCCCACGGCGGCGGCGACCCAGATCGTCGCGGCGGTGGTCAGCCCGCGCACGATGTCCTGGCGCACGAAGATGACGCCGGCGCCGATGAACCCGATGCCCGAGGCGATCTGGGCGGCCACGCGGGAGGGGTCGAGCGTGATGGAGTCCTCGTCGATCACGTCGAAGAACGCGTACTTGCTGACCACCATGAACAGGGCCGCGCCGACGCCCACCAGGGTGTGCGTGCGCAGGCCCGCGTTCTTCTGCCGCAGCTCGCGCTCCAGGCCGATGAGCGTGCACAGCACGAGCGCGACGGCCAGGGCGATCAGCTGCGCCGGCCCCTGGCCCTCCAGGTTCTCCGCGAATCCGTCCATGGCCCACAGCTACCCGCGGCGGGCGCCGTCCTCCCGCCCGAAGCGGCGCGGGAGGACGCCGGGGAGGAACGCCGGCGGTCAGCCGCGCCGGTGCCCGTTCTGGTGGGAGAGGTTCAGCGCGGTGGTGACCAGCGGAACGTGGCTGAAGGCCTGCGGGAAGTTGCCCACCTGGCGGCCGCTGGAGGCGTCCCACTCCTCGGCGAGCAGCCCCACGTCGTTGCGCAGCGCCAGCAGCCGGTCGAACAGCTCGCGGGCCTCCTTCTCGCGGCCGATGGACAGCAGCGCGTTGGCCATCCAGAAGCTACACGCCAGGAACGCGCCCTCGCTGCCGGGCAGGTGGTCGGCGGCTTCCTCGCGGTCGGTGCGGTAGCGCATCACGAAGCCGTCGATCATCAGGTCGTCGCGGATGGCCTCGATCGTGCCGACGATGCGGGGGTCGCTGTAGGGCAGGAAACCCACCTCGGGCATCAGCAGCAGCGCGGCGTCGAGCTCCCTGCTGCCGTAGTACTGGGTGAAGGTGTTGCGGCGGGCGTCGTAGCCGTACTCGCAGACCTCGGCGTGGATGGTGTCGCGCAGCGCCTTCCAGCGCTCGATGGGCCCCTCCTTGCCGAAGTCCTCGATCATGCGCACGGCGCGGTCGGCGGCCACCCACGCCATGACCTTGGAGTGCACGAAGTGCTGGCGGGGCCCGCGGACCTCCCACAGGCCCTCGTCGGGCTCGTCCCAGCACCACTCCAGGTAGTTCACGAGCGAGCGCTGCAGTCCCCACACGTGCTCGCCGCCCTGCAGGCCGCTGCGCCGCGCCAGGTGCAGAACGTCCATGACCTCGCCGTAGACGTCGAGCTGGTACTGGCCCACGGCGGCGTTGCCGATGCGCACCGGGCGGGAGTCCTCGTAGCCCGGCAGCCAGTCGGCCTCCCACTCCGACAGCCGCCGCTCGCCGCGCACGCCGTACATGATCTGCATGTGCTGGGGCTCGCCGGCCACCGCGCGCACCAGCCACTCCCGCCAGGCCTGCGCCTCGTCGGTGTAGCCGCTGCGGATCAGGGCCTCCAAAGTGATGGTGGCGTCGCGCAGCCAGCAGTAGCGGTAGTCCCAGTTGCGCACCCCGCCGACGTCCTCGGGCAGGGAGGTCGTGGGCGCGGCGACGATGCCGCCGCTGGGGCGGTAGGTCAGTGCCTTGAGGGTGATCAGGGAGCGGACGACGGCGTCGCGGTACTCGCCCTCGTAGGTGCACTGGTCCACCCAGTTGCGCCAGAAGCGCTCGGTGCGCGAGAGGGCCTTCTCGGCGTCGAGGTGGTCGGACTCCTCGACCTGAGAGGGATGCCAGGTCAGGACGAAGGGGACGCGCTGTCCGGCGCTGACGGTGAAGGTGGCGTCGTGCAGGAAGTTGTGGCCCTCCAGCGGCACGGGGGAGCTCATCCAGACCGAGTCGGGCCCGGCGATGGCCACCAGTTCGGTGCCGCTGCGGTGGATCCAGGGGACGACGTTGCCGTAGTCGAAGCGCAGGCGCAGGGCGGTCTGCATCCGCACGGTGCCGGCCAGGCCCTCGACGATGCGGACGATGTGGGGGGCGCCGCCGCGCGGGGGCATGAAGTCGATGACGCGCACCGAGCCTTCGGGGGTGTCCCACTCGGATTCGAGGACCAGCGTCTCGGGGCGGTAGCGGCGCCGCGCGGCGCGGGGCTCGCCGTTGGCCGGCCGCATCCACCAGTTGCCGTTCTGCTCGTCGCCCAGAAGCGCGGAGAAGCAGGCGGGGGAGTCGAAGTGGGGAAGGCAGAGCCAGTCCACGGAGCCGTCGCGCCCCACGAGAGCTGCGGTCTGCATGTCGCCGATCAGCGCGTAATCCTCAATCCAGCCGGACACGCGGCTCACCCCCTTCTCAACCAAGATCACGTCCACGCGGACGTACCGTATCCAACTCCGAACCGCCCCGCGGACACGCGAGAGCGGCGCGTGCACGCGCCACGGCGACGGTATCCGCGCCGGAGTCCGGAGTCGCGGTGGGCCGGTCGGCTGTGCGGGCCGCGTCGCCCGCTGCCGTCACGCTACCGGTTGAAGCGCTTTCCCAGGTGGAGGGCCGACTAAATGTGCTCTAGCAGATACCCGCGCGATGCGTTCGGGAAGCCCCGGGGAAGAGCGGGCTTTTCGCGGGCACGGGCGCGGGCCTCTCCTGATGCCGCGATCGCGCGCAGCCGGGGGTTTGCGACTGAGGATCCGTTATTTCGACGTGATCGGTGCGGTGCGGTGAGCGCCGCTGAAATCGGGGTCCGGATCCGTTTTCCGGGCGACCGATTCCGCGCCCGGCGAGGGCCGCGCAGGGCCGACCGGATCGGCCCCGCGCCGGGCGGATCGGCCGGTCAGCGGCGTTCGTGCGGGCCGGATCCGGCCTCGGCCGGCTCCGGCCCGCCGATGCTCAGCAGCGGGAGCGCGCGCTGGGCGAGCGGCCCGATGGCGACCGCGAACAGCAGTGTGCCCACCCCCACGGTGCCGCCGAGCAGGGCGCCGGCGGCCACCACGGCGACCTCGATGGCCGTGCGGGCGGTGCGCACCGACAGCCGGGTGCGCGCGGCCAGGCCGACCATCAGCCCGTCGCGCGGGCCCGGGCCCAGCCGGGCGCCGATGTAGGCTCCGGTGGCCAGGCCGGTCAGCAGGATGCCGGCCACCAGCACGGCCCAGCGCGCCGCGAGGCCCTCCACTTCCGGCAGCACCCACAGCGAGGCGTCCACCGCCAGTCCCACGACCACGGCGTTGCTGACGGTGCCCAGCCCCACCCGCTGGCGCAGCGGCGCCCACAGCAGCATCACCGCGCCGGCGGTCAGGATGCTGCAGGCGCCCACGGACAGGCCGGTGTGCAGGGCCAGGCCCTGGTGCAGCACGTCCCAGGGCATCGCGCCCAGGCGGGAGCTGATCAGCAGCGCGCAGCCCAGCCCGAAGGCGCTCAGCCCCGCGTAGAGCTGCACCAGGCGGCGCGGTCGGGGCGGCGGCAGCAGCGGGTGGAGGAGCACGCTCCGCGCGATCCTGATCGGCCGGGGTGCAGTGGACACGTGGGTGCCTTTCCGAGTGGGTGAGCGCGGCAGATGGGCCGCAGGGGTTATGTTGGCTCCGCACAATCCGGGAAAAACAGCGCCAATTTCGGAAAGTGGCCCCCTCGTGGTTGGTGAGCGGCGGATCAACGGCCATCTCCTCGCCCGGCTGGTCGGCCCCGAAGCCGACGGCCGGCCCTACTACCTCGCCCTGGGCCGGGCGGTCAGCGGCCTCGTCCTGGACGGCCGGGTGCCCACCTTCACCCGGCTGCCGGCGGAGCGGGACCTTGCCGCGGCCCTGGGCGTCAGCCGCAACACGGTCACCGCCGCCTACACCTGGCTGCGGGAGAACGGGTTCCTGGACAGCCGGCAGGGAGCGGGCAGCTGGACCGTCCTGCCCGAGGGAGGCTCGGCGCCCGGTGTGCTGATGCCCCGTACCGATCGGATCGACCTGGGCGTGGCGGCGCCGTCCGCCGTCGACGGCATCCAGCAGGCCGCGCGCCTGGCGGTGGACCAGCTGGCCGTGCACGTCGGGGGCATCGGCTACAACGTGCGCGGGCTGCCCGAGCTGCGCCACGCCATCGCGCGGCGCTACGTCGAACGGGGCCTGCCCACCGCACCCGAGCAGATCTTCGTCACCAGCGGCGCCATGCACGCCGTCGCGCTGCTGATGGACATCCTCACCGAGCCGGGTGACAGCCTGCTGGTCGAGTCGCCCACCTACCCCCACGCCCTGGACGCCGCGCGTCGGCTTGAGGCGCGCGTGCGCACTGTCGGCGTCACCCCCTCCGGCTGGGACATGGACCACGTGCTCGACGCGTTCCGCCGCATCAGGCCCGCGGCCGCCTACCTCATCCCGGACTTCCAGAACCCCACCGGCGTGCTGATGGACGACCGCGAGCGCGCCGCCGTGGCCGCCGAGGCCCGCCGCGCCGGCAGCGCGCTGATCGTCGACGAGGGCGTGGCCGAACTGGCGATCGACTCCGGCGACCTGCCCGCGCCGCTGGCCGCCCACGACACCGACGGGCGCGTCTTCACCGTCGGCTCGGCCGCCAAGTCCTTCTGGGGCGGCCTGCGCATCGGCTGGGTGCGCACCACACCGCCCATGGTCGAGCGCCTGACCACCGCACGCCAGCGCCTGGACCTCTCCAGCTCGCTGCTGGACCAGCTCACCGTCACCCACCTGCTCGCCGACACGCTGCGCATCCGCGCCGAACGCAGCCGGCAGCTGCGCCGCAACCGCGACGCCCTCGTCGCCGCGCTGCGCGAGAAGCTGCCCGACTGGGAGTTCAGCAGCCCCTCGGGCGGACTGGTGCTGTGGGCGGGACTGCCCGGCGCCGCGGCCAGCGCGCTGGCCGAGAGCGCTTCGCGGCACGGCGTGTACGTGGCGCCCGGGCCGCTGTTCGGCGCCGACGGAACGTTGGAGCGGCGCGTGCGCCTGTCCTACGCGCACGCACCCGAGGTGCTGGTCGAGGGCGTCGACCGGCTGGCGCGCGCCTGGACCCACACGCCGAGCCGGCCCGGCCGGGTGCACCACGGCCTGCTGGGCTGACCGTTCGGGCTCGGCACCGATCGGCCCGCCCGGCCGCCGGCGCCGCGCGCAGCCCGGTCCGGCGGGCGCACCGCCCCGCGGGGCCGCACTCCGACCTTTCCGGGACCGCCTGCGCCGCGGCCGGTGCGCCTGTCGGAAGCCCGCCCCGCAGGGTCCTTGCGGCCGCCCGCGGGCCGTGGTGCGATGAGCGCACCGGAAGCGACCCGCGCCACATCGGGAGGCCGTGATGGACGACACCGGCGGCGCCGACACCGAGGTCCTGCGGCTGCAACGGGAGATCGACGCGCAGATCGTCGGCCCGACCCTCGTGGACCGGCTGCGCCGGACGGCCGACGAGCACGGGGACCTCCCGGCGCTCTCGCGCCGCGTCGCGGGGGCCGACGGCACCGGCGCCGAGTGGGAGACGCTGACCTGGGCGCAGTACCGGCGGGCCGCGCTGGAGACGGCGGCGGGTCTGATCGCCTACGGCCTGCGGCCCGGCGAGGTGGTCGCCCTGATGCTGCCCAATCGCCCCGAGCACCTCGTCGCCGACATGGGCGCCGTGCATGCCGGCGGCGTCCCGCTCACCGTCTACGCGACCTTCCCGCCCGAGCAGGTCGAGTTCGTCGCCGCCGACTGCGGCGCGGCCGCCGCCGTGCTGCAGGGCGCCGATGAGCTGGAGCGCTGGCGCCCCGCCCTGGAGCGCCTGCCGCGGCTGCGCACCGTGGTCCTGCTCGACGCCGGCGCGGTACCGGACGGACCCAGCCCGGGCGGCACCGCGTTCGTCAGCTGGGCGGAGCTGCGCCGCACCGGCGGCGAGCGCTACGCCGCCGACCCCGCGGCCGTGCACGAGCGCGCGGCCGCGCTCGGCCCGCAGGACACCGCCACGCTGCTCTACACCTCCGGCACCACCGGCAGGCCCAAGGGGGTGCCCGAGACCCACCGGCAGGTGCTGTTCCAGGCGGCGACCACGCTGCGCGCCAACGACCTGCCGTTAGGCGGGTCCTCGGTCTCCTACCTGCCGCTGGCCCACATCGCCGAGCGCATCCTCAGCGTGTACCTGCCGATCCAGGTGGCCGGGCACGTGCACTTCTGCCCCGACCCCGCCGAGCTCGGCACCTACCTGGGACTGGTGCGCCCGCACGCGCTGTTCGGCGTGCCGCGGGTGTGGGAGAAGCTGCAGTCGCGCCTGGCGGCCGCCCTGGACGCAGCGCCCGACGAGCAGCGCATGGCCATGGCCGAGGCCTCCGAGACCGCCCGCGCCTACCTGGAGGCCGGCCAGTACGGGCGCACTCGCGGCCCCGAGCTGGAGCGGAGCTTCGCCGAGACCGACGCGGCCGTGCTGGCGCCCATCCGCGCCCTGATCGGGCTGGACCGCTGCACCTCCTTCACCACAGCGGCCGCGCCGATATCCGAGGAGACGCTGCGCTTCTACAGCGGGCTCGGCGTGCTGCTGCGCGACGTGTACGGCATGACCGAGAACTGCGGTCCGGCCACCGTCAACCGCCCCGGCGCCTACAAGTTCGGCAGCGTCGGCCGGCCCTGCGACGGCGTCGAGGTCGCCACCGCCCCCGACGGCGAGATCCTGGTGCGCGGCCCCGTCAACACCGCCGGCTACCTCAACCGCCCCGACGACACCGCGGCGCTCTACTGCGGGGACGGCTGGCTGCGCACCGGCGACCTCGGCTCCGTGGACGACGACGGGTTCGTCTACGTGCTCGACCGCAAGAAGGAGCTGATCATCACCTCGGGCGGGGAGAACATCGCGCCGGCCGCCGTCGAGAGCCGCCTCACCGAGCACCCGCTCATCGGCCAGGCCATGGCCTGCGGCGACGGGCGCCCCCACGCGGCGGCGCTGCTGACGCTGGACGCCGAGGCGGCGCCGGGCTGGGCGCTCGCGCAGGGGCTCGGCGAGACCGACCCGGCCGTGCTCGCCGCGCACCCCGACGTGCTGGCCGAGGTCGAACGTGCGGTCGACGCCGCCAACGCCCGGCTGGCGCGCGCCCACCGGGTCAGGCGCTGGCGGCTGCTGCCGGGGGAGTGGACGGTCGAGGGCGGGGAGCTGACCCCGTCGCTCAAGGTCAAGCGCCGGGTGGTGCAGCGCAAGTACGCCGACGCCATCAACGGGCTCTACGCCGGCTGAGCCCGGGCGGCGCACCGCCCGGCGAAGCGCACGACCTCCTCCAGCACCTCCTCCCGGTTGGTCTCGTTGAAGACCTCGTGCCGGGCGCCGGGGAAGATCCGCACCGCCACGTCCTCGCCCGCGAGCTCCTCGATGCCCACCCGGGTGTCGGAGATCGGCACCAGGCTGTCCTGCGAGCCGTGTACCCACAGCAGCGGCGTGCCGCCGAGGCGGCCGTGCTCGCGGATGCGCGCCAGCTCGGTGTGCAGGGCCTGCAGCAGCTCCCGCTTGAAGGGGCCGTGCCAGACCAGGTCGTCGGCGGTGTAGTCGGCGGCCACCTGCGGGTCGCGCGAGAGCGTGGAGGCGTCCAGCGGCACGTCGGGGATCTCGGGCGCGGCCAGCAGCTCGCTCGCACTGGTCCAGCGGCCCAGCACCGGGCCCGAGAGCACGAGCCCGGCGAGCCCGCCGGGGTGCAGCTGGGCGTAGCGGGCGGCGATCATGCCGCCCATGGAGTGGCCGACGAGTACCAGGGGCAGCGTGCGGTAGGCGGTGCGGGCCTGGGTGACGAGCCGGTGCACGTCCTCGACCACCCCGTCGAAGTCGTCGATGTGCACCCGCTCCCCCGAGGAGCGGCCGTGGCCGCGGTGGTCGAGCCCGTAGACGGCGGCGCCGCCGGCGCACAGCGCCCCGGCGGTGTGCTCGTAGCGCCCGATGTGCTCGCCGTAGCCGTGCACCAGCACCGCCAGCCACGCGGGTTCGGCGCGCTGGGGCGCCCACGCCCGCGCGTACAGGCGCTCGGAGCCGTTGCTGCCGCCGGGCAGTTCCCATTCGCGCGATACGACCACTGCGACTCCTGATCCTTCCCGGACGACCCTGTCGCGGGCAGCCTAACGACCCGTCCGCGCCCGGCACACGCACCCGTGCCCCGGCCCCGCGGCCGCCGGCGCGTGATGGCGGTCGGCGCGGCGCAGTGGCGATCGCTGAACCCATGGGGGTGTAACCGGAAAAAGATTCATTCAAGCATTACCGTCTGCTAGTGTAACCGCTAAATAACAAGTTTGAACGTTACATCCGGAGGGTTCCATGCCGACCACCGCCGGCGCGTCCGCGTCGATCCCGCCCGTCTTTGCCGCCTGGAGCCTGCCCGAGCGCATCGCCGTCTCGGGCGGCAGCGTCGCCGCCGGCGCGCTCGGCCAGGGTCCGCCCGTCGTCCTGGTGCACGGGACGCCGGCCTGGTCCTATCTGTGGCGCGGCGTCGCCGAACGGCTCGCCGAGCACCGCACCGTGTACCTGTGGGACATGCTCGGCTACGGCGACTCCCACCCCGCCCCCGGCGTCGCGCCCACGATCGCCCGCCAGGCCGCCGTACTCGCCGAACTGGTCGAACATTGGGGGCTGGAGGCGCCCGCCCTGGTCGGCCACGACATCGGCGGCGGTGTGCTCGCGCGCGCCCACCTGGTGGAGGGTGTGGCGGCGAGCGCGCTGGGGCTGGTCGACGCCGCCGTACTGGGACCGTGGAACACCCCCTTCACCGACCACCAGCAGCGCTACGCCGAGGCGTACCGCACCATGCCCGCCGACGTGTTCGCCGACCTGGCCGCCCTGCGCCTGCGCAGCGCCACGCGGACGCCGCTGCCCGACGAGGTCGCCGCCGCCTACCTGGCCCCGTGGGCGGGGCGGAGGGGGCAGCGGCGCTGGGTCGACCAGGTGGCCGCCGTGCACCACGAGGACACCCGCGAAGCGGTCCGGCGCATGGACGCCGTCGCCGCTCCCACGCTGGTGCTGTGGGGCGAGCAGGACACGTGGCTGCCGCCGGAGACCGGTGAGCGCCTCGCCGCCGCCATCCCCGGAGCCCGCCTGCGGACGGTGCCCGACGCGGGCCACTTCCTGCCCGAGGACGCGCCGGAGGACGTGGCGGCGGCGCTGCTGGAGCACGTCGGGAGCTGACGCGGGCGGACCGGCCCCGAGGTTCGGGCCCTCGGGCGGTCAGGCCTGGGCGCCGTTGCCGGCCCCGCCCGCCCAGACGGGGGTGCGCACCACTCCCGCGAGGTAGGTGACCACCGGGCCCGCGACGGCCAGGATGATCACGTAGGCCGCGGCGAACGGGACCAGGCCCGGCGCGGCACCCGCGGCCAGCCCGGCGATGACCACGGAGAACTCGCCGCGCGGGATGAGCACCGTGCCCGCGCGCAGCCGGCCGCGGCGGCCCACGCCGTCGCGGCCGGCTGCGTAGAAGCCCACCGCCGTCTTGGTCAGCGCCGTCACCGCGGCCAGCGCGGCCGCGGCGGGCAGCATCGGAACCAGGTTGCGCGGGTCGATGGTCAGCCCGATGGCCAGGAAGAACACCAGCGAGAACAGGTCGCGCAGCGGTTCCATGGCCAGGCGCGTGCGCTGGGCGAGCTGGCCGCTCAGCGCGAGTCCGACCAGGAAGGCGCCCACGGCGGCCGAAGCGTGGGCGGCCTCGGCCGCGCCCGCCACCAGCAGGGTGAGGCCGAGGATGCGCAGCAGGAACTGCTCGGAGTCGCCGGTGTCGAGGATGCGGTTGATCGGCTCGTGCAGGCGGTGGGACGCGAACAGGGCGACCGCCACCGCCACCAGTGCCGTGGTCAGCGTGAACGTGGTCCGTCCCCAGGTGCTGCCGACCACCGCCGCGCCCAGCAGCGGCAGGTAGACCGCCATGGCGATGTCCTCCAGCACCAGCACCGACAGAACGGAGGGCGTCTCGCGGTTGCCCAGCCGCCCCAGGTCGTGGAGCAGCCGCGCCACGATGCCCGACGACGAGATCCAGGTGATCCCCGCCAGCGCGACGACGCCGCGCCAGTCCAGCCCCAGCAGCCAGCCCGCCGCGGCTCCGGGCAGCGCGTTGAGCACCGCGTCCAGCACTGAGGAGGGCAGGTGCAGCCGCAGGCTCTGCGAGAACTCCTCGGGGGAGAACTCCAGCCCCAGCAGCAACAGCAGCAGGACCATCCCGATCGCCGCCCCCGTGCCGATGAAGTCGCCTGCCGCCGGCACCGGAGCCACTCCGCCCTCGCCCAGCGCCAGCCCGGCCAGCAGGTACAGCGGAACCGGGGAGAGGCCGAAGCGCCGCGCGGCGGCCGAGATCAGGCTGAGCACCACCAGCACGGCGCCGAGTTCGAGGAAGAGGGGGACGGAGATCTCCATGTCGGGGGCCGGTTAGGAGGCGCCGACGATGTGCTCGACGCCCGCGATGCCTTCGTCGGTGCCCACCACGACCAGGACGTCGCCTGCGTGCAGCGCCTGGGCGGGGGTCGGAGAGGCGATGACGTGGTCGCCCCGCACGATCGCGACGATCGACGCGCCGGTGCGGGTGCGCGCCCGGGTGTCGCCCAGGGTGCGGTCGCGGTAGGGGGAGTGCTCGCCGATCTCGATCTGGCCCGAGACCAGGCCGGGGACCTCGCGGGTGAGGTCGGCGAAGCGCTCGGCCACGCGCGGTGCCCCCAGCATCTCGGCGACGGCCTCGGACTCGTCGCGGTTCAGGTGCATCAGGTGGCGCGGCGAGTCGGGATCGCCGCTGCCGTAGACGAGCAGTTCGGCGTCGCCGGTGCGGCGGGCGATCACCCCCACGCGCGCGCCGCGCGAGGTGGTGAACTCGTAGCGGATGCCCACTCCGGGCAGAAGTACTTCAGTGACCTCCATGGACGACATGTTCCCGGCGCGGGTCCCGCTACGCCCGGGGGCGCGCGGCGGTTGTGCCCACAGGTGTGCGGGCGGCGCGCCCGGGGGTGCGCGCCCCGGGAAGGCAGGGGGTCGGGGGCAGGTCGCGGCGTGGCCCGATCCGGCCGGGAGTTGCAAAGCCGCCGTCGGCGGCGCGATTGGTAGGATTGTATACAGGAGTGCGGTGCCGACGTAGCATTACTCCTAAGAGGACGATGTTCGCTGATCGGAATAATCACCACTAACGGCTCAGTGATCGACAGACGCGACCAAGCAGGCATCTTTTAGGCTGGAGCTGCGCCGGGAACCACCTAAGTGACGTCACCGCTGACGCGAACGCATCGCCGAGGCCGGACGGCCACCCGAGACAGAAGAGGTGACGCCCCATGCTGGCCGACTCCTACGGAAGGGTCGCCACGGACCTGAGGGTCTCGCTCACCGACCGCTGCAACCTGCGCTGCTCCTACTGCATGCCGCCCGAGGGCCTGGAGTGGCTGCCCAAGGACGAGGTTCTCACCGACGACGAGGTGAACCGCCTGATCCGCATCGGTGTCACCATGCTCGGCATCGAGGAGATCCGCTTCACCGGCGGCGAGCCGCTGCTGCGCCGCGGCCTGACCGGCATCGTCGCCGCGAGCACCGCGCTGCGCCCCCGTCCCCAGACCGCCCTGACCACCAACGGCATCGGCCTGGCGCGCACCGCCCCGGCCCTGGCCGAGGCCGGGCTGGACCGCGTCAACGTCTCGCTGGACACGCTGCGCCCCGACGTCTTCGAGCGGCTCGCCCGCCGCCGGCGGCTGCCCGACGTCCTCGAAGGCATGGCCGGAGCCGCCGCGGCCGGGCTCACCCCGGTCAAGGTCAACACCGTGCTGATGCGCGACGTCAACGACGCCGAGGCTCCCGACCTGCTGCGCTACTGCCTCGACCACGGCTACCAGCTGCGGTTCATCGAGCAGATGCCGCTGGACGCCCAGCACGGCTGGCGGCGCGACACCATGGTCACCGCCGACGAGATCCTGGACCGCCTGGGCGCCGTCTACCGTCTGGATCCCGCCGACGACCACACGCGCGGCAGCGCTCCGGCCGAACTGTTCTACGTCGACGGCGGACCCGAGACCGTCGGGGTGATCGGTTCGGTCACCCGCCCGTTCTGCGGCGCCTGCGACCGCGTGCGGCTGACGGCCGAAGGCGAGATCCGCAACTGCCTGTTCGCCCGCGAGGAGTCGGACCTGCGTGCACCGCTGCGCAGCGGCGCGACCGACGAGGAGATCGCCGAACGCTGGCGCGCCGCCGTCGCCTCGAAGCTGCCCGGACACGGCATCAACGACCCCAGCTTCCTGCAGCCCTCCCGGCCGATGTCGGCCATCGGCGGCTGAGAGCCCCGGCACACGGCGCCCCAGCGCACAAGCCGCCGGAGCCTTCGGCACCGGCGGCTCGGGGCGCACGCCCGGCGGCCCCGGCGCCGCCGGCCGGTGCACCCTGTTCCGCCGATTCCTGCCGCACCGGTTGTCGGCCCCGCGAAGTCCGGCGAGACTCCTTAGCTATGAAGGGCGACGACGAGGACGACGAGACCGGCGCACCGGGCGGCATCCGCAATGTGTCGACCGGCGACGCCGCCAACGTGATCCAGGCGGGACACGTGCACGGCGGTATCCACGTGCACGGGCCTTCGCCCGCGGATCCGGCCGCTCCCCGGCCGCTGATCCTGGCCGGCACCCCGCACCTCACCCGGCACGAACTGGCCGCCACGCTGCGCGGCCACTGGGGCCAGGCCCGGCACCGGTTCTTCGCCGCCATGGGGACCCCCGAGGCGCCCTCCGAAGGCTGGAGCGACCTCGTCTCGTGGCTGCGGCAGTTCGACGACCCCGACCACGACGACGTCGAGGGCCGGATCGAGCTGATCGACCACTACCTCAAGGACACCGCGCTCAGCCCCGACGTGAAGCTGCTGCACCTGCTGCGCTGGCTGGCCCCGGAAGGGCCCGTGGTCTACCGGGGCCGGAGGATCGGCGCCGGTCTGCTGATCGACGCCTGCCGCCCGGGACCGACGGATGACCGGGGCGGCGACCCCGGCCTCTACGCCGATGTGCGCAAGCACCGCCTGCTGGACGTGTTCGCCCGGTTCACCCGGCTGCGCGCGCTCACGGGCGTGCAGAGCAGGTGGGACGACGCCTGGCGCACCTGGCGCGCCGCGGCGCAGAGGGTCCCCGGGCTCCCCGAGGAGATCCGCGCCTGGGCCGGGGCGGACGCCCGGCGGCCGCTGCTGCTGACGGTCCTTCCCTACGCGCGCGCCGCGGAGGCGCTGCGGGAGGCCGCGGCCGCCACCGCGGAGCCGGACACCGCCGACGCGCACTGGTGTCCGTGGTTCCCCCGGCTGGTCGAGGCCATGGGCGGGCCGGAGAGGCCGCCGGCGCTCGTGGCGCGGTCGGCCTGCGGCGCCTTCGCGATGCGCGTCGCGGGCGCGGAGCGCCACCGCGCGCGCACCGAGGACGAGCTCGGGCGCCGGCGGCGCTCCGCCGTCGAGGAGCGGCGGCGCCGCGAGCAGGAGTGGCGGGACTACGAGGCGGCCCGCCTCGCCCCCGCGGCCCGGTGGCGAGCGGCGGGGCGGGGCGCGGTCTGGGTCGCGATGTGGTGCGCTCCGGGCGTCGCCGCGGCCTGGCTCATCTGGGGTCCGCTGCTGGGCACACCCGACATCGCGCGGCTGGTCCTCTACCAGGCCGTCGCCGCGACGGCGGCCGGCATGGGCGTGCGCGCCGCTCTCGCCGCCAAGCTGGGCGGCGCCTACCGTCCGCCGATCAGCAGCCCGCACCGGTGGATGCCGACCGGCGCCGCGGACGTCCGCCGCGCCGCGGTGCGGCTGGCCGGCTTCGGGGTGTTCCTCTTCCTGGTAGGAAACACGGCCCACGACTTCGTCCTGCGTCGGGAGGAGGCGGCGATCGGCCCGTCGCCCGGCTTCTCCCTGGGCCTCGCCGTCACGGGAGCCTTCCTCCTCGGGTTCGCTGTGTTGGCGGCCATGATGACCGCCGTGGCGTGTGCGGGTCTGCAGAGCTGGGACGAGGAGCACCGGGAGCGCCGCCGCGCCCACCTCGAGGGGAGCCGGGAGCACTAGGCGACGCCGGTCGACGCGATCGGCCCGCCGCCGGGCGTCGAGGGCATGGCGGCGGCCGCGGACGCCTCCGGTAGGAACCGCGGTTCTCGGACAGGCCGACCGGGTGGCAACGCCTCCGCCGGCCGTCCGAGGGGCGGCACTGCCCCGACCGGCGCGTCACACCCCCGAGAGGTCCACCACGGCGGAGTCGTCGAAGCTGACGAAGCCCCGCAGCTCCAACGTGTCGAGCTGCACGCCCTGCGGAACGTCGAACACCAGCTCGCCGTCGACCGTGTTGCCCGGGTTGATCTCGTTGAGGAAGCTCTCGGCGCCGCCGGTGATCTCCGCCGCCGTATCCGTCGAGTACTCCTTGCCCTCGACGTCCACCAGCGTCTGCGAGCCGGAGTCGAAGTATCCCGCCTCATCGCCGACGTTCTGCACGGTCACCGACACCACCACGTACTGGCCGTCCGGGGTCTCGGTGAGAAACCCCGACTCGTCGGTGACCTCCATGACGCCGGTCTGCACGTCGGTGACGGTGAAGGAGAACGCCCCGGACTCGACGGCGTCGCCGAGCGCCGCCGGCTCATCGTCCCCGCCGCTGGACCCGCCCTCGGTCGGCTCCGCGCCGGTGCCGCCATCGGCCTGCGGCGGGGTCTTGGGCTCGACGGCGTCTCCGCCGGGCGCGGCCACGATCACGGCCATGCACCCGCCCACCAGCAGGACGAATCCCACGATCGCGGCGATGCCGCACCCGAGGCCGATCTTGCTTCCGGTGGTGAGCCCGCCGCTTCGCTGCGGCCGGCTGTGGATCGGCGGCGGGGGCGGCGGGACGTTGTAGCTCATGGCGCGCTCTCCTTCGGCGTGGTGCCCGGGTAGCGCCGAATGTAGACCGGGCCCGCGCCTGCGGTGCGGGAACTGCGGGGATAGGCCGGTGCCGGACAGCGGGTGAACCGATCGGGGGTGGCGGGGGTCCGGGGGCGCGCGGACAAGTGAGTCGGGCGGCCCCGGTCGGACACCGCGGCCGCGGCGGCCACGGGAACCCCGGCGGCGGGCCGGCGCGGGAAAACCGGTTGCCCGGGCCGGTGGCCCTCTGGCTTCATCAACGGGCACGGCCGAGCCTTCGCGCGGGCAGCGGGGTCGGTGGAGTCCGATGGAAGAGGCGCACAATGGCCTACACCGAGGTTCCCGGTGCGCGGGTGCCCATCCGCATGTGGGCCGACCCGGACACGGTCGATACCGAGGCCATGGACCAGCTGCGCAACGTGACGCGGCTGCCCTGGGTGCACGGCCTGGCCGTGATGCCCGACGTCCACTACGGCAAGGGCGCGACGGTGGGGTCGGTGATCGCCATGCGCGACGCGGTCTCGCCCGCGGCCGTCGGCGTCGACATCGGCTGCGGAATGACCGCGGTGCGCTCCAGCCTGTCGGCCGAGGACCTGCCCGACGACCTGGGGCGGCTGCGCTCGGGGCTGGAGAAGGCGGTGCCGGTCGGCTTCGGCGCGCACCAGCGGCCGGTCGACCCGCGGCGCGTGCACGGGCTGGCCGCCTCGGGCTGGGACCGGTTCTGGGCCGGGTTCGACGGCCTCGCCGAGCCGGTGCACCGGCGCCGCGAGCGTGCGACCCACCAGATGGGCACTCTCGGCGGCGGAAACCACTTCCTGGAGGTCTGCCTGGACGACGACGGCGCTGTGTGGCTCATCCTGCACTCGGGTTCGCGCAACATCGGCAAGGAGCTGGCCGAGCACCACATCGAGCGCGCCCGCCGCCTGCCGCACAACCGCGACCTGCCCGACCGCGACCTGGCGGTGTTCGTCGCCGGAACCCCGGAGATGGAGGCCTACCGGCGCGACCTGTTCTGGGCACAGGAGTACGCGCGCCGCAACCGCGACGTCATCCTGGGCCTGGCCTGCGGCGTGCTGCGCAGCACGGTGCCCGGCGTGCGGTTCGGCGAGCGGATCTCCTGCCACCACAACTACGTGGCCGAGGAGACCCACGACGGCGTGCCGCTGCTGGTGACCCGCAAGGGCGCCATCCGCGCGGGCAAGGGCGAGCACGGGATCATTCCCGGGTCGATGGCCACCGGGAGCTACATCGTCCGCGGGCTGGGCAACGCCGACTCGTTCGACTCCGCCTCGCACGGGGCCGGGCGGCGGATGAGCCGCAACCGGGCCAAGCGCCACTTCTCGCGCGAGGACCTCGTCGCGCAGACGGCCGGGGTGGAGTGCCGCAAGGACGCGGGCGTGTTGGACGAGATCCCGGGCGCCTACAAGGACATCAGCGCGGTCATCGACGCCCAGACCGACCTCGTCGAGGTGGTCGCCCACCTGCGCCAGGTCGTCTGCGTCAAGGGATAGCCGGGGCCCTCGCCGCCGCGGCCGCGCGCGGCCGCGGCGGCGAGGCGGGTGGCATGCTGGGGCGGGAGAGCCGGGGCGGGGAGGGGACGCTATGAGTGAGCCTGCGCCGTTCGACGCGGTGATCCTGGCTGGAGGCGCCGCGCGGCGCATGGGGGGCGGCGACAAGCCCGGTCTGGACGTCGGCGGCCTGAGCCTGGTCGAGCGTGTGGCCGCCGCCGTGGGCGATGCCGAGCGGCTGGTCGTCGTCGGCCCGCACCGGGAGCGCCCCGCCGCCCGCTACGTCCGCGAGGACCCGCCGGGCGCCGGACCGGTGCCGGCGCTGCGCGCCGGACTGCACGAGGTCGCGCACCCGAGCTTCGCGCTGCTGGCCGGGGACCTTCCGTTCCTCACGCCCGACGATGTCGGCGCGCTGCGGCGCGCGGCCCGCGGCCGCAGCGGCGCGGTGCTCGTCGATGCCCAGGGGCGTGTGCAGTGGCTGCTGGGCGTATGGCGCACCGATGCGGTGCGCGGCGCCCTCGCCGACTACACGGGACGCTCGCTGCGCGGCCTGCTGGGCCCGCTGGAGCCCCGCCAGGTCGCGGCCGAGGGCACCGCGGCGCGGGCGGCCTTCGACTGCGACACCCCCGAGGAGCTGGCCCGCGCCCGTGCGTCCGGCCGGGACGGCCCCGACGGACGCGGGTGACGCGCAGTACGGCGAGCACGGAGCGGCTTGGAGCGGCTCGGCCGCCCGGGACGCGCGCTAACCGGAGAAGTCGGCGACGGGGACGGTCTCCAGCAGGAAGCCGCGCACGTTCAGGAACTCGGCGAGGTAGCCGCGGTGCTCGTCGCAGGCCACCCAGGTCTTGCGGCGCTCGGGTGTGTGCACCTTGGGGTTGTTCCACACCAGCACCCACTCGGCGGGGGCGCGGCAGCCCTTGCGCGAGCAGTGCGGCGCTTCTTCCTCGGGCGCGGCCGGGCCTTCGGTCACCTGGTGCGCTCCACGTTCGCTCGACGTCCGGGGCATCCGGCCGCTACGCAAAGTACCGGCCGGCAGGCACGAAAAAGCGACGTCGGGTGGCTACGGGGGCAAACCACCCGACGTCGCAACCGGTGTTCCGACGGGGGCTCGAAACACCGCGTCAGCGCTCCGACGGGGGACCGAAGCGCTGGATCCCAATGTACACCGCACATCCCCTGTGTACGTCAAGACTTAGTTACGACGTGATCTCGGGAGAGTTCAGCGGCCCGGTGGTCCCAGGTCCCAAAACGTGAGCAATCCGGCATGGTTCACACGTGTTACGCAGTGCACCCATGATCGGGCAACGCGCCGGTTATCCGCGCGTCAAGCGGTCAGCGGTGTCCGCGTGCCCCGTTGTCCGCGGAGCGGGCGGCGGAGAGTGTGTCGGGAGACGTCCCAGGAGGAGGCAGTGCCCATGTCGCACAACACCTACCGCGTAAGCGAGATCGTCGGCACCTCGCCCGACGGCTTGGAGCAGGCCGTCCGCAACGGCATCGAACGCGCGTCGGCGACCCTGCGCCAGCTCGACTGGTTCGAGGTCACCGAGATCCGCGGCCACCTGGAGGACGGCGCGATCGCCCACTTCCAGGTCGGCATGAAGGTCGGCTTCCGCCTCGACGAGTAGCGCCCCGGCGACCGGGGACGGCCGCGCCCGCCGCGCCGGGCGAGGCGGCGCGGCGCCCAAGGCCCGGCGGGGCGTCGCGCCGTGCCGCGTACCGTCGGCTGCGCGTCGCCGCTGTGCTCGTGTGTGCCGCACCGCCGGGGCGTGCCGAGTTGTGCGCTGTCCGCTCCGGCTTCCGGCCATGCGGGGGCTTGGGCCCGGGGTGCCGGATGCGGGTGTCGGCGGGTCTCCGGCAGCGCCGCCGCCTGCGATGCGGCGCGGCCCGATGCGGCACGCGGACGCCGACGTTCCCGCGTGCCGCACCGGGCGATGCTACGAGGCCTGACTGACCGTGGACATGTTGAAGTCGGGGATCCGCAGCGGCGGCATGGCCGTGCGGGGGAAGCTGTCGCCGACCTCGCGTCCCAGGGTGGGGACGGTGGCTCCGGCCTGGGTGGCGCGGTCGAGCAGGGACACCGGCGACTCGTTGAACCGGAAGTTGTTCACCGCCCCGGTGACCTCGCCGTCCTCGACCAGGTAGACGCCGTCGCGCGTCAGGCCCGTCAGCAGCAGGGTCTGCGGGTCCACCTGGCGCACGTACCACAGGCACGTCAGAAGCAGACCGCGCTCGGTCTGGGCGACCATCTCCTCCAGGCCCGCCGTGCCGCCGCCGGCCTCCAGCACCAGGTTGTCGATGTGCGGAGTCAGCGGCAGCCCCGTCAGCTGCGCCGAACGCCGGGTCTGGGGCAGGGCCGCGAGCTTGCCGCCGGAGACCCACTCCGTACGGGTCAGCGGCACCCCGTTGTCGAAGGCGGTCACCCGCCGCCCCGCCGCGGGCGCTGCGATGAACGGCGCGCACTCCAACCCCGGGTAGGCGGGGTCGCTGAGCAGGGTCAGCGGCATGCCGGCGAGCCGGTCGCCGATCCTGGTGGCGCCGCCGCCCTCGCCGCCGGAGAACACGGTGCGGCCCTCGGCGGCGTCGCGCGCGGTGGCGGCCGAGTACAGGAAGTACATCATGTCGGCGACCGCGCTGGAGGGCATCAGGGTCTCGTAGCGCCCCGCCGGAAGGTCGACCCGGCGCCGGGCCCAGCGCACCCGCCGCGCCACCTCGTCCTCCAGCTCGGCCGTGTCGACGTCGGTGAAGTCGCGCGTAGCACGGCCCGCCCACGCCGAGTGGCCGCCGTCGGCGGAGGAGAAGGACGAACCGGTCTTGGCGTTCAGCTCCACCGTGCCCGAGGGCTGGTCGTGGCGCAGCCGCACCCCGGTGGAGCTGCCGAAGAAGACGGAGTCGACGGTGTGCTCGGCGTAGCCGTAGAGCCGGCGACCGCCCGCCGAGCCGCGCTCGAAGGCCCGGCCCAGCCCCGGCGCCAACCCGGAGAACACCGAGATGTCGGTGGTGGGCACCGGTGCGTCCCAGTCGGCGGCCTCGGGCACCCGGGCCTCGCCGGGCTCGAGGAGCGGCGCGGAGTCCTCGGCCGGCAGCGCCTGGCCGGCGGCCTCCTCGGCCGCGCGCACCAGGTCCTCCAGGTCGTCGTCGGCCCCGCCGGTGCGGGTGCGGGCCCCGATGGACACCCCCCGCCCCGAGGCGCTCAGCGCGATCACCGTGACCGTGCGCGATCTGGTGGCGCCGTTGGTGGTCAGCGAATTCCCGGCCCAGCGCAGGTTGGCTCGCGCGCTTTCCTCGACCAGCACCATGCAGCCGTCCGCGCGCGCCAGTTCCAGCACGCGCTCCACCACCGCCTGGGGAGTCATCCCGCTCACTGCCCTGCCTCCTGCACTGTGTTGAGGACGCGGATGCCGGAGAAGACCGCCGTGGGGCAGCCGTGGCTGACCGCGGCGACCTGGCCGGGCTGTCCCTTGCCGCACATGAACGAGCCGCCGAGCTCGTAGGTCTGCGGCCCCCCGAGCGCGCGCATCGCACCCCAGAAGTCGGTCGTGGTGGCCTGGTAGGCCACGTCGCGCAGCATCCCGGTGATCCGGCCGTTCTCGATCCGGTAGAACCGCTGGCCGGTGAACTGGAAGTTGTAGCGCTGCATGTCGATGGACCAGCTCTTGTCGCCGACGATGTAGATGCCGCGCTCGACGCCCTCGATCAGCCCGTCGGTGGAGGGCCCGCGCGGGTCGGCGGCCAGCGAGACGTTGGCCATGCGCTGGATGGGCATCGTGGCGGGGGAGTCGGCGTGGGCGCAGCCGTTGGAGGCCGTGTAGCCCTGGAGGCGGGAGATGCGGCGGTCGCGCTGGTAGCCCACCAGGACGCCGTCGCGCACCAGGTCGAAGGACGTGGTGGCCACGCCCTCGTCGTCGTAGCCGATGGTGGCCAGGCCGTGTTCGACGGTGCGGTCGCCGGTGACGTTCATGATGTCGGAGCCGTAGCGCAGGCTGCCCAGCAGGTCGGGTGTGGCGAACGACGTCCCGGCGTAGGCGGCCTCGTAGCCCAGCGCCCGGTCGAGCTCGGTGGCGTGGCCGATGGACTCGTGGATGGTCAGCCACAGGTTCGAGGGGTGGACGACCAGGTCGTAGTCGCCGGGATCGACGCTGGGCGCCGCCAGCTTCTCGGCGAGCAGCTCGGGCAGCGGGTCGATCTGGGGCTCGACCTGGGCGAGGTACTCCCAGCCGCGCCCGACCGGCGGGGCGACCGTGCGCATGCTGTCGAGCACACCGCCGCGGGTGGCGAACGCCTCGGCCTCCGGTGCGATCCGCACCCGCTGCTGGGTGGTGGTCGTGCCGGCGGTGTCGGCGTAGAACTTCTGCTCCTTGACCGCCAGCACGGAGGCGTCGACGTGGTCGACGCGGCTGTCGTCGAGCAGGCGGCGGCTCCAGCCGGCCAGGGTGGCGGTCTGCTCGCGCGGCCCGACATCGAAGGGGTCGACCTCGTAGGAGGAGACCCAGGTCGCGTCGGAATGGGCGGGCTCGGGGGCGAGCTCGATGCGCTCGGTGCTCGCCGCGGACGAGACCGCGGCGACCTTGACGGCGCGCTCGGCGACGGCGGCCGCCGAGTCGGGGCTCAGCTCGGTGGAGGCGGCGAAGCCCCACACGCCGTCGTGCACGACACGAACGGCGAAGCCGAGGGTGTCGCTGTCGTACTCGCTGTCGAGCTCGGCGTCGGTGAGTGTGAGGTAGCGGCCCCGGATCCGCTCCAGGCGGAAGTCGGCGTGCTCGGCGCCCAGGTCGCGGGCCCGCTGCAGCGCCGCGTCGGCGAGCCGCCGCATCGGCAGGGCGAGGAAGTCAGCATCGATATCAGGCACGCTCGCCAACTTAGCGAGCCACCGGGGCCCGGTGCCAGCAAGAGTCCCCTTGTGTGGACGACGCCGCGGCGACGGCCCCGCCGCTGCCGAACCGCCTCCTTGGGGCCGAAGCGGTGATCCCCGCCGGGGCCCTCGGCCGCCTCCCGGTCCGCGTGGCCGAGGGCCGCCTGGTCGCGCGTGGCCGCGGCGGCGCGCGCGTGGGGACCGCCTGCGATATTCCGCTGTGCCGATGGACGCGGCCCGTCGGCCGCTGTATCTGCGTGGTCTGGCGCGGTGCGTTGTCGGCCGCGGGCGGGGTGGCTCCGACTGGGTCGTTCCGGGGTGGGCGGGAATGCGGATGACGGGGGCGACCGGACAGCGGGGACGGGGGGTGTGGTCTCAGCGGCCCGGTGGCTTCGGCGGTGCGGAAGGACGGGGGTGAGCGGGGGAGTCGGGAGGTTGGGAAGGCGGGGAGAGGCGGGAGGAGGCTCCCGGCGGCGCTTTCGCGCCGGATGCGGAAACGCCCGCGGCCGCGCTTCCCCGCGCTTCGGACGTTCTCCCGCCGCCCTCCGGCGGGCTCGCGCCCGGTCCCGCAGGCGTTCGCGCAAGGGGGCCTCGGACGGCGCGGCGCGCCGTCGCGCGGCACCGGGCGACGGCCGCGCGCGGGGTGTGGCACGCGACACGGAAAGCGGAGCGTTCGCAGGTCGCATAGGGGATTTTCGCCCTGTTAGCGTGGATTCGCCGCACGGTCGAGACGGTCCGCGTCCGCGGGCCGACCGGGCGGCTTCACCCCTTCGGCGCGGAGGCCTCCGCGCCGGAGAATCCTGAGACGAGGCGGCGCACACGCGTGCGTCGTCCACGGGCAGCGACGTCCCGACTCGGTCGGCCCCTCGGCCGAGCGGAACGCATCGGACCGTGTCCGCGCCGCGGCGTTCTCACACACCCCGTATCCGCATATCCGCAACCGGTGCGCAGCCCCGGCAGCCCACGCCCGAATCCGACCGCCTTGCGCGGCACGGACCCCGGGTCCGTTCGTCCTGCCCGGAAACCGGTGGCTCGTCGGCGCTGAACCGTCGGCTTGTTCGGCATGCCCGAATACCGCCGGCCCCAACGCGGCGGCGGTGCCGTGCGCTCCCAGCGGATGCGTCGCGCCTTCCACCCGTCGTTCTCCACTGTCCGCAGGAGCCGCCATGCCGGTGAGGATCCTCTCCCTCGCACTGGGTAATTTCGCCGTGGCCACCGGTGCCTACGTCGTCGCCGGAATGCTGGCCGACGTGGCCTCCCATACCGGCGTGGCGGTCTCTGCGGCCGGGCAGCTCGTCACCGTCTACGCGCTCACCTACGGCGTGGCCGCGCCGGTGCTCTCGGCGCTGTTCGGGCACAGCGACCGGCGGCGACTGCTGGCCGCCGCGCTCGTGCTGTCGGCCGTGGGCAACGTGCTCACCGCGCTCGCGCCCGGATTCGCCACCCTGGCGGCCGCCAGGGTGCTCGCGGCCGTCGGAGCCGCCCTGTACGCCCCCGCCGCCATCGTGATGGCCGCCGACCTGGCACCGCTGCACCGGCGCGGCAGCGCCGTCGCGCTGGTGGTGACCGGGTCCACGCTGGCCACGGTGCTGGGCGTGCCCGCCGGGGTGATGCTCGCCGGCCCGCTCGGCCACCAGGGGGTCTACGCGGGCATCGGCCTGCTGTGCGTGGGCGCGCTGGCCACTCTGCGGGCGCTTCCCCGCAGCGGCGGCGTGCCCCGCGTACCGCTGCGCACCGGGTTCGGCGCGCTGAAGGGCGTGCTCGTCCCCGCCGTGCTCGCCGTCTCCCTCCTGGCCTCCGTCAGCGACTTCGCCGCCTACACGTTCGCGGTCCCGCTGCTGTCGCACGTGGGCGACCCCGCTCCCCAGACGGTGAGCGTGCTACTGGTGGTCTACGGCGTCGCCGGGTCGCTGGGCAACACCGGCGCCGGCTGGGTGACCGACCGCATCGGCGCCCTCTGGGCGATGCTCATCGCGCTGACGCTGCTGGGCGCGGGGCTGGTCGCGCTGCCCCTGGTCGGGGGCTCGGTCATGCTCACCGGCGCGGCGCTGGCCCTGTGGGGCCTGGGCGGCTGGGGCATCCTGCCCGCCGTTCAGGCCAAGCTGCTCGACGCGGCGCCCGAGGCCGCCGGCTCGGTGGTGGCGTTCAACGTCTCCGTGGTGTGGCTGGGCATGGGCCTGGGCGGAATCGTCGGCGGCGGTGTCATCGAGGCCGCCGGGATGAGCGCGCTCGCCGTGGCCGCCGGACTGGTGGCGGTGGCCGCCCTCGCCCCGCTCGCGGTGGCGGCGCGGGCCGTGCGCACGGCAGCACGGGGCGGCGCCGACGGCGCCGCCCGGCAGGCGCCGGCGGACGGGCACGCCGTCTCCGCCGGGCGCTGAGTGCCCGGAGCACGTGCCTCGCGGCGGACGCTGGACCGGTGACTGCGCGCTGGCGACGTCGATGTCCCCTGCGTGCGGCTGCGCCGGCGGTGCCGACTCGCACCGGCGGGTCCGGGCTCCGGCGTGTGCTCAGTCGGTGTGGAAGGCGGTGATGACGGGGCCGAGGATCGCGGGGTCGCGCAGGCGACCGTGGCCTCGGCGGGGGCGCCGAATCGGCTCGCCGGCCCGCGCCAAGGGCTGCTCGGCAGGGGCCGGAACGTGCTGACCCAGCGGCTGCGCGCGGGGGAGGGGGCGGGCGCGTCGTCCCGGCTGCGGGCGCCGCCGCCCGCGGCCGGGACGGTCGAGGGGCCGACCGCCTTCCGCGCCGGTTCCTACCGGCTTTCGACGCCCACCGGTGCCGCCGATTCACGCCTCCCAGACGTCCACGTGGACGTGGTCGAGGTGGCGCAGGATCGCGTTGTCGGGGTCGGGGGCCTGGTAGGGCCACCAGCCGCCGCGTGAGCCGCGGGAGTTCCAGATCTTGTCGTCGAAGATCACGTTGGCGACGTGCAGCTCCTCGGCGTGGGCGACCATCCAGTGCGCCAGCAGCCACCCCTCGCGCCTGTTCTCCTCGCTGACGGGGCGGTAGAAGAAGTCGATGGCGCGGCCCTCGTAATGCGCGGAGTCCGCGCCGTGCCCGCTGGAAACGCCGCCGGGCTCGTAGCCGCCGACGCTCATGGTGCCGAACACCTCGGTCACGGAGTCGAGCACCTCCTGGGCGCGCGGTGTCAGCCCGCTCTCCGTGAGGTCCTGCTCCTGCAGCCCCTCGGGCGAGGAGGCACGGCAGGTCAGACTGGGACCGGGACCGGCGGGAGGGCCGTCGCGCAGCCGCCTGAGCACCGCGCTGTCGATACCCGGGGTGTCGGGCGCCTCGGCGCCGCGGGCCCGCAGCGCCACCGCCGTGGTGGCCAGGCGCGCCTCCTCCAGCGACAGCATGACCGTGCCGTCGGCGGTGTCCACCGAGCAGGGGTCGGCCCACGGTAGGGCTGTTCCGTCGATCCCCGCGCGCGCCAGCAGCCAGGGGCCGACCGCTGCCAGCCCGCCTCCGCACAGGGCCAGGACCGCCAGAATCACCAGGACACGGCGGCCCCGGGAGGTGGGAGTGGGCATATTCCGGACTTTAGTCGGCCTGGTGGGCGAAGTCGCGCTCCAACCGGTTGCGGCGCGTCACCGGCGAGCCCGAGCGGGGCTGGTGGAGGCCCCCAACGTGCGGGCTTCCGCGGAGCATGCGGGTCCATGCCCGGTGTTTCGCTGTGAGCGAAACCGGCCACCCCCGGTGACCTCCCTCCGACCTCGTGCTCCGCCGGTCCGGCCCGAGGCCGCCGACCCCGCCGTGTGAGAACCTGCGCACATGAGGAGTTCCGCGGGAATAGCGCGCCCGCACGGGAGGCTGACCGGACGTAGGACGTCTGCGACGGCGGCCGAGGGCGTACGCCCACCACGACGGCCCGGACCACGGATGGAGGCGCGCGTTGCGCAGATCGGCGGAGGCGGAAGCCGGCTCGGAGCCCGGGAGGTCGGGGCGGCTCCCGCAGGAGGGCGCAGTCGCCGCTGACGGGTTCCGCCGCGTCATGGGGGCGCACGCCGCGGGCGTGGTCGTGGTGACCGCCGAGGCGCCGCACGGCCCGGTCGGGGTCACCGCCACCTCCTTCACCAGTGTGAGCCTGGACCCGCCCCTGGTCTCCTTCTACATCGGCGACGGCTCCTCGACGTGGCCGGGCCTGCGCGAGGCGCCCTGCTTCGCGGTCAACATCCTCGGTGAGCACCAGCAGGAGGTCGCCTCGCGCTTCGCGACCCGCGGCGTCGACCGGTTCGCCCCGCCCACGCGCTGGCAGCAGGGCCCCGACGCCCTACCCCTGCTGCAGGGCGCGATCGGCCACCTGCTCTGCCGCAAGCACGACGTGCTGGCCGTCGGCGACCACTGGCTCGTCGTCGGCCGGGTCGCCCAGGCCCGCGTGTCGCCTGAGGCCGATCGCCCGCTGCTTTATCAGCGGGGGCGCTACGGGAGGTTCTCGGCCTGAGAGCGCCCGGCAGACGGTGGTCGGCGCAGTCGGCGGTCGGCGGGTCGGGTCGGGCGGCGGTCGGGTACGGGTGAACCCGGCGGCGACCTCTCCTTTTCCTTCGCGGCTCGCCGTGGCTCTTCCGGTGGGTGCCGGTGAGCGTGGGCGTCCGACATGGGTGGCCCGACCGGCGGTCACGACCGGTTGCGGTGGCGTTGCGGACTGATCCCGCGGGCTCGTTTGAACGCGGCGCTGAACGCGAACGCGCTGCCGTAACCCGTCTGCCGGGCTATGGATTCGATCGTGGCGTCGGAGTTCTCGAGGAGATCGGCGGCCAGGTCGATCCGCCGTTCGGTGAGGTAGGCCATCGGCGGGATGCCGGCGAGGTCGGCGAAGCGGCGGGCCAGCGTCGCTCGCGAGACCCCGGTCCGCCCGGCGAGCCCGGCCACGGTCCAGGGACGGTCCGGGTGGGCGTGTATGAGCCGCAGGACGGGTCCGACGACGGGATCTTGGTCTGCCCGGTACCAGTGTGGCGCTTGGGCATCAGACCGGGTGAACCGTGCGCGGAGGACGGCGACCAGCAGGAGGTCCAGAAGCCGTTCGAGGACGAGGTCCTGACCGGGCTCGTTGCGTACGGTCTCCTCGGCGAGTAGCGACACCAGCGCGGACTCGCCGTGGGCGGCCCCGGGGACGACCAGAAGCGGAGGCAGCGCGCTGAGCAGGCGCGCGGCGATCTCGCCCGGTCGGCGGTACTTGCCGATCAGCAGCACCGACGAGCCGTCCGCGCCGTCATCACCGGTCCGCATGCCGTTGGCCCAGGTGCGCACCCCCGTGTCCGCGACCTCGGCCGGTTCCGCACCGGCGGGGGTCGTCCGCCGGGGGCCGGGCCGAACGACCACCTGGGTCGGAGTACGTGGATCGTCGGCGAAGCTGAACGCGTCGGGGCCGCGCATCACCGCGATGTCGCCCGGTTCCAGCCGGACCGCACCGCCGGCACCGGGGACCACCCAGGGCGTCCCGCTCAGGATCGCCACGACGTTCAGCGGCGCCCGGTCGCGTACCTGTACCGACCACGGCGAGCTCTGGATAGTCCGTAGCACGAACGCGCCCCTGGCCCTGGCGCCGTCGAGCAGGATCGACAAGGGGTCCACCGGAGCAGTTTAAGACGCACCCTTATGGACCTGCGAGCCTCGATCATGGCCTTCGGCCCGGCGCTGCGGTGGACTGCGGATCATGACACCTACTGCTCAGACGACCTTGGTCCTCGCGGGGACGGGCAAGACCGGACGGCGCGTCGCGTCCGGACTCCTGGCGCACGACGTTCCGGTACGGGTCGGCTCACGGCGCGCCGATCCGCCCTTCGACTGGCAGGACGACACCACGTGGGAACCCGCGCTGCACGGCATCGACGCGGCCTATGTGGCCTTCTATCCTGACGCGGCGTTCCCCGGAGCGGCCGCAACCGTGGGCTCCTTCGCGGACCTGGCAGTGGACTGCGGCGTCCGGCGCCTCGTCCTGCTCGCCGACCGCGGTGCCGGCGAGGCCGAGCGGTGCGAACAGGCGGTGCGGGACTCGGGGGCGGAGTGGACCGTCGTGCGGGCGGGGTTCATCACCCAGAACTTCAGCGAGGCGTTCCTCGCTGAGTCGGTCCGGGCCGGTGTGGTCGCGCTTCCGGCCGGGGGCGTCGCGGAACCGTTCACCGACGCCGAGGACATCGCGGATGTCGCCGTCGCGGCGCTGACCGGGAACGGCCATGGCGGCCGGATCCACGACGTGACCGGACCGCGACTGCTCACTTTCGCCGAGGCCGTCGGCGAGATCGCGCGGGCGGCCCGCAGGGATGTCCGCTATATGCCGGTCACACCCGAGCACTTCATCTCGTCTGTGACCGCACGAGGCGTGCCGGCCGAGTACGCGACGCAACTGGCCGGCCTGATGGCCGAGGTCTTCGACGGGCGCAGGGCCGCCGTGACCGACACCGTCGAGCGCGTTCTCGGCCGCTCGCCCCGCGACTTCGCGGAGTATGCGCACGAGACGGCCGCAACCGGCGTCTGGGACACCCGGGCTGGGTCCAGCGGGTGAGCCTGACGTGCGCGGGCGGGCAGCGCACACCTCGACCGGACCCGGTGAACCACCGGCGGGCATGCTCGCCGGCGCCGGGTTCGAGCGCGCGCCGCTGGAGCATCGACGCGCCCGGTCCCCGCCCTCGCGCTGCGGCCCGTCGAACCGTGGACGGCGGTGCCGGGGGCCGGGAGGCGCCCGCGGCCCGCGCGGCGCAGCGGCCGCCGGCCGCAGCGGGCCGGCCGCCCCGGGGTGCCCGCGCGGGTCACGGGCAGAGCGCCTCCAGCGCGGTGGCGTCCTCGCCGACCTGGCGGCCGGGCGGCGGGGAGGGCTCGTCCAGGCCGGTGTACTCCTGCCACTCGGTCTGCTCGTCCTGGCCGGTCTGCTCGTCGGAGGCGCCGCCAGTGGGCGTGGGCGAGGACGAGGGGACCTCGTCGTCGCCGTTCTCCTCGGCCTCCTGCCGCGCCGACTGGGCGTCCTCCTGCTCGCGGATGGCGTCGGCGATCAGTGAGCGGATGTTCTTCCAGTCGGGGTGGGCGGTGTTGACCTGGGGCGGGGAAAGCTGCAGCGTCGACATCCGCCCCTTGTCGGTGACCAGGTCGGCCAGGTCGATGAAGGCCGGCACCTTGGACTGGGGTATGTCGGTGCGCAGCGTCTTCTTGGTGGCGCCCGCCAGCTCCTGGAAGCTGGTCAGCACCGTGGTCGGCTCGGTCTGCTCGGCGACGTACATCAGCAGGCAGCCCTGGCGGCCCATGCGCGCGTAGTCGTCGCTGTTGGTGCGGCTCCGGCCGTACCACAGCGCCTCGTAGCCGTCGAGGTGCTGGTCGCCCGCCTCCAGGACGTCGCCCTCCTGGCCGTAGGGGATGGGCTCGTCGATGTGCACGTCGATGCCGCCGATCGCGTCGATCAGCGACGCGAAGCCCCGCATGTCCACCAGCGCGTAGTAGTCCAAATCCAGGTCGACGAGGTTGCCGATGACGCGCTTGAGGGTGTCGGCGGCCGGGTCCTGGGCCGACGGGTCGATCGCCAGCTTCTTCGGGTTCTCGGCGACCGTCTGGTAGACCTCGTTGAGCAGGTCGTCGAAGCCGTAGGGCGGCGGGTACCGCTCGGCCAGCGCCGTCCCCTCGGGGAACTGCGTGTTCTCCAGGTTGCGCGGCAGCCCGATCAGGACCACGTCGCCGCGGTGCACGTCGATGCTGGCGACCATCATGGAGTCGGTGCGCAGCCCGTAGCGGTTGCTGCCGGCGTCGCCGCCCAGCAGCAGCACGTTGACCCGGTCGCGCCCGGTCCACGGGTCGGCCTCGTCGTGCGGCTCGCCCTCGGGCTCGGGGCCGAACACGGAGTTGATCGTGTCGTAGGCGGTGTAGGTGGTGCGCAGCACGGCCGCCGCCGGGACGGCCACCGCCAGGCACAGCGCAAGGACCACGAGGCCGCCCGTCGCGCGGGCGAGCCTGCGCGAGCCCGGCGGCCGCAGGATGACCCACGAGTGCACGATCACGGTCATCCACAGCACCGCGATCGCGAAGGCGACCGCGGCCGCGGTGAACAGCCAGCGCCCCTGGACCGCGAGCTGCGCGCCGCGCAGGGCGTCGCCGTTGATCGCGAAGGCCCCCGCGGCGGCCGCGGCGATCAGCACCAGGTAGCAGCCCAGGATGGTCCAGCCCGGGACGCGGCGCCCCATGCGCAGGTGGGCCAGGCCGGGCAGGGGCAGCGATCCGGCAGTCCACAGCAGCGCCCGCCAGGTGTTCGCGGGCCGGGAGGCGGCCTCGGACGTCCCCCGGTCCGGCGGATCTCCCTTGTATGCCATGGACTCCCCTTCTTACTGCCCCGTCCCCGAGGCGCCGTCGACGACAGGAGTCGTCGGGCGGTGGGACGTCGTTCCTCTCCTACCGCGCACGGCGCCGAACATGCCGCAGAACAGTGTCTCGCTTTGCCGGAGTTGTTCGCACACGAGGGGCCGACCACGGCATGTTTGTTACGTGCCCGGGATGTCGGTATACCCGGCTCGTTGTCCGGATCTCCGGGGATGGACGGTCAAAGTCGTCCTTGTTTCTTTCGTGATCAGTAGTTAACCGTCGCAACAACTGCCATGATCTGGCCGCAGGAGGGGGCGGCGCCCGGGGGGAAGGGGCGCCGTCATGTGAGGGAAAGGCATGCAATCGTGCTCGATGCGGTCGACGCGGCGCTGATCAGAGCGCTGCAGGGGGACGGAAGAGCGACATACCAGGCACTCGCCGACGGAGTGGGGCTGTCCCGGACAGCGGTGCGGGCGCGCGTCAAGCAGCTGGTCGGCGCGGGCGCCATCCGGATCGTGGGAGTGCTGCACGCCGGTGTATTGGGGATGGAGGTGTTCGCACACGTATCCTTCCGCGTCTCGGGCCCCGTGGGCCCCTTGCTGGAGGAGCTGGCCGAGCGCGAGGCCGTGGTCTTCGCCGCGCAGACCGCCGGGCGCTTCCCGGTGGTGGCCCACGTCCGGGTTCGCGACGACGAGGCGCTGGCCAAGGAGCTGGGGGCGCTCCGCTCGCTGAGCGGGGTCACCGGGGCCGAGGCCTTCCGCGGCGGGCAGATCGCCAAGGACGCCTACAGCAGCGTGCGCGAGCTGCGCGACGTGGCGATCGACCCGTTGGACTGGCGGCTGGTCCGCCACCTCCAGCGCGACGGGCGCGCGTCCTACGCGGAGCTGGCCCGCAGGGTCGGCCTCTCGCAGGCGGCCGCGCGCTCGCGCGTGGTGCGGCTGATCGAGGCCGGCGTCATCCATGTCACCGCCATCGCCGAACCGGCCGCGGTGGGCGCCAGCGAGCAGGTGGGCTTCGGCCTGCGCTGCCGCGGCGATTCGGGCGCGGTGGCGGCACGGCTCGGTAGCCTGTCAGGGGTCTCCTTCCTCGCGACGGGTTTCGGGCGCTACGACGTCATCGGCTCGGCCAGCGCCGCCGACCGCCCCGCGCTGGTGGAGGCCCTGGAGGCCGTACGCGCCTGCTCGGACGTCACCTACGTCGAGACCTGGGAGCATCTCGCGGTGACCAAGGAGCGCTACGGCGGCGACGCCGCACCGGCCGCCTGAGCGCTCCGGCCCCGGGCGCGGATTTCGGTCGTCCCCGCCGCGAGCGGCTTCGCGGCGGGGACGCGCCCGCGCCGCAGGGGCGGCGGTGCGGCCGGCGGGCGCACCGGTACACGGGCACACGGGCAGCAGCGGGGGGCGATGAGCGACGAGGCGGCGCCGGGAGGGGTGCTGCGTCTGCGCGGACGCGAGTTCGGCCCCGGCAGCCACGCGGTGATGGCGGTAATCAACCGCACCCCCGACTCCTTCTACGACCGCGGCGCCACCTACGACTGGGGCGCCGCGCTCGCCGCGGCCGACGCCGCCGTGGCGAGCGGCGCCGACATCGTCGACGTCGGCGGCGTCAAGGCCGGCCGCGGCGCCCACGTCGGCGCCGCCGAGGAGATCGAGCGCACCGCCCCGTTCGTGGCCGAGTTGCGCGCACGCCACCCCGAGGTGGTGATCTCGGTGGACACCTGGCGCGCCGAGGTGGGCCGCGCCTGCGCCGAGGCGGGCGCCGACCTGGTCAACGACACCTGGGCCGGCGCCGATCCCGACCTGGCGCGAGTGGCGGCCGAGGCCGGGGCCGGGCTGGTGTGCAGCCACACCGGCGGCCTGGCGCCGCGCACCGACCCGCACCGCGTGCACTACGCCGACGTGGTCGCCGACGTCCTGGAGACCGTCACGGGCCTGGCGCGCCGCGCCGTCGCGCTGGGCGTGCGCCCCGACCGGGTGCTGATCGACCCCACCCACGACTTCGGCAAGAACACCTACCACTCGCTGGAGCTGACCCGGCGCATGGGCGAGCTGGCCGCCACCGGGTGGCCCGTCCTGGTCGCGGTCTCCAACAAGGACTTCATCGGCGAGACCCTGGACGCGCCCGTGGAGCAGCGGGGGCCGGGCACGCTGGCGGCGCTGGCGGTCTCGGCATGGCAGGACGCGCGGGTCTTCCGCGTGCACGACGCGGGGGCGGCACGCGCCGCTCTCGACGCCGTGGCAGGCCTGAGCGCGCCCGCCGGTGGAGGTCGGAGGGTGTAACCGCCGGTAGCGCATTTTTGTATTTTCCGCTTCACACGTCTTGCGTGCCGGTTAAGTTACCCATGAGTATAAGAGCAGTCGGGTCGCAGGGGAGAGCCCCGGCTCTCCCAGGCAGCGCCGCCCGCGGCCGGGGACGGGCCCCGCCGGGTGCGATGAGGCGCAGCGGCCCGCGAGGCGCGCTTGCAATGGGAGGCTGACGTGGCGCTTGCGGACACCATGACTGCGATGGGCACTGCCGCGCTGACACGGTGCGGTGCCCGACCGCTGGGGGCCCACCTCTTCGCGGTCTGGCCCGGGGCGTCCTTCGCCGCCACGGCGCTCCCGGTGCGCTGCGCGCCCGGCGACAACCTCGCCCTGCACGTGGCCGTCGCCCAGGCCGCACCGGAGACCGCCCTGGTGGTGGACGTCTCCGGCGAGCCCGAATACGGCTACGTCGACGAGATCCTGGCGGTGGCGGCCCGCATGCGCCGCATCAGCGGCATCGTCGTCGACGGCTGCGTCAGCGACGTCGCCGCCATCGCCCGCTCCGGAGTCCCCGTGGTCAGCGCGGGCGTATCGGTGCGCGCGCCCGGCCACGAGGCCGGCGGCGAGGTCGGGCGGGAGGTCCGGCTCGACGACGGCCGCGCGCCCGTGCCCGTTCGCCGCGGCGACTGGATCGTGGCCGACGACGACGGCACCGTGTGCCTGCCGCGCGGGCGGGCCACGGCCATCGTCGCCGACACGGTCGAGGCGGTCGCCGCCGAGCAGCGGATGGTCGACGCGCTGTCCGCCGGCGCGAGCACGCTGGACCTGCTCAACCTGGACCCCTCGCGCGTGGCCGGCTGGGAGGGCGCGCCCGCGGCCCCGGCCGCCCGCTCAGCCGAGCGGGCGGGCTGACCACCGCGCCCGCCGGAGCGGACCCCCGCCCCGCGAGCCGGGCGCCGCCCCCTCGCCTCACCCGGGCTCGCCACGCGCCGCCGGGGCCTCCGCCGGACGCGCGGCGGGCGCTGGGGGCCTTCGGCGGCGCGCAGTCGGCGCGGCGCACCGCGGGGGATCACGGCTTCGCCGTCACACCCGGGGCGCCGTCCTCGACCACGAAGCTCGCCCGGGTCGACACGGGTGCGCCCGGGCGGGTCACGTAGGGCACCACCCGGAAGTCGGTCTGCCACTGCTCGGGCGTGAGGGTGCAGCGCACGTAGCCCCGCTGCTCGTTGACGAAGGCGAAGTGGGGGTTGGCCTCCAGGAAGCGCTGCCCGTCGGCGCCGAGGTCCTCGCCGTCGCCGTTGGTCGAGACCGACGTGCCCACGAACTCGGTGGCCACGGTCGGCGCGTTCTCGTCGCGGTAGTCGGCCTTCAGGTCGGCCGCATAGTTCTGGTGCCGGTCGCCGGTGACCACCACCAGGTTGCGCACGCCCCGCTGGGTCGCGGCGTCGAGCACCCGCTCGCGGTCGGCGGCGTAGCCGTCCCAGGGGTCCATCCAGACGCTGGTGCCCGAGCCCGGGGTGTTGTCGGTCTGGGTCATGGGCGACTGGTTGCCCAGCACCTGCCAGCGCGCGGGCGAGTCGCCGAAGCCGTTGAGCAGCCAGTCGCGCTGGCGCTCGCCGAGGATGCTGCGGGAGGGGTCGAAACGCGCGTCGCAGTCCTCCTCCAGCCGTCCGCTGCAGGCCTGATTGTCGCGGTACTGGCGGGTGTCGAGCATGGTGAAGTCGGCCAGGCGGCCGTAGCCGATGCGGCGGTGCAGGCCCATGTCGGGGCCCGCGGGCATCGAGGTGCGCCGCAGCGGCATGTTCTCGTAGTAGGCCTGGAAGGCCTCGGCGCGCCGGCTCAGGAACTTTGCGGGCGGGTCGTCGTCCTGGGAGAGCTCGTCGGCCCAGTTGTTGTCGACCTCGTGGTCGTCCGGGGTGACCAGCCAGGGGAAGCGGCCGTGGGCGTTCTGCAGGTGCTCGTCGGACTTGTAGAGGGCGTAGCGCACCCGGTAGTGCTCCAGCCGGGTGGTCTCGACGAGCAGGTGGTCGGGGACGCCGCCGCGCAGGTCGCCCTCGATGGGGTACTCGTAGATGTAGTCGCCCAGGTGCAGCACCAGGTCCAGATCCTCCTCGGCCAGGTGCTTGTAGGCGGTGTAGTGGCCGTGGTCCCACTTCTGGCACGAGACGAACGCGAAGGACAGGGAGCCGGCCATCGAGGACGCCGGGGGAGCGGTGCGGGTCGTACCGACCGGGCTGATGTCGCCCATCGCGCGGAAGCGGTAGTAGTACTCCCGGCCCGGTGACAGGCCGGAGACCTCGGGATGCACCGAGTGGCCGAGCTCGGGTCCGGCGACGGCGCTGCCGCGGTGGACGATCCGGCGGAAGCGGGAGTCCAGCGCCACCTGGTACTCGACGGTGATCTCGCGCGGCGGCATGCCGCCCTTGCCGTCGGCGGCCAGCGGGTCGGGCGCCAGGCGGGTCCACAGCACGACGCCGTCCTCGGCGGGCTCGCCGGAGGCGACGCCGAGGGTGAACGGGTAGTCGCCCTTCGGTTCGGCCGACTGGGCCGAGGCGGTGGCGGAGAACACTCCGGTGCCCAGCGCGACGGCGGCGGCCGAGGCCGAGCCGATGCCCAGGAAGCGCCGGCGCGCCATGCGCGACCGGGCAGAATGCGATGCGGAGGTGGCGATAAGGTGTCTCGTGGTGACGGACAAGGCTGACCTCCAGCAGGGTCGTGCTGCGGTTGGGCGGTATGTCCGCAGGTGATGCTCCGGTCCCGGTATGGCCGCAGGACGAGGTTATGGTCACGCTGTGGTGAAGTCTCCGTGACACACCGTCGCCGTCACGCTCCGGAGTAGATTCGCCGAAACACCTCCTCGATGCCGGGTTCGCGCAGCGTGATGCCGGCGACCCGGTATCGGCGTGACCGCGGCGATCACGTTCGCGGGGTTCCCGTGCAGCTCAAGCCACTGGCGCGGTCCCTCGACAGCCGCCGTTCGCACGCCGTCCACCTCGATCGGCGGCGCCGGCTGCGGCGCAGCAGCGGCCTTCGGCCACGGTGAAGGTCTTGCCAGCCCCTCGGCCTCGCCCGCGGTAGTCACGGCGGGCCCATGATCGCGGTGGGGCCGATGAGCGCCTGGGCGTCATAGACCTGGGTGACTTCGTCGGCGGCGGTGTAGCCGTTGATGCGCGGCTGGGCGGCGAAGACGGCCAGCCGCACCATGGCGTTGATCGCGCCGAAGACGCTGTTGGTGAAGACCCCGGCGGCCGTGGCCGCGCGGTACTCCGAGAAGCGGCCAGCCCGTGGCCGAACACCGCGACATACACCCGCACCGTGCCGTGCCCTCCTCGCAGGATCGAGCTCATGGCACGGCCCTGCGGAGCAGATCCGGGACGCCGGAACCGCGGAGGTTGGCAGAAGCGGGCGGAGACCGCCGAACAGAAGGGAAAGGCCTCGGCAGGAGAACGCCCCCGGCAGAGAGGTGCCGGGGGCGCTGGCGGGTGCCGGCCGGCGCGAGGGCGGACGGCGCGAGGGGGGACGGTCAGAGGGAGTGGAGTTCGCCGACGAAGGCGGCCCATTCATGAGGGGGGAAGGTCAGGTGCCCGTGGTCGCGGTGCTGGGTGTCTCTGACCTGGGCGGAGTGTTCTCCATTGGATACGCGTGCCTCGACACACTCGTTCCGGACGCCGCTGTAGGTGGACTTACGCCATTGCCTGTCCATGTCGCTCTCTCGCTTCCCTGATCACCTCTCGACTGTCCATCGGAGAGTACGCCCATCCTTGTAGCTCACCGAACAGGATTTCGTGCCGTCGGATCTCGGCCTGATCGTCGATGATCACTGCACCGCTGGAGTGCTCCACCCAGAGGACCGATCGATGCGACGTGAATCCGAGGATCCTGTAGGGGCCCCCGGCGCCCGGCTGGACGGGAATCGATTCGCCGATCACCTGGATCCGTACGCGATCCTGGTCGATCAGGTCGAGCAGACGACCGCATTGCTCGGACATCACCTCGGCTCCGCCGGTCGGTCGCGTGATCACTATTTCGGGCAACACGGCCCAAAGGCGGGGCAGCCGCGCCGAGATCATCTGAGCGGCTCGCTTCGTCTTGCGCAGGACGTGCTCCCGCTGGGTCTCCGGGCTATCCAACGGTGCGAGGATTCGGAATATCTCTGTCGTGTACGCCTCGGTCTGAAGTGCTCCCGGTATGAGCGTCGGATGGGACATGCGGATCTCCGCAGCGCGCTTCTCCGACTCCTCGACCTTTCTCCACCATTCGGGGTTTCCGCTGTTCTTCAGTACGGCCGACCATGAGCGCAGCACGGAACCATTCGCCCGGTACAGCTCGTCGAGGAGCTCAGCGGACGGTTTGGACACGCTGCGTTCGCCAGACTCCTGCTTGCGGACAAGCGACGGCGTAACTCCTGTCGCATGAGCTGCGTCCTGAACGGATAGCCCGAGCTCCTTCCGCCGAACCCGCAGGTCCTCACCAAACGGCCTCCATGCATCACGGTTCATGGGACAAGAGTGACACGCCGCCAGGACATCCGAAGGACAAGTGGACCCAATCAATTCCCGGACCTGTCCGTTTCCTATGATCTGCTTCAAGGCGCGGGGATCGTTGTTGCGTCAACAACAGCCCAGTGCACACGTGGAGTCCCCATGGCACCCGACGACTACTCCGACTTCCCTCGAGAAATACAAATCCGACTCATCGACCTCAACCGGGTCAATTCCATGTACCGGGTCTGGGCGTCGCGGAACGACGACGGCGGTTTCGGCGCCTATTACGCCAGCCTCCGCCCGTACCTCAACCGCACCGGCAGCCGGTTCGCCCCCACGCTCGGCTCGGAGTCCCACATCTGCATGGAGCGCCTGCTCGACTTCCCGCCCGACCGCGTCCCGCCGCCGCGCATGCCCTCGGAGTGAGTCATGGAACAGCACACACCGGCACGAACCGACCGGCGGACACCCGCGTGGGACTGCCGCCTGTGTACCCGCGCCAACGAACCCGGGCGCGAGGCCTGCGGCTACTGCGGCAACCCAGAGGCGGCCAACCACACGCTGCCGCCACTGCCCCCGCAACCCCTGCCGTCCCCGCCGCACGGCAGGCGCCGCCCGCTCCGGCGCGCGCCGCGGGTGCGCCCGTACATCCCCGCCCTCGCCCCTCCCGGCGACGGATGAGCCCGGTGAGCAGCAGAGCGAAAGCTCCGCTCGCCTCGTACGGATGCGCGTGAACCGAAGGGGCGCGGCCGGATCCGGCTACACGCATCCGCACGACGCGCGCTACCGGCAGACTGGTGCGGCGGTCTCAGCAGAACCTCGGGTAGATCCACGGAGCCGGTAATCACGATGAGCGACGATTCGGAGGCGGGCGGCGACCGTGCCGCGGGCGCGGTCGGTGCCGGCGGCGCCGTTTCGGCGCGCGGGCGGGCCACCCGGGCGCGGCTGCTGGCCGGTGCGCGCGCGGAGATCCTGGAGGGCGGCGGCACGCTCGAAGTGGCCGCGGTCGCCCGCCGCACCGGTGTCTCGGCCGGGCTGCTCTACCGCTACTACGCGGGCAAGGACGGTCTCGTGGCCGCGGTCGTCGACGACTTCTACGACGGCTACGACTCCGAGGTCTTCAACACCCGGCTCGACGACTCGCTGAGCTGGCCCGAACGCGAGCACGCGCGCCTGGGCCGGGAGATCGACTTCCTGTGCGACGCCCCGCTGGGCCGGATGATCATCGGGCGGCGGCTGCGCGAACCCGCCGCGGCGCAGACCGACGCCGAGCGCCTGGCGCGCCAGGTCGACATCGCCGCGCGCAGCATCGCCAAGGCGCAGCGCGAGGGGGAGCTGGGCGGCTCGTTCTCACCCCGCCTGGCCGCGGCCGCCACCCTGGGCGCGTTCCGCGAGCTGATGGCCGAGGCGCTCAGCGGCGACGGCGATCCGCCGCGCGCCGAGCTGCTGGAGGCGATGTGGCGGGTGGGCTCCAGCCTTCTCCTTCACTCGCCCGCGAGGGACAGCAGCTCGTCCAGGTAGCAGGCCGCCTCGCGCAGCGCACGGTCGGGATCGCCCTCGCGCACGGCGTCGGCCAGCCCCTTGTGGTCGATGCCGGTGCCGGCGCTTCCCTCTTCGGAGTCGGAGCCGGGCAGGCCGTAGGCGGTGTGGGCGATGCTGTCGTAGACCGCCTGGGCGATGTCGTCGTACAGGTCGACCAGCAGCGGGTTGTGCGTGGCGTTGACGATCGTGCGGTGGAACGTGAAGTCGGCCTCGACGAAGGCGGCCATGTCGCCCTCGTTCCAGGCGGAGTCGCGCAGCGCCACGGCGTGCTCGATGTCGGCCAGGTCCTGGTCGGTGTGGCGCATTGCGGCCAGGCGGGCGGCCTCCATCTCCAGTGCCCGCCGCACCTCCAGGTTCTCGCGCAGCCGGGAGCGCTCCAACCTGCGGCGCAGCGCCCCGCCCAGCTCGCTGGAGGCCCGCACGAACGTGCCCGCGCCCTGGCGGATCTCCAGCAGGCCGGCGTGCGCCAGCGCGCGGACCGCCTCTCTGACTGTGTTGCGTCCCACCTCCAGCTGGTCGGAGAGCTCGGACTCGGTGGGGATGCGGTCGCCGATGCCCCACTCGCCCGAGTCGATCTGGGCGCGCAGTTGGCTGATGACCTGGTCGACGAGGCCGGTGCGGCGCGTCGAAGCGAGAGGCACGCGATTACCTCCTACGGGTGGCGGCCACAGGCGGCATGGCCGGTCGGATGTGCGGGCGCTTTAGGCGGGAGCTTAGATCAGATCCGGCCGCTAGGCGGCACTCGCGCCGAATGCGTTACGGTCATGATGTAGATCCTGTGATCCCATCTCTATGTCCTGGAGGCAAGCGTGTCCGGCGCCTCAGCTGAGACCGCCGCGCAGTCGGCGGGCGAAGGCGGCTCCTCCGTGCCCGCCGGCCGACGCCCCCGCCACGTCGTGTGGCTGCTCGTCGCCGGTGTGGCGCTGGCCGCGCTGAACCTGCGTACCGGCATCACCAGTGTCGGCCCGCTGCTGACCGAGGTGAGCAGCGGCCTGGGCATGTCCGCGGCCGTGGCGGGCGTACTGACGACGCTACCGGTGCTGTGCTTCGCGCTGTTCGGCTCGCTGACGCCCATGCTCATCCGCAGGCTCGGCGAGCACCGCCTGCTGGCCGCCGCGCTGCTGGCGCTCACCCTCGGCCTGTCCACCCGCACGCTGGTCGACGCCCCGTTGCCGTTCCTGGCGCTGAGCGCGGTGGCGCTCTCGGGCGGCGCCGTGGGCAACGTGCTCCTGCCGACGCTGGTCAAGCAGCACTTCCCCGAGCGCGTGGGCGCGATGACCACCGTCTACACCACGTTCCTTGCACTGGGCACCACTGTCGCGGCCGCGGCGACCGTGCCGGTGCTGCAGGCGAGCGGCAGCTGGCGGCTGGCGCTGGGCGTCTACGGCGCCTTCGGTCTGGTGGCGCTGGTCCCGTGGCTGGCGCTGCTGCGCCACGAGCCCCCGCGCAGCTCCGGCTCGACCCCGGTGGCGCTGGGCCGGGTGCTGCGCACGGCCATGGGCCGGCAGAGCGTGCTGTACTTCGGCACGCAGTCGGCGGTCGCCTACATCATGTTCGGCTGGTACGCCGAGATGCTGCGCGACGAGGGCATGAGCGCGGCCGAGGCGGGGCTGATGCTGTCCTACCTCACGGCGCTGGCGATCCCCCTGTCCCTCGTGCTGCCGGGGCTGATGGCGCGCGTGCGCGACCACCGCGCGTTCGTCGCGGTCTTCTTCGCCTGCTATGCCGCCGGGCTGACGGGGCTGTGGGTGTCCCCGCTGGAGGGGACCTGGGTGTGGACCACGCTGATCGGGATCGGCATGGCCGCGTTCACGCTGGCGCTGACGTTCTTCGCGGTGCGCACACGGACCTCCGGTGCCACTGCCGCGATGTCTGCTTCCAGCCAGAGCATCGGCTACCTGATGGCCGGCGCGGGGCCGTTCCTGTTCGGCATGCTGCACGAGCTGACGGGCGGCTGGCACGCCCCGCTGCTGCTGGTCGCGGTCATGGTCACCGCGAACCTGGCGGTCGGCCTCCTGCTGGGCCGCCCGCGCTACCTGGAGGACTCGCTGCCCGAGTAGGCCGCGGAGGCGTTCGCGCGGCCGGGCGCAGTGCGTCCCCGTAGGTGAATGGAAGCGCTCCCATTGTCTCGCGCGGCCCTTGCTGGCACGCTGTGCGCAGTTGCCGTACCGACGCGGACGGCCAGATCGCCGGGCGCTCGGCGAACGGGCGGGAGGCGAAGAGGGGTGGCTTGGCACGCATGGGATGGCTCGTTCTCTTGACAGCGGCTTTCGCGTCACTGGCGGTGTTCGAGGTGCGAAACCTCCGGGCGCTCCTGCGGCTGCGCCGGAACGGGACCCGCGTGCCCGGGACGGTCGTCTCCGCGGAGCGGAGCAACAGGGTCGTCCGGACGTCGGAGCGTCCCGGCGTGGACAAGACGATCGACATCGCCTTCCGATTCGAGACCGTCGACGGCCGCGCGGTCGAGGTGAGGCCCAAGATCAAGAGCGCGGTCCGCACGGTACACACCGGCCAGCACGTCACCGTGGCCTACGATCCGGCGAACCCCGAGTACGCCGACATCCTCGACTCGAAGGGCGCGGTCTGGCTGCATGCGGGCGCCATCGCGTTTTCGGTCGTCGTCTGCGCGTCGTGTGTGTGGACGGTCGTGCGCCCCGGCCCCTAGCGCGCGCCGGTCTCCCGCCGATGGGATGCGGAGGCGAAGGGGCGGATCGCCCCGTTTCGCCGGGCTCGGTGTTCGCTCGGCGGAGCAGGATCGGGAGAGTCCCGTGAGAACCGGCGCCGAGAGGGCCGGGAAGCGCCGCTGGAGCGGGTGCCGTCGCCAACCCCGCCGTCGCGCCGCCTCGCGCGGCTCAGCCGGTCGGCAGCCAGTCCACGTGGCCGATCAGGTAGACCGAGCCGACGAAGGCCACGATGTCGATGAGCGAGTGGGCGGCCACCAGCGGCATCACGCGGCCGTAGCGGCGGTAGAACCAGCAGAACACCAGCCCCATCACCAGGTTGCCGAAGAACATGCCCACGCCCTGGTAGATGTGGTATGAGGCGCGCAGCAGGGAACTGGCCACCGCCGCGCGCATCGGGGACCAGCCCAGCCGGTCCAGGCGCAGCATCAGGTAGCCCACCACGATGACCTCCTCCAGCACGCCGTTCTTGACGGCCTGCAGGAGCAGCACCGGTACCGCCCACCAGTGCTCGTTGAGGGAGCTGGGCGCGACGGTCACCGACAGGCCGAGCTGGTAGGAGACCAGGTACACCACCAGCCCGCCGCCGCCGATCACGGCGGCCAGGGCGGCGCCGCCGAGCAGGTCGCGCCCCGGGCGGGTGGCGTCGAAGCCGATGGTGCGCGCCGACTCGCGGCTGCGGTGCAGCAGGTAGACCACCAGTGCCACCGGGGCCAGCGAGAAGACCAGGGAGGCGAGCTGGCGGGAGAGGTCCAGCCAGGGCCGCTCGGCCGAGGCCTGCGAGCCGACCAGGCTGGCCGTCTGCTGGGCGAGCTCCTCCGGTGCCGTCAGCGAGCCGACGAAGGAGATCAGCGCTGCCACCGCCGAGGCGGCCAGCGAAAGGGCCAGCACCAGCAGGACCTCGCCGGCCAGCATCCGCCGCGTCAGTGGGGCCGCCGCCAGCAGGGCCGGGGCCTCCGGCGGCGGTGGCGGCGGCTCGGAGCCGTCGTCGGTGAACCGCCGGTCGCGCTCGTCGGAGGTGGGCTCGGGCATGGTCCGATGATCGCACGCCCCGCGCGCCCGCCCGCATGCAGGCGGGGGCGCGTGCGGGGGCACCCCCGCATCCGGCTCCGGCGGCGCGCAGGAAGAAGCCGCCGGCCCCGCGGGTGACACGGATGCCGCGGGGCCGGCGGAGGGGACGGCGGACCCGCCGCGCCCCAGCCACGAAAGCGGGGCGGGCCGCCGTCGGCGGACGAGGACCAGATCAGTGAGCCGCTGAGAACTGGTCCTCTTCGGTGGAGCCGGTGAGAGCGGTGGTCGAGCCGTCAGGCGTGATCGCCGTGCTGACCAGGTCGAAGTAGCCGGTGCCGACCTCGCGCTGGTGGCGGGTGGCGGTGTAGCCGCGCTCCTCGGCGGCGAACTCCCGCTCCTGGAGCTTGACGTAGGCGCTCATGCCGCCCTCGGCGTAGCCCTTGGCCAGGTCGAACATCGAGTGGTTCAGCGAGTGGAACCCGGCCAGGGTGATGAACTGGAACTTGTAGCCCATGTGGGCCAGCTCGCGCTGGAACTTGGCGATGGTGGAGTCGTCCAGGTGGCGGCGCCAGTTGAACGACGGCGAGCAGTTGTAGGCCAGCATCTGGTCGGGGTACTGCGCCCTGATGCGCTCGGCGAACTGGCGCGCCACCTCAAGGTCGGGCGTGGAGGTCTCCATCCACAGCAGGTCGGAGTAGGGCGCGTAGGCCAGGCCGCGGGCGACGCAGGCCTCCAGCCCGTTGCGGACCCGGTAGAAGCCCTCGGCGGTGCGCTCGCCGGTGATGAACGGCGCGTCCTGCTCGTCGACGTCGCTGGTGATCAGCGTCGCGGCCTGGGCGTCGGTGCGCGCGATGACCAGCGACGGCACCCCGGCGACGTCGGCGGCCAGCCGGGCGGCGTTGAGCGTGCGGACGTGCTGGCCGGTGGGGATGAGCACCTTGCCGCCCAGGTGGCCGCACTTCTTCTCGGAGGCGAGCTGGTCCTCCCAGTGCACGCCCGCGGCGCCGGCGGCGATCATGCCCTTCATCAGCTCGAAGGCGTTGAGGACACCGCCGAAGCCGGCCTCGGCGTCGGCGACGATCGGCGCCATCCAGTAGGGCGCGTCCTCGTCGCCCTCGGACCAGGTGATCTCGTCGGCCCGCTTCAGCGCGTTGTTGATGCGCCGGACGACCTGCGGCACCGAGTTGGCCGGGTACAGGCTCTGGTCGGGGTAGGTGTGGCCCGCCAGGTTGGCGTCGGCGGCGACCTGCCATCCGGAGAGGTAGATCGCCTTCAGCCCCGCGCGGACCTGCTGGACGGCCTGGTTGCCGGTCAGGGCGCCCAGCGTGTTGACGTAGTCCTCGGTGTGCAGCAGCTTCCACAGCCGCTCGGCGCCGAGGCGGGCCAGCGTGTGCTCCTCGGTGACCGAGCCGCGAAGCCGGACCACGTCCTCGGCCGAGTAGGTGCGCTCGATGCCGGACCAGCGCGGGTCGGTCTCCCACTCCTGCCGGAGCGCCGCTGCCGCTTCCTGCTGACGACCGCTGATGCTCATGGCCTGTCACCGCCTTACGTGTATCCCCTGGAAGTCGTGTCGGCCGGGGTGGCCGGGCACGGGCTCTGCGCCCTGCCGCGGCTATGTTCCCCGCCGGTAACTACGATTCTTGGCAAAGATCCAGGGTTTTTCGAGGCCTTCTGGGGTGAAGATCTGTACATCTTTCCCTACCATGAACCCATGGCGTACTTCGGGACTGAAGAAATACCGTCTTTGCCGGGCGACCTGGATCTGGTCACCTTTGGGCAGAGACTGCGGCATCTGCGCCGCACGCGCGGCCTGACCCTCTCCGACCTGGGCGAGCGGGTGGGTCGGGCGCCCTCGCAGCTGTCGCTGCTGGAGAACGGCAAGCGCGAACCCAAGCTCTCGCTGCTGACCTCGCTGTCACAGGCGCTGGGGGTCTCGGTGGAGGAGCTGCTCTCGCGCCAGCCCCCGAGCCGGCGCGCGCAACTGGAGATCGCGGTCGAGGAAGCCCAGCGCGACCCCGTCTACCAGTCGCTGAGCCTGCCGCACCTGAAGGTCGGCAAGCGCGTGCCCAACGACGTGCTCGAACACATCGTCGGGCTCTACGACGAGCTCAAGCGGCGCAGCATCAAGCCCACCGCCACCCCCGAGGAGGCGCGGAGGGCCAACGCCGACCTGCGGCGCCAGATGCGCGAGCGCGGCAACTACTTCGAGGCGATCGAGAAGGCCGCCCAGGAGACTTTGGACGCGGTGGGCTACAGCAGCGGCGCGCTCTCCCAGGGCCAGATCCTGTCGATGGTGACCCACCACGGCTTCACCCTGCGCTACGTGCAGGACCTGCCCCGCTCCGTGCGCTCGGTCACCGACACCCGCAACCGGCGGCTCTACCTCAAGCGGGAGTCGCTGGGCATGCACAGCCCGCGCACGATCCTGCTGCAGACGCTGGGCCACTTCGTGCTCGGCCACGGGCAGCCGCGCGACTTCGCCGACTTCCTGCGCCAGCGGGTGGAGGCGAACTACTTCGCCGCGGCCGTGCTCATCCCCGAGGCCACCGCGGTGCCCTACCTGCAGGGGGCCAAGAAGGCGCGCGACCTGTCGGTGGAGGACCTGCGCGACGTGTACTCGGTCTCCTACGAGATGGCCGCGCACCGGTTCACCAACCTGGCCAACCGCCACCTGGACCTGGTCTGCCACTTCATCCGCAACGACGAGACCGGGATCATCTACAAGGCCTACGAGAACGACGGGCTGATCTTCCCCACCGACGACACCGGCGCCATCGAGGGCCAGCGGATGTGCCGCTACTGGTCGGGCCGCCAGGTCTTCGCCTCGCCGGACCGGTACTCGATCTACTACCAGTACACCGACAAACCCAACGGCACCCACTGGTGCGTGGCCCACGTCGACCCCAGCCGCGAGCGCAACTTCGCGATCACCCTGGGCGTGCCCTACAAGGAGTCGCGCTGGTTCCGCGGGCGCGAGACCACCAACCGCACCAAGTCCAACTGCCCCACCGGCGAGTGCTGCGTGCGGCCGCCCGGCGACCTCGCGGCGCGCTGGGAGGGCCACGTCTGGCCTTCGGCGCGCGCCCACTCCCACGTGCTCTCGGCGCTGCCCTCGGGCACCTTCCCCGGTGTCGACGAGACCGACGTCTACACCTTCCTGGAGCGCCACGCCGAGGAGTAGGCCCGGCCGCGCCGATGTACGCCGCCGGCCCCGGACCGCGCCGCGGTCCGGGGCCGCACTTGCCCGAATGTCACCGGGGCGGGCGATGCTGGTGGTCAGACCGCGGGTGCGCGGGAGGGTGCGGCTCGCGGGAGAGCGGGGCCGCGGGCGGGGGCCGCCGCGACAGCCCCCGGCACGGTCCGAGGCGGTCCCGGGGAGGGGAGCGGCGATGGCCCACAGCGCCGGCGCGGGTGTGCAACCCGCGCTGGAGTTCACCGCGGCTCGGCCGCACCCCGCCCTGGCGCCGCTGCTCCAGGCCTACTGGGGCTACCGCTACGACGCCGGGCGCCCGGTGTGGCGGCGCGAGCCGCCGATGGGCGTGGTCACGGTGGTGCTCAACCTGGGTGCTTCGTTCGACGTCGGCTGGGTCTCGCGCGGGCCCGGCGCCTGCCACCGGGCGCGCGAGGCCACGGGGTTCGTGGCCGGGGTGCACGACACCGCCGCGTTCACCGCCGACGCGGGCGCCCAGAGCGGCATCGAGCTCAACCTGTCCCCGCTGGGCGCCTACGCGCTGCTGGGCGCGCCCGCCCGCGTCTACGCCCGCGAGGTCGTCGACCTGGCCGACGCGCTGGGCCCGGGCGCCGGCGGTCTGGTCGAGCGCATCGCCGAGGCGCCCGCGTGGAGCGAGCGCTTCGCCCTCCTCGACGCCGCGCTGCTGGGGCGCCTGGACACGGCCGCGCTGCCGCACCCCGACATCGCCCGGGCGTGGTCGGTGCTGGCGGCCAGCCGCGGCCGGGCCGGCGTGGGGCAGCTGTGCCGCGACACCGGCCGCAGCCGCCGCCTGCTCGCCGCCGGGTTCGGCGAGCAGGTCGGGCTGCCGCCCAAGACCATGGCACGCATTCTGCGCTTCCGGGCCGCGCTCGCGCGCCTGCGCGTTCCCGGGCCCGTCTCCTTCGCCGAGGTCGCGGCCGACTGCGGCTACTACGACCAGGCCCACTTCAGCCGCGAGTGCGCGGACCTGGCCGGCTGCACGCCGTCGCGGCTGCGCGCCGAGTGGGCGGACGACCCCGCGCAGGGCGCCGCGGCCGCGGGTGCCGCTGTCGAGGGCGCGGGTGCCACCGCCGGATGAGGGCCGCGCCGGCGTCGCTGGCCGGCGGGACGGCGCGAGGGTCGGCGAAGGCGGGTCGGCGGACGATCGGCGGGACGGCGCGGCGGCGCCGGGGGGTGCTTTCGGGCTGCGACCGCCCATGTTACCGTTGGTAACACTCGCCTGGTCGACCCGGCGCCGGGTCCGGCCGGGCGGCGGCCTCCCCACCCCCGCCGCCCCCGCCCGGCCGCCGGGGTCCAGCAGCAGTATCCCGACGAATTAGGACGAGTGCAGATGAGCGAGACCGCCGACAGCCCCGCCACCGGGTTCAGCCTCGAACTCGACGAGGACGTCCGCGACGTCCGCGACTGGGCGCACGGCTTCGCCCGCGACGTCATCCGCCCGGCGGGGGCCGAGTGGGACGAGCGCGAGGAGACCCCCTGGCCGGTCCTGCAGGAGGCGGCCAAGATCGGGCTGTACTCGCTGGACTTCTTCGCCAACCAGTGGCTGGAGCCCAGCGGCGTCGGCATCCCCGTCGCCTTCGAGGAGCTGTACTGGGGCGACCCCGGCATCGCGCTGTCGATCACCGGCACCGCGCTGGCCGCCGTCGCCGTGGCCGGCAACGGCAGCCAGGAGCAGCTCTTCGAGTGGGTGCCGCAGATGTTCGGCACCGCCGACGACATCAAGCTCGGCGCGTTCTGCTCCTCCGAGCCCGACGCCGGCAGCGACGTCAGCGCCATCCGCACCCGCGCGACCTACGAGGAGGCCACCGACGAGTGGGTGCTCCACGGCACCAAGACCTGGGCCACCAACGGGGGCATCGCCGACGTGCACGTCGTGGTCGCCTCCGTCGATCCCGAGCTGGGCTCGCGCGGCCAGGCCAGCTTCGTCGTCCCGCCCGGCACCCCCGGCCTGCACCAGGGCCAGAAGTTCTCCAAGCACGGCATCCGCGCCTCCCACACCGCCGAGGTCGTCCTCGACGGCGTCCGCGTGCCCGGCCGCTGCCTGCTGGGCGGCAAGGAGCGCCTGGACGAGCGCCTGGCCCGCGCCCGCGAGGGCCGCCGCTCCAAGGGGCAGGCCGCGATGAAGACGTTCGAGGCCTCGCGCCCCAGCGTCGGCGCCATGGCCGTGGGCTGCGCCCGCGCCGCCTACGAGTACGCCCGCGACTACGCCGTGCAGCGCGAGCAGTTCGGCAAGCCCCTCGCCGAGAACCAGTCCGTGGCCTTCACCCTCGCCGACATGGCCACCCGCATCGACGCCGCCCGCCTGCTGGTCTGGCGCGCCGCCTGGATGGCCCGCAACGACAAGGACTTCGCCCAGGCCGAGGGCTCCATGAGCAAGCTCTTCGCCAGCGAGACCGCCACCTGGGTCACCCAGAACGCCATCCGCATCCTCGGCGGCAACGGCTACACCCGCGAATACCCGGTCGAGCGCTGGCACCGCGACGCCACCATCTTCACCATCTTCGAGGGCGCCAGCGAGATCCAGCGCCTGATCATCGGCCGAGCCGTCACCGGCCTCCCGGTGCGGTGACGTTTAACCGGGTCACGGTTCCGAAAGCGAATGGTTGTTCGGTTCGTACGCCTGGTGAAAACATCGGACTGCTGCCCCGCGGCCGGCGCTGCGGGGCCGCAATCGTGCGCATCAAAGGCGATCGGGAGGCGTAAGCGGGCCGCGGTCCAGGACGGCGCGGTCCCACGCGCCGCGATCCTGATCTCGCTGGGGCGCCGGACTTTGGAGGACTGTCTCTGGGGAGTCCAGCCACAGTTCCTGGCCGATCGGCGAGACGGTCAGACCGAAGCGGGAGTGGTCCGGGCGGCCGGCCTGTGTCCACCAGGCGTAGGCGGCCGCCCCGATGATCGGTCGGCGCAGGGCGGGTACCGGCACCCGATCACCCCGGCGCAGATGGCGCGCTTCGACACAGGGTTGCCGTTCGCGTCGGACTCCCCGCGCCACGGGCCGGTGAGTCCCCTGCCGTTGCGGGCGAACCCGTCGAGTCCTCGCCTGACGAGCCCGTCGACGACTGTCACGAAGAAGCCGAACGGGGCGTAGTCTCGGCGCATGGGCGGAATCGACTTCAGGTCTCGTGTCGGCGTCTGGTGGAGCAGCGACCGGTGGCCGGTCAACGAGGTGCTCTCCCGCGCCCGAGAGATCGAGCAGCTCGGTTACGCCTCCCTGTTCTACGGCGAAGCCGGAGGCAAGGAGGCGTTCACGCAGGCCGCCGCGCTGCTGGGCGGTACCGATCGTCTCGTGGTCGGCACCGGCATCGCCAACATCCACGCCCGCAGCGCCCCGGCCGGCGAAGCGGGCGCCCGCACGCTCGGGGCCCTGCACCCGGGCCGGTTCGTGCTCGGGCTCGGCGTCAGCCACGCTCCGCTGGTCGAGTACAGCTACGCCGGCTCCTACTCCAAGCCGCTGAGCACCATGCGGGACTACCTGGCGACCATGGACGCGGTCCCGCCGGAGGTCGAACCGGGCGGGCAGCGTCCGGCCCGGCTGCTGGCCGCGCTGGGCCCGAAGATGATCGAGCTGTCGGCCGCCGCCGCCGACGGGGCGCACCCCTACCTGGTGACGCCCGAGCACACCGCGCGCACCCGCGAACTGCTCGGTCCCGACAAGTGGCTGGTCAGCGAGCAGGCCGTCGCGCTCACCACCGACCGGCGGACGGGCCTGGAGCGCGCGCACCAGCACCTGCACATCTACTCGCGGCTGCCGAACTACCGCAACTCCTGGCTGCGCCAAGGCTTCGCGGAGTCCGACCTGGTCGTCGGCGGCTCGGAGAAGCTGGCCGAGGGCATGGTCGCCATGGGCGGCGCCGACGCGGTCGCCGCGCAGGTGAAGCGGCATCTGGACGCGGGGGCCGACCACGTGCTCGTCCAGGTCGTCGGCGGCGACCCCTCCGCCGACCCGCTGCCGGCGCTGCGCGAGCTCGCCCCTGCGCTCGGCCTGAGCTGACCGCACACGACCCGCCGAGCCGCCGGCCCGGTCCGCCGCGCCCCGCGCCCCGCGCCGTGGGCGGGCCGTCCGCAAGCCCGCCCCGCTCCTGCTATCCCGGTGCCCGGCGGGCGCGCCCGCCTCGGCGGCGCGCCCGCCGACGTGCCGTCGCGTTGGTCCCGGTGCTCCGGCGGCCGCCGGGCGGCAGGGGCCGGCGGCCGGGCGCCACAGGCGGTACCTCGCCGGTCGCCGCGGCACGGGTAGCGCAGTCGTTCAGCGGTCCCGGAGCGCCGCGGAGTCCCGCGCCGGCCCCAGCACGCCGAGATCCAGGTGTTCCGCGCGGCGCGCCAGCAGGTACAGACGGAGGCCCTCGCGCGGCCGTTCCCGCACCAGCGTGAAGCCCTGCTGCTGGTAGTACCGCGCCAGTGCGGGGTCGTAGCACCCGCGCCTGACCCAGGAGCGGCCGTGGCGCGCCGCCCGGTCGACCGCCCACAGCGCGATCAGGGTCCCGGGGCGGTGCTCCCGGTACGCGGGGTCGGTCGCGGTGGTGAACAGGTACAGCGAGGGCTCCGCCACCTCGTCGGGGGTCCAGTCCGTCGCGGGCGCCCGGGGCAGGACCGTCGTGCATCCCACAGTGCGCCCGCCGCCGTCGCCGAGCACCCACATGGCGCCGTTGGCGGCCTGGCCGGCGAGGTCGTCGACGCTACCGCGCCATGACGGGATGCCGCGCTCCTCCATCCAGTCGCAGCGCGCGCGGAGCATCGCCGCCACACCGGGGACGTCTGCTGCGGTGGCGGGGCGCATGGTGAACACGGGCCGTCCTCTCCGTGGCCTCGACGACCGAGCACTGCGCGGGGCCCGCATGTCCGGCGCCGGCGACTCGCGCTCCGCCTCCCGCTCCGCCGCGTGCGGCCCTGCGGAGCCGGCGGCCAGCATACGTCCGCCGCCGCACTGCTGCGGCGGACGGCCGGTCCGCGGCGCACCGGTGCGGGGTGCCCGCGCGGAGTCCGCCGTCCGCACGCCGGAGCCCGGCGCGTCCCGACCCCGGTGCACACGTCGAGGGAGCGCAGGTTACGGCCGGTCCTGATCGCGGTTCTCAGCCGGTGCGGCCCGGACCGCCGGTGCATCCGGTGACCGGTGCCCGGCGCCGGCCGCGGCGGCGCGCTCCGGCCGCTCCGCCGTCCCCTCGCGGGTCGGCGCGCGTCGGTCCGGTGGCGGCGGAGCCGCTGGACGGACGAGGGCCGGTCCGGCATCGAGCGCCGTCTGCCGCGGCCTGCGCCCCCGAGCCCTGAGGTCCGTTCGGCGGTCGCCGCGGCAGCACCCGGAGCGTAACCGGCCCGGCAGCGTACGGAGCCCGGCGGCCCGCCGCGGCGCCCCCGTGCCACGCTTCCCCGGTTTGCGGTCATCCGCTTTCGGGACGAATCTCGGCGGAAGCGGCCTCCGGCATTTTCCGCTGGTGGTGGAAAGGGGATACCCGTCGCGTAATGTTCCCCTCACGCTAGGTGATACGACCATGGACGGCGCGACCCCCGAATCGCCCAGTGAGACCATCCGGCCCGACGACCCCCGTTTCCCCGCCCTCAGCCGCGGGTTCAACCAGCGGTGGATCGCCAAGCCCGACTACGTGCGGATGGTCTACTCCGCCGACGACGCCGTCAAGGCGCTCCAGCAGGCGCTGGACGAACGCAAGGACGAGTCCGGCCGCATCACGGTCCGCTCCGGTGGGCACTGCTACGAGGACTTCGTGTGCGGCGACGACGTCCGGGTGATCTTCGACACCAGCCCGATGCACGACGTGTACTGGGACGAGGACGTCGAGGCGTACTGCGTGGAGGCCGGGGCCACCAACTGGCACGCCTACAGCCACCTCTATCCCGCCGCCGGGGTGACCCTGCCCGGCGGCTCCTGCTATTCGGTCGGGATCGGCGGGCACGTGCCCGGCGGCGGCTTCGGCCTGCTGTCGCGGCACCACGGGCTCACCGTCGACTACCTCTACGGCGTCGAGGTCGTCGTGGCTGACAAGGACCGGATGGCCCGGCGGGTGCGCGCCACCGCCGACGACAACGACGAGGACCACCGCAGGCTGCTGTGGGCGCACACCGGGGGCGGCGGCGGGAACTTCGGGGTCCTCACCAAGCTCTGGTTCCGCGACCTGCCCGAACCGCCGGCGTTCGTCCGGCTGTGCGGCCGCGCCTGGAAGTGGGAGGACTTCGACCAGCAGGAGTTCCACAAGCTGCTCACCGCCTACGGCACGTACTTCCGGGACAACCAGGACCCCTCGACCCACAGCGGCCGGCTGTTCGCGCTGCTCAAGCTCAACCACCGCAGCAACGGCGAGATCCTGCTGACCGCCCAGGTCGACTGCGAGAGCCCCGACAACAACGACCCCGGAAAGCTCGCCATGGACGAGTTCCTGGCGGCGGTCGACGGCGCGATCGGACCCGAGTCGAGCGGGCAGGAGAGCGGAACCGGCGACCACCCGGCCGTCAAGGGGGCCAAGATCCCGCGGGTGATGCCCTGGCTCACCGCGACCCAGGCGCTGAACTCCTCGGGCGAGAACAGCCGCGGCAAGTACAAGTCCGCCTGCATCCGCAAGCCGTTCACCGCCGAGCAGATCGACGCCATGTGGGACTACCTGGGCAACGGCCACTACACGAAGTACCGCAACCCCCGGGCGGTGATCCAGATCGACAGCTACGGCGGCCGGATCAACGAGGTCGGGCCCGCCGCCACCGCCGTCGCGCAGCGCGACTCGATCATGAAGATGCAGTACCAGGTGTACTGGACCACCGGAGACCCCGAAGAGCCCACCCATATCCGGTGGATCCGCGACACCTACGCCGCGACCTTCGCCGCGACGAACGGGGTTCCCGAGATCGGCGGCGACGACGCCGTCACCGACGGCTGCTACATCAACTACCCCGACGCCGACCTCGGCGACGACGAGTGGAACGACTCCTGGCAGACGTGGGCGCAGCTGTACTACAAGGACGCCTACCCCGCGCTGCGCAAGGTGAAGGCGCGCTGGGACCCGCACAACGTGTTCCGGCACCGGCAGTCGATCGAGACCTGGGAGGAGGACGCCACCTAGCGCCCCCCGGCGGCCGCCGCCCGGTCGGCGCGCCGGAGCGGGAGCCGCGGCCGGCCGCGCCGACGCGGCCGGCCCCGGAAGGAGGGCGCCCGCGCCGGTCCGCACCGCCGTCACGCACGGCCGCCGCCCGCCCGGGAGCGGTCGCCGTGCGTTCCGGAGGGCGTCGGCCGAGCCGAGCGGAGGCGACCCGAGAAAGGCCCCGGTGACCGAGGAGCCCGTCCGCCGCACCGAGGCGGACCGACCGCCGCCGCTGCGAGAGGCGCTCGCCCTGCCCGGCGTGCGGCACGCCCCTGAACGTCGGACGGGTGCCATGGCAAGGTCGCCGAGCTGATGGACGCCGTGCCCTCGGGCAGTTGCCTGTTCATCACCGACTTCGCCGACACCGGCGAGGAGGTGCAGAAGGCGATCGAGCGCGCCGGGCCGGCGACCCTGGGCAACGGCTGGATCCGCACCCCCGAGGAGATCCGCCGGCACTTCGTCGGCTACCCGCTGGTCGAGTCCGGCTGGACTTCCATTCGCGCTGGTTCCCCGAGGACCCGGACCGCGAGGTCCCCGAGGTCGGGGAGCTGGAGCCGCACCTGCGGATCATGATGGCGGGCCTCGCCCGCAAGGATTGACCGGCCGGCGGCCGCACCGGGCGCGCCGGGCACCTCCCGAAGCGCCGACCGCGCCCGCCCCCCTGCGCGGGGCCGACGCCCGGGCCCCTCCTGCGCGGACGGGCGCCGGGCGCTAACGTCTGACGGGTGGCTTCCCATCCCGCACCGCAGACCGCAGCCGCAGGCCGCCGGCGCAGCCCCGAGCGCCGTCGCGCCATCCTCGACGCCGCCGACCGCGTCATCCAGCGCGACGGCCCCGACGCCTCGATGTCGGCCATCGCCGCCGAGGCGGGCATCAGCAAGCCGATCCTCTACCGCCACTTCGGCGACAAGAGCGGCCTCTTCCGCGCCCTCGCCCGGCGGCACGTCGACCCCCTGATGGAACGCGTCCGCGGTGAGCTGCACGGCGGGTCCTCGCTGCGCGTGCGCGCCCGCGCGACCGTGGGCGCCTACCTGGGGATGATCCGCGGCAACCTCAACCTCTACCGGTTCCTGATGGACCGCGCCACCTCCGAGGACCCGCGTACGCGCGGCGACCTCGGCATGATGGTGCGCCGCCTGGGCGAGGAGCTGGCCGGCGTGCTCCGCGACGACCTGCGCGTGGCCGACCCGGTGCGCGCCCAGATCACCGCCCATGCGGTGGTGGGCATGGTGCAGGCGGCGGGGGAGTGGTGGCTGGAGCACCCGGAGGTCGCGCCGGACACCGTCGTCGACGACCTGACCTCCGCGGTCGTCGGCGCGATCACCGGGTACGGCCCGGCGGCCCGGGAGAGCGGCGTCGGCGGGTGATCCGGACGCCGCGTCCGCCCGATTCCCGGCGGCGCGGAACCCGCCCCGTGTATGCCTTGACATCAATATTGCTGTAGGTGCATATTGAGCCCCATGGAGAGGGTGTTCGAGGTCCTGAGCGAACCCAACCGGCGCCGGATACTCGACGTGCTGCGCCGCGGCGAGCGGCCGGTCGGGGATCTCGTCGACCGGTTGGGGGTCAGTCAGCCCACGGTCTCCAAGCATCTGCGCACGCTGCGCGAGGCGGGCCTGGTCGAGTCGCGCTCCGAGGCGCAGCGCCGCCTCTACCGGCTGCGCACCGAACCGCTGCGCGAGCTGGACGCGTGGCTGGAGCCCTACCGGATGCTGTGGGAGTCGCGGCTCGGCGACCTCGAACGCCATCTCGCGACCATGGACGAGGACCGTGACGACGGGCCCGAGCGGCCGCCCGAAGGCGGTTGAAGCGGGCCGACAGGGGGTGCCGACGTGCACGCAGGCGACGACCCGCGCGACCCGCGGACAGCGGGCGCAACGGGCGCAACGGGCGGAACGGAACGAGGGCCGGGCGCGGATCCGCGCCCGGAGGCCGAGGAGGCGTACGGGCGCCTCGCTCAGGCGGGGGAGCGGTGGACCGTGCGCCTGGTGCGCCGCCTGCCGCACCCGCCGGAGAAGGTGTGGCGGGCCATCACCGAGCCCGAACATCTGGCGGCCTGGTTTCCCAGCCGCGTCGAGGGCCCGCGCGAGGCGGGCGCCGAGCTGCTGTTCCACTTCGAGGGCGTCGACGAGCCGATGCCGGGACGGATGATCGTCTACGACCCGCCCCGGCTGCTGGAGTTCGACTGGGCGGGCGACCTGCTCCGATTCGAGCTGCGCCCCGACGGTGCGGGCACCGAGCTGGTCTTCTCCGACACCTTCGACGAACTGGGCAAGGCCGCCCGCGACACCACGGGCTGGCACGTCTGCCTGGACGCCCTCGCGAGCCACCTGGAGGGCGAGCCCCCGCAGGTCGCCGGCCGCTTCCGCGAGCTGATGGACGCCTACACCGAGCGGTTCGGCCCCGAGGCCGGCACCATCGGCCCGCCCGAGGGCATGCAGCCGGAGTAGGCCGCGCCGGGCCCGGCGACAAGCCGCGGTGCGGGGCGCCGCCACCGCGTGCGGACGCGCCTTGCCGCGCCCGCACGCGGGGCACAGCCGGGGCTAGGCTGTCGGTGTGAGCAACGGCAGAGCGCCCACCAGCCACGACGTCGCTCGGCTGGCCGGGGTTTCGCAGTCGACCGTCTCGCTGGTGTTCCGCGGTGCCTCCAGCGGGCGGGTCGGCGAGCGCACCCGGCGCACCGTGCTCGACGCCGCGCGGGAGCTGGGGTTTCGCCCCAACGCCGACGCCCGGCGGCTGCGGGTCGGCGGCCCGCGCATGGTGCTCATCGCCGTGCCCGACATCGTGAACCCGTTCTTCGCGCGGGTGTTCACCGGCGCGCGCGCCGTCGCCCGCGAGGCCGGGTTCCAGGTGGTGCTGTCCGTGCAGCGCGACCTCGACTCGGTCGCCGCCGACGTGGCCGGACAGCAGATCGACGCGGTGCTCGCCTGCTCGCTGGAGGACGGCGGGCGGCCGCTGGAGGACCCCGTGCCCGCGGTCGTGCTGGACGCCGAGCCGCCCCAGGGCCAGGGATCCGTCCGCTTCGACATCGCGCCGGTGCTGACCGAGCTGGTCGGCCATCTGCACCGGCTCGGCCACCGCCGCATCGCCCACCTGCGCTCGGACGTGCGCACCGCCACCTTCCGCGAGCGGACCGAGGCGGTCGACGCGGCCTGTGAGCGCCACGGCATGACCCGCGTGCACGCCTCCTGCGCGCTGGACACCGGCTCCGCGCGCGAGGCGGCGTCGGCGCTGCTGGCGGAGCACGCGGGCCCCGGCGGGCGTCCCGGGTTCACCGCGGTGGTCTGCGACGACGACGTGCTGTCGGTCGGCGTCTACAAGGCGGCCGCGGACGCGGGCCTCGCGGTGCCCGCCGACCTCTCGGTCACCGGCATGGACGACGTCGACCTCGCGACCGCTGTCACGCCGGAGCTGACCACCCTCCACCTGCCCGGCGAGGAGCTGGGCGCGACGGGGATGCGCCGGCTCATCGCGCGGCTGGAGCGGGGAGCCGAACGGGGCGACGGGCCCCGGGCCCGAGCGGGGCAGGCCGCGGGCGCGCGCAGCGGGTCCGCGGAGACCGGGACCGAGTGCGTGCGGCTGCCCGCACGGCTGCTCGTCCGCGGCTCGACGGCGCCCCCGGCGGCAGGAGGCTGACCCTTCACGCCGCGGCCGCCTCCTCCGGCGCCTCCACCGCCGCACGCCCGCCACCGACGCGCAGCGACAGCAGGGCGGCGGCCGCCGTCACCGCACCGGTCACGGCGAAGACCCCGAGCGCCCCCGCTTCGTCCGCCGCCAGCCCGGCCAGCGCGGTGCCCAGCGCGCTGCCGCACATGAACACCGAGATCAACCAGGAGAACGCCTCGGTCGTGGTGCCCTGCGGCGCCAGGCGGCCCAGCAGCAGGAACGTGCACGCCAGGGCGGGCGCGAGGAAGAGCCCGGCCAGCGCCGCCAGGACCGCCATCAGCGCGGGGCCCGGCATCAGCAGCAGCGGCAGGTAGCACAGCGCGAGCCCGCCCAGCAGGACGCGGAACCGGCGGGCGGGAGGCAGCGGAACGCGGAGCGCCCCATAGGCCAGCCCGCCCACGAGAGCCCCGAACCCGTTGGCGCTGAGCAGCAGCCCGGAGACGTCGCGGCTGCCCGCCTCCTCGGAGTAGGCCACGGCGCCGACCGCCAGCGCCCCCAGCGCGGCGCCGACGAACACGAAGCACACCAGGACGCGGCGTACCTGCGGCTCCATCAGCGGACCCAGCCAGTTGGCCTTGCGCGGCACCGGCCGCCACCGGCGCACCGGGCGCAGCCCGGCGAAGACGCCGGCGCCGGCCACCGTGATCAGCGCGGTGGCCAGGACCGCGTGCATCGGCAGGAACAGCGCGGCCACCGCGCTCACCAGCAGCGGAGCGGCCACGAAGATGACCTCCTGCAGTGCGGCGTCCAGCGAGTAGGCGGTTTCGCGCTCCCGCTCGCCGGTCACCAGCGTGGGCCACACCGACCGCAGGCACGACTCCAGCGGCGGGGTCAGGGCGCCGGCGGCGGCAGTCAGCGGCAGGGTCACCGCCAGCGGCGCGCCGGGGGCCAGCGCGAGTGCGACGAAGGCGGCGCCGGAGACGGCGCCGCTGATCACGAGCACGGCGGACTGGCCGTGGAAGTCGACGATCCTGCCCAGCACGGGCCCGCCGACGGCGGTCCCGACGCCGTAGACGGCGATCAGCGCGCCGACGACGCCGAAGTCCACGCCCTCGTGGCGGAACAGCAGCGTCAGGGCGAGGACCGCCATGCCGTTGGGGAGCCGGCCCGCTATGTTGGTCGCCAGCGCCGCGAAGACGTGCGGCTTGCGGAGCAGGGCCGAATACGACTGCAGCACGGGCGGTCCGTTTCCGGTCGGCGGGCGGGAGGTCGTACTACGTAGTACTGCCAGGATCACACATCGCTCAACCGCGGGCAAGGGCGGTACACGACCGGTCGACGCCGTCCCGGCCCGGGCATCCGCGACTCGGGAGGTGCCGCGGCCGTGCGCCGCGCCGCTGCTCCACCTCGCGGCACTGCGCCGACCGGAGACGAGGAGACCGCTCTCAGCGGGCCCCCGCCGCCCCGGCGGCCAGGAGGCCGGTGCCGGACCGCCTTTCCGTGGACGCCCGAAACCGCCCGGAGAGCGGGCGCGTGCGCGCTTCCGGCGCCGCGCCCGCCCTCCCCGTCCGGCGGCCCTCTCAGCGCGGCCCCGGACCCGCCACTACTTCTCGGAGTGCTCGTCCAACTGCAGGGCGATCCCGAGCGCGAAGAACGTCGGCGCCCATTCCCCGATGAACAGTCCCCACCTGTCGGCGCGGGCCTTGTCCTCGGCCTTCTTCGAAGCGGCCCAAGCCACGACCGTCAGTCCGATGGAGACCAGACCGGCCCCATAGGCGACGTCCGCCGTGATCCCCATTTCCCGGAGCTTTCTGATCATTGCGTCCCCCCGTGCTGCCGTGCCGACCGCATCCCCCGTGCGCGGTCGGCTCACCCGCCGCGACTAACCGCGGCACCGAGGTGCAAACCGCGGCGGCGAGCGGCGGCGGCGAGCGGCGGTGTGCCGCAGAGAGCCCCCCTCCGACCAGGCCGGCAACCGGCCCCCGCCGCCGCGCTTCCGATCAGCGCGCGGCGGAGGCGGTCTCCGTGCCGTCCCCCGTGTGCAGGCGGGCGAGCATCCCGGGCAGGTCGCCCTCGTGGACGACGGTCAGGCGGCGGGTCGCGCGGGTGACGGCGACGTAGAGGTCGCGTCCTCCCGACGCCGATGCGGCCAGGATGCCCGAGGGGTCGACGAGGACCACGGAGTCGAACTCCAGCCCCTTGCTCCCGGTGGGGGTGAGCACCGCGACCGGGTGGTCCAGGGCGTCCGGGCCGGCCTCGGCGGCCGCCTCCGGCAGCAGGGCCGCCACCTCGGCGTGCCTGGCCGCCGGGGTGATGACGGCCAGCCGGCCCTCGCCGATCTGCTCCAGCTCCTCGGCCACCAGGCTGGGCAGCCGCTCGGCGATCCCGTCCGCCCCCTCGGCGCCGGTCGGCTCCGCACCGGCCCCGGACGCCGCTTCGCCCTCCGCGGCGACCCGCACCGCACGCGGCGGGGCGCCGCCGTCGCGCACCGACTCCGGCACCCGCTGGTCGGGGGCGATCTCGGCCAGCACGTCGGCGGCCACCGCCATGATCTCGGCCGGTGTCCGGTAGTTCACCAGCAGGTGCTCCTCGTGCAGCCGGACGCCGACATAGCGGCCCAGCATGTCCTGCCACGAGCGGGCGCCCGCTGCGCTCCCGGTCTGGGCGAGGTCGCCCACCACCGTCAGCGACTTGGCCGGAACCCGGCGCATGACGGTGCGCCAGGCCATCTCCGAGAGCTCCTGCGCCTCGTCCACGATCACGTGGCCGTAGGCCCAGGTGCGGTCGGCCGCCGCGCGCTCGGCCGTGGTCCCCGCAGGTCCCCGCTCCTGGCGATCGGCGAGCCCGGCGGCGTCCAGCATCCCGGCCTCGTAGAGCCCGGTGTACTCCAGCACCCCCTGGGCGTAGCGCTCGAACTCCTCGCGCTTGTGCCGCTCCGCGCGCTCGTGCGCCCGCTCCTCGCTGTCGTCGGTGCCGAGCAGTTCGGCGGCCTCGTCCAGCAGCGGGACGTCGCCCGTCGTCCACGGCGCGTGGGCCGGGCGCAGCAGCGCGCGCCACTCCTCCTCCGCAGGTCCCGGCCCGTCGGGCAGGTGCGCGGCGCCCGCGGCCGCCGAGGCGAGCAGCCCCGGGTCGCTGAGCAGTTCGCCGACGAGGCGCTCGGGGGTGAGCAGCGGCCACAGCCCGTCCAGCGCCGCGCGCACCGCGGCGTCGGCCCACAGCGTCTCGCGTGCATAGGCCGTGTCCTCGTCGGTGCGCAGCCGCGCGTCGGGGTCCTCCAGCTCGGAGCGGCCGGTGTCGCCGGCGGCTTCGAGCAGCTCCTCCGCCTCGCGCAGCGACTCCTCCAGCCACGCGTCCTGCGCGCGGGCCAGCTCCCACAGCATCTCGTTGACGAACAGCTTGCGCGCCCGGTTGTGCGGCAGGCCCAGCCCCCGCGCCCGGTCGCGCAGGCGCTCGCAGGTCTCGCGGGGCACCCGCAGGTCGACGCCGTCGGCCCGTACCGCCAGGCCCTCCTCCGGTACGCGCTGGCGGTCGGCCACGGCGGCCTCCAGGACGGCGGCCATGCGCAGCGACCCCTTGACGGCGGCGGCCGCGTCGTCGTCCTCGGCCGTCGCGGCGACGCCCGGGTGCAGCTGCCCCACGGTCTGCACGACCACGTCGGTCTCGCCGAGGGAGGGCAGCACCCGCCCGATGTAGCGCAGGAACGTCGGGTTGGGGCCGACGACGAGCACGCCGCGCCGCTCCAGGACGGCGCGGTGGGTGTAGAGCAGGTAGGCGGCGCGGTGCAGCGCGGCCACGGTCTTGCCGGTGCCCGGTCCGCCCTGGACGACCAGCGCGCCCGGCAGCGCGGCGCGGATGACGCGGTCCTGCTCGGCCTGGATGGTGGCGACGATGTCGCCCATGCGCCCGGTGCGCCCCCGGCTCAGCGCGGCCAGCAGCGCCGCCTCGCCGACCAGGGAGCGGCGGTCGTCTTCGGAGAGTCCGTCGAGGTCGAACACCTCGTCGTCGAGGCCGACGACCTCGCGGTCGCGCACGTGCAGGTGGCGGCGGCGCACCAGGCCGCCGGGCGACGCGGGGGCGGCGGCGTAGAAGGGGCGCGCGGCCGGCGCGCGCCAGTCGATCAGGATCGGCTCGTGGTCCTCGTCGCGCAGGCCGATGCGGCCGATGTAGCGGGTCTCCGCGGCCTGCGGGGCGCCGCCGGCGAGGTCGATGCGGCCGAAGCACAGGCCGTTCTCCACGGCGCTCAGCCGTGCCAGGCGGGTGGCGTTCTCGTCGGCTCGCGCCTCGCGCTCGGTCCGGGCGGCGTAGCCGCCGCCTCCGCCGCGGGCGAGCGCATCGGAGAGGCCGCGGGAGGTCCGGGCGCGCAGCTCGTCCAGCCGCGCGTAGAGCAGGTCGACGTACTCCTGCTCGGCGCGGAGAGCGTCCGCCCGGCCGTTGTCAAGGCCTCTGTGGTGAACGTGTTGATCCTCTACCATGTCAGTGGTATCCTTGAGCCGAGGCGAGTGCGTTCTATTTCCTTTGTCAGGTATCCGTAGAGCGTACCAGGACGACGATTCATTCCCGCGGCACCGGGTTTCTCTCCTCCCGACCGCGTCGGCGCGTGTGCGGCTCCGCCGTCCGCTCGCGCCCGCCCGCTTCGCGGACCCGCTCCGATGCGCTATGCTCTGCCCCATGCGAATCGCACCCGCCCGCCGACAGTGGTGGCGCCGCTCCTAGGCGGCGCTTGCAGGTACGCGATCTCCCAGCTCAGCCCAGCGGCCGCCCGTACCGGCGGCCGCTTTTCGCGTTTCCCGGCCCCGGTCCGGCGCGGCTCCACGCAACAGCCCAGCGCAAAGGACCGGCCGTGACCACACCTGACGCCACCGCCACCCCCCGGCAAGCCGCGGCCCCGGGGGGCGAACGCAGCTCCTACCGCACCGGCGGCGGGATCGCCGTCGAACGCACCGCCGCCCCCTGCGACCCCGGCCTCCTCGCCGACCTGGTCACCTCGGTCGAGCACCGGCGGGGCGGGGTGCTGTCCTCGGGGATGGAGTACCCCGGCCGGTACAGCCGCTGGCACCTGGGCTATGTCGACCCCTGCCTGGAGATCGCCGCGCGCGGCCGCCGGCTGACCGCCACCGCGCTCAACGACCGCGGCCGGGTACTGCTGCCCCTGATCGCCGAGGCCTTCGCCGAGCACGGCGCCACCTCCCCCACGGCCGAGGAGTCCATCGAGGTCACGGTCCCCGAGCCCGACGGGTTCTTCCCCGAGGAGCAGCGCAGCCGCCGCCCCAGCGTGTTCTCCGTCCTGCGCACGGTGACCGCCCTGTTCTTCGCCGCCGAGGACCCCCACCTCGGGCTGTACGGCGCGTTCGGCTACGACCTGGCCTTCCAGTTCGAGCCGGTCGAACCGGTCCTGGACCGCGACCCCGCCGACCGCGACCTCGTGCTGCACCTGCCCGACGCCGTCATCGTCCACGACCGCAAGCGCGAAACCTGCCTGCGCTACACCTACGAGTTCACCGTGCCCGAGGCCGCGGGCGACCACTCCGCCGGCCCCCGCGCGGCGGCGCGCTCCACCCACGGCCTGGAGCGCGCCACCGAGCCCACGCCCGCCGTGCGGACCGCCGAGGTCCCGCCCCAGCCCGAGCCCGGCAGCTACGCCCGCATCGTCGCCGAGGCCAAGAAGCGCTTCGCCCGCGGCGACCTGTTCGAGGTCGTCCCCGGCCACCGCACCTACGGCTCCTGCGAGTCCCCGGCCCGCTTCTACGAGCACCTGCGCACCCGCAACCCCGCGCCCTACGAGTTCTTCTTCAACCTCGGCGGCGGCGAGTACCTGGTCGGCGCCTCGCCCGAGATGTTCGTGCGGGTCACCGGCACGCCGGGGCAGGGTCAGCGGGTCGAGACCTGCCCTATCTCCGGGACCGTCCGCCGCGGCGACGACGCCCTCGGCGACGCCGAGAACATCCGCTCCCTGCTCACCTCCGCCAAGGAGGAGTCGGAGCTGACGATGTGCACCGACGTCGACCGCAACGACAAGTCGCGGGTGTGCGAGCCCGGCAGCGTGCGCGTCATCGGCCGCCGCCAGATCGAGATGTACAGCAGGCTCATCCACACCGTCGACCACATCGAGGGGCGGCTGCGCCCCGAGTTCGACGCGTTGGACGCCTTCCTCACCCACATGTGGGCCGTCACGGTCACCGGCGCGCCCAAGACCTGGGCGATGCGGTTCATCGAGCAGCACGAGACCACCCCGCGCCGCTGGTACGGCGGAGCCGTCGGCGTCATCGGCTTCGACGGGTCGATGAACACCGGCCTGACGCTGCGCACCGCCCACATCCGCGACGGCGTCGCGACCGTGCGCGTGGGGGCCACGCTGCTCTACGACTCCGACCCCGACGCCGAGGAGCGCGAGACCTTCCTCAAGGCCCGCGCGCTGCTGGAGACCCTGGCGCTGGACGAGGCCGCCGCCGGTGCCGCCGAGCCCGAGGAGCGGCCGGAACCGGCCGCCGCGGCCGAACCCGCCGGCGCGGGGATGCGCGTCCTGCTGGTCGACTACGAGGACTCCTTCGTCAACACCCTCGCCGACTACGTGCGCCGCCATCAGGCCGAGGTCACCACCGTGCGCCACGGCTTCGACCCCGCCCTGCTCGACGAGCTGGCCCCCGACCTGGTCGTGCTCTCGCCGGGACCGGGGCTGCCCGCCGACTTCGGCGCCGCCGGGCTGCTGGACGAGCTGGACGCGCGCGGCCTGCCCGTCTTCGGGGTGTGCCTGGGACTGCAGGCCATGGTCGAGCACGCCGGCGGCGATCTGCTGACCCTGGACGAGCCCGTCCACGGCAAACCGGGGCGCGTGCGCGTCGTCGGCGGCGACCTGCTGGAGGGGCTGGGACTCGACACGGGGTTCGACGCGGCCCGGTACCACTCCACGTACACCACGCCCGAGCGGGTCAAGGGCTTCGCCGTCACCGCCGTCGTCGAGGGCGAGGGCGCCGAGCCCGTGGTCATGGCCGTCGAGGACCCCCGCGCGCGCAAGTGGGCGGTGCAGTTCCACCCGGAGTCCATCCTCTCCGCGGGCGTGGGCGAGGAGATCATCGAGCGGGTCCTGCGCATGGCGCGCTGAGCGGCGGGCCGGGCGCGGGCGGGCGGCGGGGGAGCCGGGGCCGCGCCCGGTCCGCCGGCCACGGCGTCTGTGTCCGCCGCAGGCCGGTTCGTCCGCAACGCGCCAGGCCGTGTGCCCAGCACCCCGCCTTCCCCATAGGCTCGAATGCATGGACGTGAAACTTGGCAGGGTCGTGATCACCGGGGCGGCGGGCAAGATCGGCGCCACCGTGCGCGAGGGACTGCGGGAGGACGCCGACCACCTGGTGCTGGTCGACATCGCCGACATCGAACCCGAGGACGGCGCCGAGACCGCGGTCAAGGCCGACATCGGCGACCGCGCCGCCCTGTGCGAGGCGTTCAGAGGCGCCGACGCGGTCGTCCACCTCGCCGCGATCCCCGGCGAGGCCGCCTTCGACGAGCTGCTCGACGCCAACGTGCGCGGCACCCTCAACGTCCTGGAGGCCGCGCGTCAGGCCGGGGTGTCCCGCGTCGTGCTCTTCTCCAGCAACCGGGTCACCGGCAACTACCCCATCCACCACCACGTCTTCCCCGACGAGCCGCCCCGCCCCGACGGCTTCTACGGGGTCACCAAGGTGGCCGGCGAGGCGCTGGGCCAGATGTACGCCGACACCTTCGGACTGGAGGTCGTCGCGCTGCGCGTCGGCTCCTTCGAGGAGCAGCCGACCGAGACCCGCCACCTCGCCACCTGGCTCAGCCCGCGCGACTGCATCGGGTTCGTGCGCGCCGCGATCACCGCATCCAACGTGAACTTCGTGGCCGCCTACGCGGTCTCCGGCAACGCCCGCAGGTTCTGGGACCTCAGCGTCGGCGAGAGCGAACTGGGCTACCGCCCGGTCGACGACGCCTCGGCCTACGCGGGCGACTTCCCCGACGACGACCCCTTCTGGCACGGCGGACCGCAGGGCGGCGACTTCGCCGGACCCGACGCCGTGCTGCCCTACCTGCAGGAATGAGGCCGCCGCGCGGTCCGTTGCGCGGCAGGCGTTAAGAGATCTCCGGTGGGGTTAGTGACCGGGCCATGAGCACTATCGCACTGATAATCGGAATCGTACTGATCGTCGCGGGCATCTTCGCTCTGCTGCGCCGCCAGATGCTGTGGGGCATCGTCCTCGTCGTCGTCGGCGTGATCGTCGCGCCGGGCGGCTTCCTCATCGGGTGAGGCCCGCCCCCTGGTCGGCCGCTCCGCAGGGATCACCGGCGAAGCCGGCCCGGGCCGACCCCTCGGCCCGGCTCGGGGGCGTGCAGGTCACGGAACCATCGCAACCGGCGGACAACCGGGGCCGTCCAGGCCCCGCCCCACCTCGCACCGGCCATCCCCACTCCGTCCTCGCAGGCCCCGCCGCCGCGGCGGCGCGGCACGGGGCCTGCGACCATCGTCCCCGGGCTTTGCTACGTTCGGACGGACACCGCCGCCCGGACCACCGCCGACGCCGCTCGCCGCGGCCGACGGCGCTCCCTCCGGATGCGGCGGTCGCCGCACGCACGCGCCGGGCCGCCGGGCCCGCCGATGGGGGAGTTAAGCACGGTGAAGAGCGTCGAGCCCGAGGTCCGCCTGATCGCCCGCCCGCAGTTGGACTACGACGAGGTGGCCGGCTATCTGGCCGACGTCGGCGGGCAGAGCTGGCTGGAGCGGCTCGACCGCGGCGAGCTCGACTCCGAGCTGAACGACCCGCAGAACCTCGCGGAGTTCGCCGGGCGCCTGTGCTACCGCTCCTGGGAGCCCGGCCTCAACCCCAACGTGACCCGGGTGCGCACCGACCAGGACCAGTACCTGGGCAACCTCCTCGCCAGCCTGCACGGCTCCGTCCTGGAGCACGTCAGCTTCAGCTTCGTGCTGCACAACGTCAGCAGGGTCATGACCCATGAACTCGTTCGGCACCGACCCGGCACCGCGGTCTCCCAGGAGTCGATGCGGTTCGTGCGGCTGGAGGACCTGCCGTTCTGGTTCCCCGAGTGGGCCAAGGACGACCCCGAGCTGATGAAGCGCGCCACGGAGATGCTCGACCAGATGGAGCGCTTCCAGCGGTGGATGGCCGAGCACTTCGGCCTCGATGAGGAGGGCGTCAAGTTCGCGGAGAAGAAGCACCGCACATCCTTCATGCGCCGCTTCGCTCCCGAGGGCGTGGCCACGGGCCTGGTGTGGACCGCCAACGTCCGCACCCTGCGCCACACCCTGGAGGCCCGCACCGCTCCCGGCGCCGAGGAGGAGATCCGCCTGCTCTTCGGCAAGATCGGCGCACTCATGCGCGAGGAGGCCCCGGCCCTGTTCAGCGACTACGAGGTAGAGGACGGAGCCTGGACCCCCAAGTGGCGCAAGGTGTGAGGGGCTGACCGGCGCCGAGTCCGCCTCGATCGGGGAAGGCCGTCCGCCTCTCGGCTCTATGCGACGTAGCCGACAACGAGGTGGCCATGGGGTCTTCCCTCGTTTTCTCTCGGGAGGACGCCGACGAGACCATAAAGGTCTACAGGGTCGGCTGCCGTCACGTGGAGCGTTCCCAGCGTGCGATGGAACCGTACTCACCGAATTCCGGAACCGGCTCCCAGTTGGCCTCCACCGAGGTCTCCTTGTACTCGGCTATGTCTTTGACGTTCTCGTACTCGTTGAACTTCGTGTGCTTCAGATAGCCGTCTTCGCGGTAATCGAACTCCTCGTATACCTTCGAGTCCTTAACGGTCAGCCGAGGGTTGTCGTCCGGGTATTCCCAAATGAAGACGCGCTTCAAGAAAAGCTGCTTGTCGCTTACTTTGGCGAACTCGTACTGCACATGCGGGCGGCCGTGGTCGTCCAGGAACTGAGTGCTGGCGTAGGCGTTCTTCCAGCAGATCGTGACGAGGATCGGATGGGAGAGACCCGGATGTGTCGAGAGGACTGCCGTGTACTCATCGCCCTCTGCATCCCGGCTGGAGGCCTCGGACTCGGTGAGGGGTGTGCCGATGCGATTGCGCCGGTAGTTCCATGTCCAGCAGTAGGCGACCTTCGGCAGGTCTTCATTCGTTGCCATGGGCTCCGTCGTCCTCCTCGTCTGGCAGTTCGTAGATGTTCCCCTCGTCGTCCCTGATCGTGATGTTCAGATCTTCGGCCTTCTCCAGGATTATTTCGGGGATGCCCGCCTCTTGAACCGGAACTTCGAGAATCATATCACCCTTGAGGGGCTTTCCGATCACATCGGGATCCAGGTCCCTACGGTTGGAGGGGGTGTCTGCGATTACCGTGCCCGGTGCATAGTTGTCCCGGAGGTCGTAAAGGTAACTAAGACCTGTCTTCTCTTGAATCTCATGGAACTGGGTATGCTTTCTCGAGACAATCTCCTTGTTTGGTATGTAGGAGTCGAGTCTCTTGTACTGGTTTCCGGGAGTGTGTTCTCCGACGTGTATCTCGTTCGCCCCGCCTCGCGCGGTGTAGATCGGCTCCCGCCTTGCATTGAAGGCGTTCCCGCGGTCGACATCCGGCAACCACTCGGGCCGCGACGACCGGCGCTGCTCGGAAGCCTCCTCTGAGGGCGCGGAATCGTCGTCTCCCGAGCTCTCCGAATCCGGTCGGCCGGGTCGGTCACCGCCAGTTCCCGAGTCGTCGTCGGTGGGGCCCGACGGTCGGCCGTCTTCCGGCGGGGTGTCCGCCTCGTTCTCCGGTGTGGCCTGATCTCCTCGCTCATCTGACGCGGACGGCCGATCGTCGCCTCCACCGTCTCCGCCCTCCGGATCTCCGCCGCTTGGCGCGGCGGGGCGGCCACCTCCGGGTGGGCCGCCTGGTGGGCCGCCTCCGGGTGGGCCGTCACCGCCGGCGGGGCTGGGGGACGGTCTCGACGGCCGTTCGGAGGGCGACCCGGAGGAGGGCGACTCGGTCGTCGGCGGGGCGGGTTCGGGCTTGGTCGAAGGGGGATCGTTCGGGCCTTCGGCGCTGGCCTGGACGCCGGGGGTGTCGTTCGGGGCGCCGACCAGGGCCGGTTCGCGCTGCTCGACCGTCTCGGCGAGGTCGCCCGCCCGCCGCATGGTCTCCTCCCAACCGAGCTCGGAGGCCATGTCCTCCCAGTCGGTGAGCTGGTCCTGGATCTCCCGGGCGGTGGGGATCCCGTTGCGCGGCCCGGCGCCGTCGAGCTTGAGGTCGAAGTCGGGCCGGCCGCCCGAGGCCGCCGAACCGGACGCCGAGCCGCCGTCCCCGCTGTCGCCGCCGTGGCCCGAGCCGGGGCCCAGGTCGCCCAGCTTGCCCAGGGTGCGCATGACGCGGGTGCCCCGCCAGGCCAGCAGCGGGACGCCGGCCACGGCGCCCACCCCCGAGGCGGTCAGCGCCACGCCGGCGACGATGCTGCCGATGTTCACCACACTCTGGGTGATCACATAGCCGGGGCGGTCTCCCCACTCGTTCCAGGGCACCATGGAGTGGGCGACCTCGGTCCAGGCGGTGCCCGCCGTCGACCAGCTGAAGCCGTCGGGGCCGTAGCCGGCGAGCATGCCGGCGCCCGCGAAAGTGTCGCTCCAGGTCTGGGTGGCGTTTCCCCACATGGTCGCGGGGTCGAGGGTCCAGTCGCCCTGGCCGTCGTGCAGTCCGGCCAGGGCCAGGGTGTCCTTGACCGATCCCCAGGTGAGGTCGACGACGGCGGCGCCGACGTCGGCGTACCACGGCGCATCGTGCTCCTGGGGCACGGCCCACGGCGTGGCCACGTCCTGGTGGGCCTCGGTGTAGCCGTAGGCCTGCTCGCCCTCTCCCGGGTCCGGCTCGGATCCCGGGTCGGTGGCCACGAACGTCGTGCCGCCGAACAGGGCGGTGATCTTGTTGGCGCATTCGCGCTCGGCGGCCATGAAGTCGTTCTGGACCTTGATGAGGTCGTTGTTGAGCTGGTTGAACTCCTCGACCTTGTCCTCGTCGGAGCGCCAGTCGTCGTCGGCGTCGATGTGGTCCTGCATGTCCTGGGCGTCGTGCTTGAGGGCGCGCCAGCGCTCCAGGATGGGCCGCACATCGGCGGCGAAGTCCAGCAGGGCGTCGCCGGCGGTCCTGGCCGCGTCGCCGACCTCGTCGCCCTTGGTGGCCACGGGGTCGATCGCGGAGAAGAGGGTCTCGTCCTCGGGCGCGCTGTAGATGCCCTGCAGGCCGCCCCAGGCGGATTTGATGTCGTTGCCGATGTCGGAGACGTCCTGGCCGTCGCCTTTGACGGCGCGTGCCGCCTCTTCCAGGTCCTCGACCTTGACCGGGGGGATCGTGATCGCACTGGGGTCGATGCCGTCCGCGAGGCCTGGGGGGATCTCCGTATTCACCCGTTTACCCTTTCGCCACGCCTTTCCGGGGCAGTCCGGGTATTACCTTAGAGCGCGCATCGCGGATGAAATCGGAAGTTTGTCCCGTATTGCGGAAACGCAAATCCCGGCCGGTGCCGAGGGCGGGGGAGGGGCCGGAGTCCTCCCAGTGCAGGGCCGGGCGCTGCGCGGGTGCCGCGCAGCAGCTGGCCGAATCCGGACACGACGGGTCGACGCGGTCGCACTCCGGGTGCTCGTTCGAGGCGGGGCCCGCGTCGCACGGCCGGGGAGCCGCGGCCGGTGCCGTCCGCCGCGTTCCACCGGCCGTGCCCGGACCGGGACGACGAACCGTCTTCCGCCTGCCGGCCCGCACCGCGGGTCAGCGGGGGTGTCACCCGTCTGCAGCGGACCCCGGCGCCGCCCCGGCGCCGCTTCCGGTCTTCGCCGTCATCGGCGCGACCGCGCATGCGAGGGCCCGTCGGGGCCGGGCCGCCGCCGGCAGGTCAGGTCTGCCCCGCGCTGCGCGCCTCGGCCCTGGCGATGCCCTGGCGGCAGGCGCGGACGACGTCGCGGTGGTTGCGGTAGCGCGAGAGCAGGTTGTAAGGGGGCAGGTTGTAAGAGGGGAGGGGCGTCTCGGCGGGGGTTCCGGTGCCGCCGGTGACCGCGAGGTGCTCGCCCTCGGTGCGGCCGGTGCGCCACCAGCGCTCCCAGCGCTCGAAGTCGGGGCTGTGGCGGTGGGCGAAGGCGAAGGCCGGCTCCCCCGCGCCCTCCAGCGCCGCACCGTCGCGGCGCCACAGCTCGACCGCGCCGCCGGGCTCCTCGGGCCAGGCGCGCGCGGTGACCGTGTCCACGCGCGGCGCCGCGCCCTCGGCGCCCGGGCGCACCAGCAGCGCGTCCTCGCCGCGCCTGCGAGCGGGGATCTCGTGCTCCTGCTCCAGCGCCGTCAGGGTGATCAGCACCCGCGGCATCCACCACCAGTTCTCGCGCCGCGCCATCAGCCCGTCGGCGCGCAGCCGCGTCGGCGGGTGCTTGACGATCTCCTGCTCCAGCAGGTGGTCGGCGAAGCGCTTGCCGTCGAGGTCGAAGCGGATGTCGACCGGTCCCGCGGCCAGGGTCCCGCCCGAAGCGTCCTCGGACGCCTGCTCGGTGACGGCGAAGGCGGCCCGCCCCGAGGTCATGGTGTCGACCGCGTCCAGGTGGGCCATGGGCAGCGCCACGCACGGGAGGTCGTCCCACACGAGCGGCACCACCGGGATGCCGACGGGGCCGTCGGACCCGGACCAGCACATCTCGGCGGTCGTCGATCGCCGCCAAACCGTGACCATGTTCAGCAAGGCCAGCCCTTTGTACGCGAGGAGACACGTGTTAATTTCTGGAGACTTTATTCGATCTTCGATGGTTTGTGTCCCGGTCCGCGGCGCCTCGGCGATCGGCCGCTCCATCCGATGCCGGGCCGATGCGCGGCTCGGAAGGGGTGCAGGCCGCGTGTGCAGACGTGTGACCTAAGGACAGCCAATGCCAGCAGCCGTAGTCATGGTCGTGGTCCTCGCGATATTCGCACTGGGCTACCGGTACTACTCGGCGTACTTGGCCAAGCGCGTCTACGCGCTCGACCCGGCGTTCGTGACACCGGCCCACACCTACCGCGACGGTATCGACTTCGTCCCCACCAACAAGCACATCGTCTTCAGCCACCACTTCATCTCGGTCGCCGGCGCCGCCCCGATCGTGGGGCCGGCCGTCGCGGTCTTCTGGGGCTGGGGACCGGCCCTGCTCTGGGTGGTGGCGGGCACGGTCTTCGCCGCCGGCGTGCACGACTTCGGCGCGCTGGCGGTCTCGGTGCGCCACAAGGCCAAGAGCATCGGAACACTGGCGGGCGAGGTGATCAGCGCCCGCTCGCGCGTGCTGTTCCTGCTGATCCTGTTCTTCCTGCTTACCATGGTCAACGCGGTCTTCGCGGTGGTCATCGGCATCCTGCTGGACGGCAACCCGGCCGCGGTGCTGCCGGTGCTGGTCACCATCCCGCTGGCCATCGGACTGGGCCAGATCGTCTACCGCCGCCGGACCGCGGCGCTGGTCCCCTCGATCATCTGCCTGGTCGTCGTCTACGCCTTCATCCCGCTGGGCGTGGCGGTGCCGGTCTCGCTGGACCCGCTCGCCGGAGCGCTGGGCATGTCGGCCCAGACCCTGTGGGTGCTGCTGATCTTCGTCTACGCGTTCTTCGCCTCGCGCCTGCCGGTGTGGATGCTCCTGCAGCCGCGCGACTACGTGAACCAGCTGCAGATGGTGCTGGCGCTGGCGGTCATCTTCCTGGGCGTGGTGGTCGGCTGGGACAGGATCGTCGCCCCGGTCGTCAACGACGTGCCCGCCGGCTCTCCGCCCTGGTTCCCGCTGCTGTTCGTGACCATCGCCTGCGGCGCCGTCTCCGGCTTCCACAGCCTGGTCTCCTCGGGCACCACCTCCAAGCAGCTGGACAAGGAGACCGACGCCCGCTATGTGGGCTACCTGGCCTCCTCCGGCGAAGGCGCGCTGGCGCTGTGCTCGATCCTGGCCTGCACGGCCGGCGTGGTCGCCACCGCCGGCGAGTGGGACACCCTCTACGTCGACTTCGCGACCGCCTCCGACGGCGCGGTGGGCAACTTCGTCAACGGTGTGGCCGGGTTCGCCGGCAACCTCGGCGTCCCGCTGTCCGTGGGCGCGGTCTTCGCCGCGATCGTCGTGATCAGCTTCGCCGCGACCTCCATGGACACCGGCGTCCGGCTGCAGCGCTACATCATCCAGGAGATCGCCGAGATCACCGGGTTCCGGCCGCTGGCCCGCAACCTGACGGCGGCCACCTCGGTGGCGGTGCTGATCCCGCTGGCTCTGGCGCTGGTACCGGGCAACTTCGCCTTCGGCACCCTGTGGCAGCTGTTCGGCACCACCAACCAGCTCACCGCCGGACTGGCGCTGTCGGTGATCGCGGTCTGGGTGACCAAGAAGAGCCGCAACCCGATCGCGGTGCTGGTGCCGCTGGTCTTCCTGGTGATCATGACCACCTGGGCGCTGGTCATCAACCTGATCGGTTTCGTCTCCTCGGGCGACCCGATGCAGATGTTCCTGCTGGCGCCGCTGGACGTGGCCATCTTCGTGCTGGCGGTCTGGCTGATCGTCGAGGCGGCGATCGCCCTGCGCCGGGCCTTCGCCCAGCGCGGGACCGGGGCGCCGGAGGCCGCGTCGGCCGACGAGACCGCGGGCACCGACGAGAGCCAGTGACGTGACCGGGAGGTGGGAGCGGCTGCGCAGTGCGTGGCGCCGGATCGAGGCGTTCCACCAGGAGTGGTTCGACGCCCGCTGGCGCTACGCACTGCGCCGCGAGGCCCGCACCCAGCAGGACACGCTGCGGGCCATGCTGCTGCTGCAGACGCTGGGCGTGGAGGACCCCGCCGGCTATGAGACGCTGGACCTGATTCCGTACATGGTCGCCGACCTGCACGAATGGCATCAGCGCATGGGCCGGGAGACCTTCGGCGACGCCGGGGTGTGCTGCTGAGCCCCGTCGGGCGGCGACAGGCAGGGGGGATGCGGCCGTGGCCGCCGACGAGCAAGCGGGGCCGGCCGACCGCGCCGAGGCCGGCGAGGCCCCGGCGGGCGGCGTGGTCGGCGCCGAGCCCATCGCCTTCTTCGGCGGCAAGGGCGGAGTCGGCAAGACGACCATGGCCGCCTCCGCCGCGCTCGCCCTCGCCGACCGGGGCCTGCGCACCCTGCTGATCTCCACCGACCCCGCCCACTCGCTCGGCGACGCGCTGGAGACCCGGCTCGGCGAGAGCCCGCGCCGGGTCGCCGAGAACCTGTGGGCCGCCGAACCCGACGCCGAGGCCGCCGTGCGCCGCCGCGTCAAGCAGGTCACCGACGACGCCTACGCGGCCCTGCCGCGCGAGATCATGCCGGCGGTCCAGCGCCACCTCGACCACGCCGCCGCCGGACCCGGCATGACCGAGTCCGCGCTCAACGACCTGCTCATCGACGCGATGGACCGGGTGCCCGGGGAGTGGGACCGGCTGGTCGTCGACAGCGCCCCGACCGGCCACCTGCTGCGCATGCTGCACATGCCCACGCTGCTCACCCCCTGGCTGGAGGGCCTGGCGCGCCAGCGGGAGCGCGCCGTCGACGCCGACCGCTTCGCCGCGGGCGTGGTCGGGGGCTCCGCCGAGCCCGAGCGCGACCCGCTGCTGGACAAGCTGCACGCGCGCCGCCTGCGCCTGGAGCGCGCGGCCGAACGGCTGCGCGGCGAAGCGGCGGTGCACCTGGTGCTGCTGCCGCGGCGGATGGTGCTGGCCGAGACCGAGCGCGCCGCGGACGAGCTGTCGGCCGCCGGGTTCCGCTTGGGCCCTGTGGTGCTCAACCAGGTGCCCGAAACCCCCGACGCCGCGGTCGTTGAGGCGGTGCGGGCGCGTTTCGGGCGCTACGGAATCCGCCGCTGCCGACTCCGCGACGAGGAGCCCACCGGCGCCGACCGGCTGCGCACGCTCGCCCTGTCGCCGTTGTAACCGCGCCTTTCCGCTGTGACCTCCCCGCTATAACCCGAGCCTGTGCCGGGTAAGCTCGCTATTCGGACACTTGGGAGGTGGGGTGGCGAGCCGAGTGAGCCCGCGCGCAGCGGCGCGCACCGCAGGCGACCGGGTCTGGACCGTGCCGAACCTGCTGAGCATGCTGCGCCTCGTGGGCGTGCCCGTGTTCCTGTGGCTGGTGCTGGTGCCCCAGGCCGACTGGTGGGCACTGGGCGTGCTGGCCTTCGCCGGGATCTCCGACTGGCTCGACGGCAAGATCGCTCGGGCCTGGAACCAGATGAGCCGGCTGGGCGCGGTGCTCGACCCGATGGCCGACCGCCTCTATATCTTCGCCGCGCTGCTGGGGCTGGTGATGCGCGGCATCGTGCCGTGGTGGCTGATGGCGGTGCTGGTGCTGCGCGACGTGCTGATGGTGCTGGCGCTGCCGGTCATGCGCTACTACGGCTACGGCACGCTGCCGGTGAACTTCGCGGGCAAGGCGGCCACCCTCTGCCTGCTCTACTCCTTCCCGTTGCTCTTCGTAGCCGGATACGCCGGAATCGTCGGCGATGTGGCGCGCGTCGCGGGTTGGGCGTTCGCAATCTGGGGAACGGCTATCTACTGGTGGGCCGGGCTGCTGTACGCGGTGCAGGGGCGGCGCCTGATCGCGCACGCCCGGCGGGCCGACCATCCATCGGGCACGGGTGAGAACGCCCTGCCCGGGGTAGCGGCCACTTCCGGCCACGACAGCCGCGGGGCCCCGGAGCCGGCGCCGTCGGACCAGACGGCTCCCGGCGGCGGTTCCCAAAGCCCCGGACCACCACCCAGCGGCACGAACAACAGGAAGGGAGCGACATCCCCACCATGAGAACGCGCCCGAGGGCGTCCGGCCGTCCACATCGCGGGGTCTGGGGGTGGCCCCGATGAAGGCCGTAGTCATGGCCGGAGGAGAGGGCACCCGCCTCCGCCCGATGACCGCCAACCAGCCCAAGCCACTCCTGCCCGTCGTCAACCGGCCGATCATGGAGCACGTCCTGCGGCTGCTCAAGCGGCACGGCTTCGACGACACCGTCGTGACCGTCCAGTTCCTGGCCACGCTGATCCGCAACTACTTCGGCGACGGCGAGGAACTCGGCATGAACCTGCACTACGTTGCCGAGGAGGTGCCGCTCGGCACCGCCGGCAGCGTCAAGAACGCCGAGGAGCACCTGCGCGGCGAGCCGTTCATCGTCATCTCCGGCGACGCGCTGACCGACATCGACCTGAGCGACATGGTGCGGTACCACCGCGAGAACGGAGCGAAGGTCACCATCGGGCTCAAGCGGGTCGAGAACCCGCTCGAGTTCGGCATCATCATCGTCGACGAGCAGGGGCGCGTGCAGCGGTTCCTGGAGAAGCCGACCTGGGGCCAGGTCTTCTCCGACACCGTCAACACCGGCATTTACATCATGGAACCCGAGGTGCTCGACGAGGTCGCCGAGGGCGAGGTCGTCGACTGGTCGGGCGACGTGTTCCCCAAGCTGCTCAAGGACGGCGAGCCGCTCTACGGCTACATCGCCGACGGCTACTGGGAGGACGTCGGCACCCACGAGAGCTACCTGCGCGCCCAGGCCGACGTCCTCTCCGGCAAGGTCGACGTCGAGATCGACGGCTTCGAGGTATCGCCGGGCGTGTGGATGGCCGAGGGCGCCGAGGTCGACTCCGAGGCCGTGCTCAAGGGCCCGCTCTACATCGGCGACTACGCCAAGGTCGAGGCCGGCGCCGAACTGCGCGAGTTCAGCGTGCTCGGCAGCAACGTGGTGGTGCGCTCCGAGGCGTTCCTGCACCGCGCCGTGGTGCACGACAACGTCTACATCGGCGCCAGCACCAACCTGCGCGGATGCGTCATCGGCAAGAACACCGACGTCATGTCCAGCGCCCGGGTGGAGGAGGGGGCGATCGTCGGCGAGGAGTGCGTCGTCGAGTCCGAGGCCTACCTCTCCAACGACGTCAAGGTCTACCCGTTCAAGACGATCGAGGCCGGCGCGGTCGTCAACACCAACGTGATCTGGGAGTCCCGCGGCCAGCGCTCGCTGTTCGGCCAGCGCGGAGTCTCGGGCCTGATCAACGTCGAGATCACCCCCGAGCTCGCCGTGCGCCTGGCGAGCGCGTTCGCCACCACGCTGAAGAAGGGATCGGTGGTCACCACCTCGCGCGACGTCTCCCGGGCGGCGCGCGCGCTCAAGCGCGCGGTCATCAGCGCGCTGACCGCGTCCGCCATCGACGTGCGCGACCTGGAGGTGGTGCCGCTGCCGGTGGCGCGCTTCCACACCTCCCAGAGCGGGGTGGCCGGCGGCATCAGCCTGCGGACCTCGCCCGGCGACCCGCAGTCGGTGGACATCATGTTCTTCGACGAGCGCGGCGCCGACCTCTCGCCGGGGGCGCAGCGCAAGCTGGAGCGGGTGTTCTCGCGCGCCGAGTACCGCCGCGCCTTCCCCGGCGAGATCGCGGAGCTGTCCTTCCCGTCGCGGGGCGTGGAGAACTACGCCCACGACCTGCTGCGCACCGTCGACACCACGGGCATCGGCGAGGCCGGCCTCAAGGTGGTCGTCGACTGCGCCGGGGGCACCGGGTCGCTGATCCTGCCCTCGCTGCTGGGCCGGCTCGGCGCCGACGTGCTCACCGTCAACAACCGGCTGGACGAGGACTCGCCCACCGACACGCTCGCCAAGCAGATGCGCGACCTGCAGTACCTGGGCGAGCTCGTCTCGTCGTCGCGGGCCGACTTCGGCGTGCGGTTCGACCCCGTGGCGGAGCGGCTGTCGGTGGTCGACGAGAACGGCCAGGTCGTCGACAACGAGCGCGCCCTGCTGGTGGTCCTCGACCTGATCGCCGCCGAGCGCGGCGGCGGCCGGGTCGCGCTGCCGGTCACCACCACGCGCGTGGCCGGGCAGGTCGCGGGCTACCACGGCGTCGACGTGCAGTGGACGCCCACCGCCGTCGACGAGCTGGCCAAGGCGGCCCAGGCCGACGACATCGTCTTCGCCGCCGACGGCCGCGGCGGCTACGTGGTGCCGGAGTTCTCCCGCACCAGCGACGGCATCGCCGCGTTCGTGCGGCTGCTGGGCCTGGTGGCGCGCACCCGGCTCTCGTTCAGCGAGATCGACCGGCGCATCCCGCAGGCCCACCTGCTGCGCCGCTCGGTGCCCACACCGTGGGCGGTCAAGGGAAGCGTCATGCGCGCCGTGGTCGAGGCCTCGGAAGGACGCGAGGTCGACACCACCGACGGTGTCCGGGTGGTCCAGTCCGACGGCTCCTGGGTGCTGATCCTGCCCGACACCTCCGAGGCGGTCACCCATCTGTGGGCCGAAGGGCCCGACTCCGACACCGCCCAGCGGCTGCTGGAGGAGTGGGCCCAGGTGGTCGAGCAGGCCGAAGGCTGAGCCCGGCGACCGCCGGAGCCGAGTCGAGGGCCCTCCGGTGCACGGCCGGACCCGGCCGTGCACCGGAGGGCCCCGACGGGTCGGCACCGCCTCCTGTGCGCCGTGGATATGGTTTAGAGTCGAGTGTTCCCCACTGGCGGCCCTCCGGCGCTGCGCCGGGCCCGGTAGCGGGACGCGATCGTGTGCACAGCAGAGCACGGCAGGGGATGACACCATGTAAGAATCCGAGGTGAGCCGGGGGAACACAGCACCGGCCCACCCCGTTTTCCCAGTGGGTGCGCGGTACGCCGCCCACCCAGGCGCAAAGGACCACCAGCCGAATCAAGCACCGCCCCGTGCGGTAGGAGGCCGAGCCGACCTATGTCGAGCGTTTACTGCACGCAGTGCGGTCACGCCGTTGCGGATGATGCCCGTTTCTGCTCCAACTGCGGTTCCCCCATCCGTACGGCGGGGCAAGGTTCCGCCCCCGGATCCGGTGGCAGCCGCGACTCCGTCGGTGAGACCACCTCCACCATCTCCATCGCCGGCATCCAGGCGCTGGAGGCCGAGGCCGAGGGCGAGGACCTTCCCGGCGAGCCCACCAACGTCGACGCCCTGCCCCCCGGCACGGCGCTGCTCGTCGTCAAGCGCGGCCCCAACGCCGGCAGCCGCTTCCTGCTGGACAGCGACGTCACCACCGTGGGGCGCCACCCCAACAGCGACATCTTCCTCGACGACGTCACGGTCTCCCGGCGCCATGTGGAGTTCTTCCGGCGCGGCAACGGTTTCGGCGTCCGCGACGTCGGCAGTCTGAACGGCACCTACGTCAACCGCGAGCGCATCGACGAGGCCGAGCTCGGCGGCGGCGACGAAGTCCAGATCGGCAAGTTCCGCCTGGTCCTGCTGACCAAGCCGCGGCGCTGAGGCTCCTGCGCCTCCGGCCGCGCCGAGCAGGTTTGCGCCTCCCCTCCACCGGAGAGCCTTTTTAGGGAAGACCGCCACCGATGGCGCGATCGGGGACATCGCGGTCATGTCACCTGTAAGCGGCGTCGGGGAAGGTTATCGGAGCCCGGTCCGGGCGCCCCGCGGTCCCGGACCTGTCTCGGACGCCTGTCGGTGTGGCGGTGTACCGTGAAGAAGACGGAGCAGAGCACACCCTGGCGGGTGCCCCCTCCGGCACGACAAGTCGTGGGACGGAGCCGCAGTGAAGCACATGGAGGTTGTCGGCGTCCGGGTCGAGATGCCCTCGAACCAGCCGATCGTCCTGCTCAAGGAGACCGACGGCGAACGCTACCTGCCGATCTGGATCGGCGCGGTCGAGGCCACCGCGATCGCGCTCGCCCAGCAGGGCGTCATGCCCGCGCGCCCGCTCACCCATGACCTCTTCCGCGACGTCCTCGATGCGCTGGACGCCGACCTGACCACGGTCAACGTCACCGCGCTCAGCGACGGCATCTTCTACGCCGAACTGGTCTTCTCCAACGGGGTCGAGGTCAGTGCCCGCCCCTCCGACTCCATCGCGCTGGCGCTGCGCACCGGCGCGCCCATCTACGCCCACGAGGACGTGATCGAGGAGGCCGGGGTGCCCATCCCCGACGAGCAGGAGGACGAGGTCGAGAAGTTCCGCGAGTTCCTCGACCAGATCTCGCCGGAGGACTTCGGCCGCACCACCTGATCCCCGAAGATGCAGGTCAACAAAGCGTGACGTTACTATACCGCGTGGAGCCGGATCGGTCGATGCCCCGTATCTGGAGCGGATCTGGAGCCACTCCCCGAATGTGACGGACGGTGAGCATCGAGGAGGCGGTCCAGAGTCGGCACCGGAGACTCGGTGCCCAGGATCCGGGCTCGGTCCTTCAGTGCCGCCTCCCATGCGGCGCTGAGATCCTTGCACAGCCGCCGCCGCATTCCCGGGGTGACATGGGAGTAGCGGGCCTGAATCGAACTGTTGGCGTGGCCCATGCGCTCGTCTGTGAGTGGATCCTCGGTGCGCAGCTCCTCCAGCAGGGTCCGATGGGAGTGGCGCAGCAGGTGCTGGCGGCGCATGCCCGGCTGGATTGGCACCCAGCAAGCCACCGCCGGATCCGGGGTGGTCTTCTTGGCGTCCCAGCGCGAGGCGCGGCGCCGTGTACGGTCCCATGGCCCGATCTGGCCACCTTCAGGCGGCTCGTCGACGTAGACGAGCCGCTCCTTTCGTTTGTCGCCGGGGTAGTAGCGCCCCAAGGCCGCCGGCGCCCAGTACTGGTACAGGAACGTGGAGTGCGCCCAGTGGTGACGCCCGAGTCCGGAGAACACGTGGATGCCGGGCTCGTGCCGATGCTCCGGGCTCAGGTTGCGCCCGCACGGGCACCATTTCGCGCGCCCATCCACCTTCGGGTGCACCACCCTCTCGGCCTGCTCCTCCAGCAGGTCTGCGAGGAACCCGGGTAGATCGATCGGGCGGATCGACCCGCGCTTGGGCGGCGTGCGCGCCATCCCCTGGGAGCCCTCCTCAGCGAGCTGCCAGTCCACCTGGAGCCGGTCGCGGGACAGCAGGGTTTTCTCGATGCCGATAAGCTCGCCCCAGCGCAGCCCGGTGTAGAACTTCGTGATCAGCATCGTGAACTCGTCGTCGCGGCCGGTCAGCACCGCGGCGCGTTCAGCGATCAACAGCGCGCCCAACGGGCTCGTGGTGACCTTCTTCTCACGGTCGCGGGCCGCCGCCACCCGCCGCGGCGCGGCGCGCCCCCGCGAGCGTTGCTGCGCGGCCGGGTTGCGGTACAGCAGGCCGTGGGCGACCGCGTCGGAGCACATGGTCGAGAAGCGGCCCCGGATCGCCCTGATGCGCGACTCAGAGTACCCCGCCGCCCGCAGCCGGCGGATCCATTCGACGAACTCGACGTCGGCATCGGCGAGGTCGCGCAGCAGCCAGTCGCCCCAGGTGGGGACGATGTGGTTCTCCAGGATGCCCTTGTAGCCGCGCATGGAACCGAGTTCGAGGTCGAGGCCGGCGTACCAGGTGTGGGCGTAGTCCTCGACGGTGAGTGTGTGACTGGATCGGGTGCGGCGCCCGCGGCGGCGGGCCTCCACCTCGCGCTCCTGGGCGTACTCCAGGGCCGCCTTCTCTGATGGGAATCCCGACTCTTTCTCGGGAGTCTTCTTCCCCGGCACCCGCCAGCACGCGCGCCACGACTTCACCAGCTTCTCGGCGTAGGCCACGGCGGCTCCTCGGGTCGGATGGGCTCCATTGTGCACCGCGCCGGCGGGCGCGGGGGAGTGGTCCGCGGCATGAGTGGGCCCCCTGCAATCCCTCCCTGCAGGGGGCCGCGGTGTCGTCAGGCTCCGGGCCAGCGAAGCTGTGGCGGGATGATCCGCCGCTGTACGGGCAGCCACAGCCACGGTTGGAGGGCGCCGAGCGGGTCGCGGCGGACGTGGTCGAGGTTGAGGCTCCAGGCTCCGTAGCCGTTGAGCCATGCCCTCAGGTGCGGGTCGGGCAGTGCGGCGACGACATGGCGGCAGATGTCGGCGGCGTAGAGCCCGGTATGGCCGGTGATGCGGACACCGGATGATCCGATCCAGTCGATGCGGACTGGGTCGCGGTCGGGGTCGGGTAGGTGGTCGGCGTCGACCCAGAGGTTGATGTTCGGGTATTCGGATTCAGGGAAGCGCTCGCGCGCATGCACGCCAGTGTGCAAGTTTCCCCCCTCGGTCGGGTTTCGGCTGAGCCCTCGCCCCCGGGGGGAGTTCGGGGGATTGGGGTACTCAGAGTAACCCTGAGGCAAAGGGGGCATCTAGTGGTGCTTGGGGGATTTTCGCGGGTAATCGGCATACGTGCAGGTCAGTGAACCGTATCTGTGGCATGGGAAAACCGCTGGTGACGGGCATCTCCAGCGGTCCAAGTGTGGTAACTCTATGTGTCTGTCGGGTGGGTGGGTCAGGGGTTTCGCGCGTCCTCCGGATCGCCCAGAATCCGGTCCCCGTAGGCCTTCGCGAGCATCTCCCGGAACAGGGCGGCGACCTCCAGCGGATCACGCTCCGGGTCCATCCCTTTGGACGACTCGATGTAGTCCGCCGGGTCCTCCGGGGAGGTCCACCGGTAGGTGTAGCGGATCGCCGGCCCGCCGGGCAATGAGGGGTCCTGCGGCTCCCACCACAGCTCCTCCGTCGGGCGCAGCGGCCATCCCTTCATATGTCCCGACCCTGTGCGGTCGGGCACGGAGTCCTGCAACTCGGCCATGATCTGGGCTACGTCCGGTCGCCCGACCCGCTCCATCTCCTGGGGTGTGACGTCGACGACAAGTGCCATACGGGCGACCGTCTGAGTGACCTTCGCCCCCGTGGCAGGGCGGGTTCCGTTGACGATGTGGCGCCATCGCGTCCCGCTCAGGCCCGCCAGTTCGGCTGCACGGTTCTGCGAGAGGCCGCGTCGGCGGGATTCGCGGGCCTCCTCGATCAGTAGTCCTTCTGGGGGCTGAGTGGCGGTCATGCGTCTCATTCTGTTCGCGAACGTTCGCGAAGTCTAGCTCAGGCTGGCCTTACCTAGGCGACACAAAGTGCTCATCCGAAGACTGCACGTGCATATGCGTGCGGCTGATTGAGAACGTTCGCAGTTAAGGGGTTGAAGTTCGCGAACGTTCGCAGTAGGTTCTCAGTCATGAGCTCGATGAACCACTCCCCGGAACGCGTCCAGCGAGCACGCGAACGCGCCGGGATGACACAGATGGCTCTCGCTGAGCAGGTCGGATGCGGGAAATCCCTGATCAGCGAGATCGAGAGCGGCACCCGCAACTGCACCCCCGCCCGCCTAGAGAAGATCGCGCAGGTTCTCGGGGTGCGCACCGCAACCCTCGCCAGCGAGCACTACCGGCCCCGACGCAGCGAGGAGCCGGCATGAGCGAGATCCAGACGGCCCCGGGCGCCTCCCCGTTCGACGCGGTCCGCCACGTCGACTCCGAGGGCCGCGAGTACTGGTCCGCCCGCGAGCTGATGGCCCACTTCGGCTACGCCCGATGGTCCGACGTCCGCGACGGCATCGCCCGCGCCAGAGCCGCCATCACCAACTCGCTCGGTGAAACCGCAGCTCAGGATCATATTGAGGCCGACCTCCATATGATCCGCGCCGGCAAGGGCGCCCACCGCCAGGTCGACGACTTCCGGCTCACCCGCTACGGCGCCTACATCTGGGCCATGAACGGCGACCCCCGCAAAGCCGAGATCGCCGCCGCCCAGACCTACTTCGCCGTGAAGACCCGCGAAGCCGAGCTGGAGCCCGCCAAGAACGGCGACGACCTCGACGTCCTGCAGGGCATGATCGACCGGCTCCGCGAGGACCGGCAGCGAATCGTTGCCGTCGAAGGCCGTCAGGACACCACCGAAGCGCGGGTCGCCGCGATTGAGGGTCGCCACGACTGGTTCACCGCCCTCGGCTACGCCAAGCTCCACGGCCACCCCACCGACCGGACGCACCTGTCCAGGGTCGGCGCTAAGGCGACCCGGATCATGCGCGAGGAAGGCCAGGAGCCCTCGAAGCGGCAGGACGCCACCTTCGGGGCGGTCAACCTCTACCCCGCCGACGTACTGGAGCGCGCGTTCGCGGAGGTGGCGCCATGAGCCCCGACCTGCTGACCGATGCCGACGTTGCGCAGCGCCTCGGAGTGGGGGAGCGGTGGGTCGCCGAAGAGGCCAAGGCCGGCCGCATCCCGTACATCAAGCTCGGCCGCACCCGCCGCTACAAGCCGGAGCACGTCGAGCAGATCCTCGCGGACCGCGAGCAGAAGCCGCGCGCAGATGAGTCGCCGCCGCCGAAGAAGCGCCGCAAGCCACCGGTCCCGCCGGACAAGGGCGTGGTCCAGCTGCAGCGCAAGACCCCCCGGAAGCTGCGGTCGTCCTGACCGCATGAAAGCGGCCCCCGCCCGGTGGCACCCGGACGAGAGCCAAGCCCTAACCACGATCACAGAAGGAGTCAGGGCATGTCCATTGTCCACGATCTCGGACCGCTCGGCGCCACCACGGCGACGAAACTCCACACCATCCCCGCGAACACCGACACCTACATCGACGACGAGATCGGCGACGACGGCTACCCGATCATCGTGATCCGCAACGAGCCCGGCGACGTCACCCACGTGGTGCAGCTGGGCGAGGGCGACCCGATGGACCAGCACCAGGTGGCCATGGCCATGTCGGCCGCGTGGGAGCGGGTCGCGGAGCGTTTCGCCGAGCTGGAGACCCGCGCGGGGGGTGGCCGGTGATGGCCGCGCCGACCCGCCCGCACCCGCTGGCGGACCTGCTCGCCGAGGCCGGGGTCGCCCTGACCCCGACGCAGGAGCGTGTGATCGCGCTGCTGGAGGAGACCGGCTTCGATCAGGACGCCGCGTCGCTGCTACGGACCTATGCCGCGCACCTGGTGCCCGCGCCCCGCGCCGGACTGCGGTCCGCGCACTTTGTGGACCGGGTCGCCCACCCCTCCGGAGCCGACCCCGAAGCCGCGGGCGGCCTGCCGACGTACATGACGATCGGCCTCGACACCGAGGGCCCCTGGTGGCACTGCAGTCGCCACTGCAAGGAGCACCGCGGCCTGGTGGACGCGGCGTTCGAGGTCACCTCCGCGAAGGACCACCTGGACACCTACCACCAGGGCTGGAGGTCCGGAGATGACCGCTGAATCCGCCGTACTCCTGGCCGCCGCCGCCGCCGTGACCGTCGCCGTCGTGATCGGGTCCATGGCCCTGGGGTGGGTGCTGCGCGGCCGCGATGACCGCCGCATGCGCGACACCGCCCGGGCGCTGCGGGGCCGTGTGCACGAGCTGGAGGACTGCCTGGCGCTGGAGCAGCGCGTGGTCCTGGCCCTGGGCGAGCACCTGCCCGAGGACACCGTCCGGGCCGCCGTGGACTCGGTCACCGGCGCGTCCGAGGGGAGGCACGGGCGATGAGCGACGAGATCCCCACGCCGATGTGCGACCACTTCGCCGACATGGACTACCACCACATGGCCGCCGACGAGCTGCTCAGGGACTGGATGGCGGGCAACGCCGACCGGTCCGCGGCCACCAAGGAGCTGTACGCCCTGGCCCGCGCGGCGTTCGCTGCCGCCCGGGCGCTGCGCGAGGCCGACGACACCGTGGCCGCTGAGGGCGACCTGTTCCGCGAGCTGGGGTTCCAGCAGTGCTTCGGCGGGTGGGTGCGCGACAAGTTCGACGCCGATCGCCACGACATCCGGGCGATGCCCACCACCGAGGAGGACGACCGATGACCGTCACGCAGACCCCGACCGGGCGCCTCCTCGGCACCTGGCCCGACGGCTCCGCAGATTGGCACGCCGCCCGCGCCGGCCGCCTCGGCGGCTCCGACATGGCCGCCGTCCTCGGCCGATCCCCGTGGACCAGCCCGTACCGGCTGTGGCACCTCAAGGCCGGGCGCGTGCAGGAGGAGCCCACCACGCCGGAGCAGGCCCGCGGCCACTACCTCGAAGACGGCATCCGCCGCTGGTGGGGTGACCAGAACCCCGATTACGAGATCTCCACCGGCGGGACCTACGTCCACACCGAGCGGGACTACCAGCTCGCCAACCCCGACGGCATCGTGCTGGAGGGCGGCGAGCCGGTCGGGATCCTGGAGGTCAAGACCGACGGCCAGGACGACCCCGACACCTGGGGAAAGTCCGGCACCGACGAGATACCGCTCTACTACCGCACGCAGATCATGTGGTATCTCGACGCGCTCGGGCTGGAGGTTGCCCACGTCGCCGTTCTCACGCCGCGCCTGGAGTTCCGCCAGTACACGGTCCGCTACGACGAGACCGACGCCGCGATCCTGCGCCAGCGCGCCGAGTTGTTCCTCGACTCGCTGATGTTCAACGAGCCCCCGAACTTCGACGGGGCGAAGAACACCTACGACACGGTTCGCGAGCTGCACCCGGCCATCGACGGCACCACCGCGCAGCTCACCTTCGCCGAGGCCGCCGCCTACTGCTCGGCGAAGAACGACCTGAAGGCCGCCGAGGAACGCGAGCGCTACGAGCGCTCGGTGCTGGCCGACCGCATGGGGTCGGCCAAGAAGGCGGAGTACTGCGGCATGACGATCGCGAACCGCCAGTCCCGTAGCGGCGGAACCCCGTTCGTCGTCGCCTCCCAGAAGCTCCCGAACCTGCCCGCCCTCGAGACCGCCGAGGAAGCCGCATGAGTGAAATCGCCGTGCCCACCGTGGGCGCACTGACCCTGGACCCCACCCAGACCGAGTGGACCGAGCCGCAGACCGCCGCCCTGGCGCAACTGGGCATCGCCAACGCCCCCCGCGGCGACCAGCTGGTGTTCCTGCACCAGGCGCAGAAGACCGGCCTGGACCCGTTCGCGAAGCAGCTGTACATGATCTCGCGGTGGGACTCCCAGTCGGGCGGCCACAAGTTCACCATCCAGGCCGGTATCGACGGGCTGCGGGTGATCGCTGAGCGCACCGGCCGCTACGAGGGTCGCACCCCGATCCAGTGGTGCGGCGAGGACGGCGTGTGGCGCAACGTCTGGCTCGACGCCAAGCGTCCGCCGGTGGCCGCCCGCTGCGCGGTCTACAAGAAGGGGTTCCGCGAGCCGCTCGAGGGTGTGGCGCACTACTCCGAGTTCGTTCAGACGAAGAAGGGCGGCGACCCCACCCACATGTGGGCGACCAAGGGTGTCCACATGCTCGGCAAGGTCGCCGAGGCGCTCGCGCTACGGGCGGCGTTCCCGCAGGACCTGTCCGGCATCTACACCCCGGAGGAGGTCGGCGAGGAGGAGTCGACCGCGGCGGCCGGAGGCCCGGGTCAGACGATCGCCGAGTCGGTAGCCGCGGAGTATTCGCAGCCCTCGGGTGAGCCGATGGTCAGTTCCGCCCAGCTTTCGGAGATCGCGGGCCGCCTGAAGGACCTCGGGATGGGCAAGGACGCCGCCCTCGAGCTGTACGCAGAGGTCGCCGGCCGTGAGGTTCCGGTGACGCGGCTGCTGACGGAGAAGGAGGCGGACGCGGTCCTCGAGGAGTTGGTGGAGCGCGCGAAGCCCGCCGCCGAGCCGCCGGAGACGAACGAGGACGGCGTCGTGGACGCCCACATCGTCGAGGACGAGCCGGCCAGCGCCGACGAGGCCGACGCCCTGTGGCCGGAGGTTGCGCAGCCGGGGAGCGCCCGGTGATCGCCCGCTGGTTTGGCCGCCGCCCGCGAAGGGCGGCGGCCCCCGCACCCGAGGTGCCGCTGACCGTGGTGGACACCGGTGACTCCGCGGCCGCTCACGCAACCCGCGCGCACCGCGCCGGCCAGGACGCCCGCCTGCTGCACGTGCGGCACCTGTCCGGCACCCACCTGGTGGACCTGGACGAGGTCGACGCGCTCGCGTCCGACGCCGAGCAGTACTGGCGCAGCTTCCGGTCGGCGCTGGCCGCCGAAGTCGCCGCCGCTGAGCGGATCGCCGCCGCACAAACCCCTGACGACCTCGCCGGAGGAACCCAATGAGCCCCCGACCCCTGGCATTCCTGGACACGGAAACAACCGGCCTAGACCCCGACCTGCACGACGTGTGGGAGATCGGCCTGATCCTCCAGCGCCCCTTCATGGACGACGTCGAGGCCGCCTGGATGATCCGCCCCGACCTGACCCACGCCGACCCCAAGGCACTGGAGATCAGCCGGTTCTACCACCGCTTCTACTCCTTCGGTGACGGCCGCGACGACCCGGTCGGCGCGGGCCGCCTCACCCACGGTGACCCGGACGTGGTCCACCAGCCCGTCGATGCCGCCGAGGTCGCGCACGCGCTCGCCGAACTCTTGGCCGGCGCCGTCATCGTCGGCGTCAACCCGGCGTTCGACGTGGCGTTCCTGTCGCGGTGGATGCGGCGCCACGGCCACGTGTGGACGGCTCACTACCGCACGATCGACGTCACCACGCTCGGGCTGGGCCATCTGATCCTCGACTGCCCGGACTATCCGGTGCGGGGGATGGTGCCCAGCTCGGAGACCGTCTCCACGATGCTCGACATCGAGCCGGCCGGGTACGAGCGGCACACCGCACTGGGTGACGCCCGGTGGGCGAAGGCGCAGTACGACCGCCTGCTCGGGAGTACCTCATGAGCCCCCTCCACCAGCCGCGGTTGACCGCCCGCGAGTGGCGGCGCACCCCCGAGGCCGCCCCGATGCCGGGGGAGGAGCGGCTGCGCGCCATCGTCACCCCCGCCGACGCAGCCGAGCGGGAGCAGGCCGAGCCGGCCGAGGTGCGCGGCGCGATCCGCCCCACCACCGACGCGACGACACCGCCCGCCGGGGTGTCGGAGTGGGCGTGCCGCCACTGCGACCGGCCCGAAACCAAACACGGCATCCGGTACGCCGCGCTGGCCGGTTGGCACGGCTACGAGCCGTCCCTCACCGCCTGGGCGCTCACAGCGCCCGCCTGAGACCACCCCTGGATGCGCCGCCCGGGATCTGGCGGGGGCCCGGGCGGCGCACACCCGCCAACCCCGCCGCACACGAAAGGAGGCCCCAGGTGGGCATCACCCGCACCCGGCGAAACCAGCTCATCTGGCAGGTCGCCGCCCTCGCCACCCAGTCCTACAGCGACGTCGCCATCGCCGAACACCTCGGGATCAACCGCGACACCGTCGCCCGCTACCGCCGAGCCACCCAACCCGACCAGGAAGACCGCCCGATCCCGCACGGCACCCCCGGCGGCTACACCCACCACGGCTGCCGGTGCGATCCCTGCACCGCCGCCAACCGCGAGAACTGCCGCCGCACCCGGGCGGCAAGGAAGGAGACACCGTGACCGCGACCAACCCGATCCCGCTCGTCCTCGCCGGATGGGACCTGTCCATTACCGCCAACGGCACCCCCGCCGGCCAAGGCCGCGTGTCGTTCCTCGGCAAGGGCCGCCCGGCCATCCACTCCAACCAGAAGACGCTGAAGCCGTGGCGGGCCGCGATCATGGCCGCCGCCGAGCGGGCGATGCTGCACCACCGCCACGCGACCCTGGCCGGGGTGCCGGTGCAGACCGACATCACCATCACCGTGCCCAAGCCGTCCTCGGCACCGAAGCGCCGCCGGACGTGGCCGGTGACGCGCTTCTCCAGCGATCTCGACCACCACGTTCGCGCGATCCACGACTCCCTGTCCGAGGCGAAGGTGTTCGCTGACGACTCGCAGGTGGTGGAGATGTCGGCCCGCAAGGTCTACCCGGGCGAGCACGAGTTCGCGCTGTCCGAGCCGGGCGCCGTGGTGCACGTGCGGGTGCTGCCTGAGGCGGTGGCACGATGACCGGCTACCGCGCTCACGAGCCCGGCACCGTCGGCCTGGCCGCCCGATCCCGGTGGGGGTGGGCACAGCACGCCGCATGCCAGGGCGAGAGCTTGGAGCTGTTCTTCGGCCGCGACGGCGAGCGCGCCGCCGAGCGAGAGCAGCGGGAGGCCAAGGCCAAGGAGATCTGCCAGGCGTGCCCCGTGCGCACCGAATGCGCCGACTACGCCGTCGCCCGGCCGGAGAAGCACGGCACGTGGGGGGCCACCACCCCCGAGGAGCGGGTCACCATCCGCCGCTCCCGCATGCGCCGCACCCAAGCAGGGAGGGCCGCATGAGCACCATCCCCCACGGCACCTACGCCGGATACAAACACCACGGCTGCCACTGCGACCCCTGCAACCAGGCCCGCCGCGACTACGAGAACGACCGGTCCCGCGCGATCGCCTACGGCACCTGGAGCCCGTGGGGCGACGCCGACGCCGTCCGCGCCCGCATCACCGCCCTGAAGGCCGCAGGATGGTCCATCAAAGCGGTCGCGACCGCCGCCCGCACTACCGAGGACGTCGTCCGCAACCTGGGCCGCGACCCCGGCCGCCGCGTCCGCGCCGAGGTCGCCGCCCGAATCCTCGAGATCGACCAGCTCTGGCCCGCCGGGTACGTGCCCGCGGTCGGGTCGGTGCGCCGCCTCCGCGCGCTGGCCGTGATTGGCCACGGCCTCTGCGAGGTGTCGGCCGAGTCCGGCCTGTCGGTGTCGGGCCTGTCGAAGCTGCGGGCGGGCCAGAGGTGGACGCAGGCCCGCACTCCGGCGGCTGTCGAGGTGGCGTATACGCGGCTGGAGATGCGCCCGGCGTCTTCACCGCGCGCCGGGATTATCCGTGAGCGCGCCCGCGCTGCGGGCTGGGCGCCGCCGCTGGCGTGGGACGACATCGACGACCCGGACGCGGTCCCGGACCTGGGCGAGCGTGTGCCGCGGTTCGTGGCGATCGGTGAGGACGCCGCCGAGCTGGTGGCCCTGGGTTATCCCAAGCACGCGATCGCGGAGCGGTTGGGCGTCACCCGGGGCTATGTCACCTCCGCGCTGACCGCGCACCACCGCCGCATCCACCGGGCCGCCGCATGACGACGCCCCGCCGGGTCTTGGCCGGCGGGGCGCACCCCCACACAACCACAGGAGGACACATGCCCTACCCGACGCTGTTTGCCACCCCCGGCGTCCGCGATTTCGCCGAGGCCGTCGACGCCGAGCGGCAGCGCCAGCTCGCCAAATGGGGCGAGCAGCACCACCCCGACGGGACCGGGTGGCGCTGCTTCGGAGCGACAGCGCAGAACTGGAAGGACGTCTGCGAGCAGGCCGCCAGGGACGGCGCGACGGAGTGGGCGCCGATCCTCCTCGAAGAGGTCTACGAGGCGCTCGTCGAGGACGACGCCGCGAAGCTCCGCGCCGAGCTGGTCCAGGCCGCCGCCGTGATCGCCGCATGGGTCGCCGACCTCGACAGCCGCCAAGCCTGCCCCCGCTACAGCCCGCGCCGACCTGGCGCGGGCCATAACCCCACAGGAGGACACGTGAAGTACCGCAAGAAGCCCGTGACCGTGGACGCCGTCCGCTACACCGGCGACAACCTCGCCGAGGTCGAAGCCTTCCTGGGGCGCGAGGCCAAGGCCGAAGAGGCGACCCTGCCCGGCCCCGGCCGCGGCCTGCACGAGGGCATCCGTATTCGCACCCTCGAAGGCACCATGACCGCCTCGGTCGGCGACTGGGTGGTGAAGGGTACGCGCGGCGAGTTCTACCCGGTCAAGCCGGACCCGTTCGCCGACACCTTCGAGCCCGCGCCCGAGGACGCCTGACCCGACGACCCGCCCGGGGCCGACCGCCCCGGGCGCAGGAGGCTGCTGTGGACCCCTACTACTCCGACGAAACCGTCCAGCTCTACCTGGGCGACGCCCGCGAGGTGCTGCCCGCGCTCGGCATCACCGCGGACTGCGCCGTGGCCGACCCGCCCTACGGCGGCGAGACCAGCCTGGACTGGGACACGTGGCCCGACGGGTGGCTCGACACCGTAGCCGCGCACACCAGCTCGCTGTGGTGCTTCGGGTCCATGCGCATGTTCCTCGCACGCAGTCAGGAGTTCGCGGCGGCCGGGTGGAAGCTCTCCCAAGACGTGATCTGGGAGAAGCACAACGGCAGCGGGTTCGCGTCCGACCGCTTCAAACGCGTCCACGAGCAGGTGACCCACAGGTACCGCGGCGCCTGGTCAGGCATCCACCACGACACCCCGCGGGAACGCGTCGACGAGCCCAGCGACAAGTACCGCCGCAGCGACGTCCGCGCCGGCATCGCGCACACCGGAAAGATCGGCGCGCACAACCATGTCCGCGACGGCACCCGCCTGACCCGATCGGTCATCAAGGGCCGCAACCTGCACGGCCATTCGCTCCACCCGACCCAGAAACCCACCGGCCTCGTATCGCTTCTGGCCTCCTACGCCTGCCCCGAGGGCGGTCTGGTGCTCGACCCGTTCGCCGGCAGCGGGTCCACGCTGGTCGCCGCCCGCGAGACGGGGAGGCGCGCCATCGGGGTGGAGGCCCACGAGCCTTACGCGGAGGCCGCCGCCCGCCGGTTGGCCCAAGACGTGCTGCCACTGGAGGCCACCTGATGGCGGGCACACGAAACGCCCGGCGCGCGCGCCGGGGGAGAAGCGGGGCGGGCTCAGCTCTCGGGGCGCCGTGGCAGCTCTGCGCCGGGCTCGCCGACGTACCAGCGCACGAACGAGCGCAGCACCTTGGACATGTCGGCTTCGGGGTCGGGGCTGCGTTCGACGGCGGCGGCGAAGCGTTCCCACAGGTCGTCACTGGTGCGGAGCTTCCGCTCTCCGGCGGAGCGGCGTCGGCGCGTGGTCACGGGGCCTTTCCGCGAATCCGGCGCCTTCGGCTTGGGGGTGATGAGTTGGTAGCGCGAGGAGCCGTCTTCGGCGGGAAGTGCGCGATTCCGTGCCGGGCGTTCGGCTCGGACCGCCCTCGCCTCAGCGGTAGCGGCTTCAAGCCGAGTCTCGAACCACACCACCTCCGTCCGGTGTACTTCTCGCCGCCACCAGTTCTTCTCCAGGGCGTGTTCGTTCCAGCGGTGCCGTGGGTTGGTGCTGATGCCGACGTACAGGAGTGCTCCGTCGGCGGCGAAGGCTCGGTAGAGCGCGGTCCGCTTGCTCATGCCTGCCCCTCGTCGACCTTGCGCGCCGTGTCTTCGAGGCGCCGCACCTGCTCGCGGGTGATGTCGAGTTCCTTGGCGATGGCGGACTGCTTGACGCCGCGCTCGCGGACGCGGGCGATAGCGCGGCCGAGGTCGAGGCGGGCGTCGCGCTCGGCCTGCTTGGCCTTCTCGATGCGGGCGTTGGCCTCGCGGATCTCTGTGAGGTCGCTGTCGGTCATGGCGACAGTTTCGCATAGCAACATGTGGCCAATTCTAAGGTGGCAACACTCAATATGGCAACATGACTTGTGGCCACATTGGATGTGGCATAGAGTGGGGCCATCAGCCACCGCACCACAGGAGGCCCCGATGACCGGAGTCCCGACCCGCCTCGACCACCACAACGGCCAGCCCATCCGCATCGGCGACCGCGTCACCGTCACCGACCACCTCGGCACCGTCACGGGCTACGTCGGCCGCGTCACGGCCAGCGCCACCGAACCCCGCAGCTACGGACTGTTCCTCGCCGACAGCCCCCGCAGCAACAACGGATGGCTGATCGACATCCCCGCCATCGGCCCCCGCCCCCTGATCGAAGAGGACCCCCGCCGATGACCCGCCGCCACATCGTCGAACGCACCCGCTCCGGCAAGTACCGGGTCCGCGACACCGAGAAGAACACCGTCACCAACACCCTGCCCAAGCGCGACGCCGAGCAGCTCGCCGCCTCCAACAACCGCCGCGACCGCATCGGCCGCGTCGTCGACCTCACCGAGATCCATTCCGCCCGCCGCACCAAGCGCGGCTGGCAAATCCTCATCAAAGGCAAGGTCGCGGCGGGTTGGGAGTTCCGGTCCCTGGAGGCCTGCCGGATGTTCGCGACGGAGGGCATCACCCCCGCTCTCGCCAAACACAAGGTCTAGCCCGCCCGGTGCCTACGCCGCCCCTTCGGGGGCGGCCAGGGGACCAGGACGGTCCACCCGACAGAACGGAGAACACCGTGACCATCACCGACATCGCCACCCAGGGCCGCACCGACTACACCAACCTCCTCCAGCGCAAGGAAACCGCCGCCAACGCGGACTCCGCCGGGGCCCTGCTGGAGGAGGCCGGGGTGCAGCACGTCATCAACCAGCACCTCGACACCCTCGGCGAGGACCCCGCCCCCGAGCAGCTGATCGCCAAGGCGCAGGAGTTCGAGGCCGACGCACAGGAGAACCGCTCCGAGCACCCCCACGACGCCGTCTACCTGGCCGCAGCGGCGCGCCTGGACGCCTACGCCTACCGGCTGCGCGCCGCGGCTGAGCGCCTGCCGGCCTGACCCGCATACGCACAGGGGCCGCCCCCAGCGGTAGGAGGGGCGGCCCCGCCCCAGCAAACCACAGGAGGGTCCGATGACCGACAACCCTGAGCCCGACCTCGCCGCAATCGAGGCCCACTTCGCCGCCCTCGGGTTCCCGGTGGTGGACATCGACGAGTGGGCTCCGGTCCACGCCCCCGGCTGGCTCGCCGAACTGGAGGCCGAGGCCGGGGTGCCGCACATCAGCAACCGGGCGGAGAACCTACCCGACCACCCGCCCGTCGCCTGACCCGGTTGTTGCCGCTGCCGCCCGCGGGGCGGTGGCGGGAGCACCCGACACACCTGGAGGAGCACATGGACGTAGACGAGGTCCGCCGCCGCGTCGCCGGAGTCGCTGAACACGCCAAGCGTGTCGGCGACAACGAGGCCGCCCACTGCGACGAGGACGCGCTGTACATCGAGGTGCTGCGGGCGGTTGCCCAGGGCGCCCCGAACGCGGCCGAGCTGGCCGCTGAGGCGCTGCACGCTCGCGACCTGGATTTCACCCGCTGGTACGCCTGACCACCTTTTGAGGAGCCCGTATGACCGACACCGACCGTCCGATCCCCGTGTCTGTGGCCGACGCCATCGACGTCGCCCGCGAGGCCGCCCGCGCCGTGGTCGACCACGAACCGCAGGAGGGCTGGAACGCCCTCGGCGACCCCGACCTCGGGCAGGGCGGCAGCCGTGAGTGGTCCGTGCCCGACGCCTGCACCCAGGCGGTGGTGGGCGTGCTGCTGCCGCACCTGACCGGGCAGGGCGCCGCCCGCCCCGACCTCGACGCCATCGCCGCCCGCAAACAGGCCGCCTCCAAGGAGGTCGCCCGCCTGTGCAACGGCGGCCGCTGGGAGATGCGCGTCCCCGCCCGCCCCGACGCCGACAGCGACATGGTGATCAGCCGCTCCCTGTCCGACATCGACGTGCTCACGGCGGAGGTGCGGCGACTGACCGCCGAGCTGACCGACGCCGAGTACGGCGCCCAGCGGGCTCTGACGCAAATCCTGGAGCTGCGCGAACTGCGCAAGCAGGCGAGCGACCACATCACCGAGCTGAACCGCGAGCTGGAGACCGCCCGCCGCGAGGAGCGCGAACGGTGCGCCGCCGCCGTCGAAGCGCGCGCGCACCGCGAAAGCCCGTGGTGGCTGCGCGAGCTGGTTGCCGAAGGCGCCAACCGCATCCGCGCCCTGCCCGACGCCACCCCCACCACCGAGGAGACCCAGTGACCCCCGCCGAGGTCATCACCCGCGCCCGCGCCGCATACCAGCGCGTCCACGGCCACACCCACCAGTGGGACGCCATCACCGCCGCCGCCAACAGCCACACCGACCCCGCAGCGGCGGCCGACGCCCTCGCCCAGGCCACCCCGACCCGCGCCGACATCGTCACTGGCGGGCCGTGGGGCACCGCCCTGCACGCGCTGGACGAAGCCGCCGGCCTTGACTGGCCCGCGCACAGGGCCGCGTGCACACGCCGATACCAGGACCGACGCACCGAGGAGAGCTGATGGCCACCGACCTGCCCGACTACATCGAGATCGCCTACTCCCACATCACCCGCTCATGGGGCGTCACCTGCACCGCCTGCCCCCACAAGATGCGCAACGCCGGGGCCACCGAGGACGCCGCCGCCCACGTGGCCCGCATGCACCTCGACCACGACCACAGCGGATGGAACACGACCGCCTGACAGCCCGCCCGGATCGAGCCGGCGCCCCGCTGCAAGGCGGGGCGGGCACGCAGAACCACCGACCGCGAAGGAGTAGTCCATGGCCCGCTACCACGTCGCCTACGAAACCGAACTCGTCGCCCACATCACCGTCGAAGCCGAAAACCGCGACGAAGCCACCAGCAAGGCCGCCGACCTGCTCGTGATGACCCAGAACCGCATCAGCCCGCACCTCGACGCCGTGTCCAACGCCGACCCGAACGTCGAGTTCGGCGAGGAGTGGCGACTGTCCCGCGTCGACTGGCTCAACCGGCACGGCCGCACTATCCCCGCCTGACCCACACCCGCGCCGGGCGGGCCCGCCACCGCCCGGCCACCACACACCCAGGAGGACACCATGCCGCGCATCACCGACTACGCACCCTGGCCCGACCAGAACACCCCCGATATCGCCCACCAACTCGCCAAAGCCTTCACCGCACAGACCCTCTGGTCCACCGGCGCCCAGCAAGCCCACATCGGCGCCGTCGACGGCCAGTTCATGACGCACACCCGCATCGCCTGCTCCTCCTACGTCGCCGCCCGCCTGCTGCGCGCCCTGACCCAGCACGCCCCCGAGGTCGCCGACGAGGTCGCCCGCGAGATCGCCGCCGGGCTCGCCGACGGACAGACCGTCCAGCTCGACCCCGCCCAGTGGGCGCACGAGTACGGACTCGACTCCGAACAGGTCGCCGCCGCGGGCGAGACCGCGAACCGGATCCGCACCCAGGAGGCCGACGCATGAGCACCCACCCCGACCACGACGACTACGACGAGCCCGTCTTCCCCGAGGACGGCGCCGTAGACGAACTCCGCGCCGACGCCGACGCACACGACCGGTTCCGCGCCGAACGCCGCCGCGGCTTCACCGAGGACGACGACGGATGAGCACCGTCGCCGCGGACCTCCGTAACGCCGCCGGGCTCATCAGCATCCGCACCGGCAGCCTCGGCCTCGCCACACTCACGCCCGTCGCAGACGGACACCGCGCCGGCTTCGGCGTCGCCTACCCGCCCGGCGGCGACCACCAGACCCACATCACCCACCACGGAACCCCCGTAGCCCAGGCCGTCGGCGAAGACGCCGCCGACTACCTCGCCCTATGGGGGCCCGCCGTCACCCACCACCTCGTCGACTGGCTCCTGTACTGCGCCGACGACGCCGCAGCCATGGACGACCCCCACGACTGGGGCGCCTGCGAACACCCGCTGGAGGTGCAGCGCGCCCACGGACTCGCCAGCGCGCTCCTACAGACCGAACACGCCAACGCCTGAGACCGCGGCCCCAACCGCAACGAAAGGAGACCACGTGACTGAGATCGCCGTCAGCCCCGCCCGCGCCCGCGAGCTGACCGACCGCATCAAGATCGCCGTGGACGCCACCTGGGCGCTCATCACCGAGGCCTACACCACCCGCGCGTGGGCCGCCCTCGGCTACGACTCCTGGGACGCCTACTGCGCCGAGGAGTTCGGCGCCGCCCGGCTGAAGCTGCCCCGCGAAGAGCGGCAAGAAGTCGTCGGGTCACTACGCGACGCCGGCCTCAGCATCCGGGCGATTGCCTCGGCCACCGGCAGCAGTAAGACGACCGTCACGGGCGATCTGTCCCAGATTGGTACACCTGACACAACCACCGGCACAGATGGCCGCTCCTACAGCGCTCGAGGCTACGAGCCGACCGACAACTCTGCCCGCTTCGACATGGGCGAGTTCTGGGAGCCCTCGGCAGACGCCCCCGCACCCCTGCCCGATCGCCAGGACGCTGCCGACAGCGCCGCAGCCGCCATCGAGAAGCAGGTCACCAAGCCGCGGGCGCCGCGCACCGACGTCGTCGGCACCGTCTCCGCGCTACTCACAAAAACCGAAGACGCCGCTTCCCTCGCCGGCCGGATCACCTCCGACCACATGGCTCAGAGAAGCGAAGAGGCGGCGGTGTGGAGCCGCCGCCTCGAAACCGCGCTGGAACCCCTCCAGCGCCTGCTCAACACCTTCAAGGAGAACCAGTGACCATCCTTCCGTTCCAGGGTAACGCCGCCGAACCCGCCCACGACATCGTCGACGTCACCCCCGAGACCGCCATCCGCTGGCTCGCCAACAACGAACGCAACCGCAACCTCAACGGCGCCAAGGCCGCCCAGTACGCCCGCGACATGCGCAACGGCAACTGGCAGTTCAACGGCGACCCCATCCGGTTCGACGCCAAAGGACGCCTGCTCGACGGCCAGCACCGGCTCACCGCCATCAAGATGTCGGGCACCACCCAGCGGATGCTCATCATCACCAACCTGCCCGAAGCCACGCAGGACACCATGGACATCGGTCGGCCCAGGCGCATGTCCGACCAGCTCCAGATCTCCGAGGAAGTCCACTCCACCCTGCTCGCGGCGATCCTGCGGATCGTCACCGCCTACGACCTCGGGGCGCGCAGCTTCTCCACCGCCTCGCCCACCCAGGCGGAGATGCGGGACTTCCTGCGCGCCCACCCGCAGGTGCGCCGCGCCGCGGAACTGGCGTCCAAAGGCCAGAAGTACGTGCCCGCCATGCCCAGCGCGTTCGGCGCCACCTACTTCCTGGCCGCCCGGCGCGACGTGGAGTGGGCCGAACTGTTCTTCGGCCACCAGCTCCTGGAGGGCACCGGGCTCCACTCGGGCGACCCCGCGCACACGCTGCTGCGGCGGCTGAGCTTCGCCCGCGCCAACGGCCAGCGCATGGGCCTGGACGACCAGGTGCGCTACATCCTCCTGGCCTGGAACGCGTTCCGCGATGGGCGCCACCTCACCAAGCTGCAGGCGCCCAAGGGCGGTTGGACCACCGACAACTTCCCCGAGCCCAAGTAGGCCGGGCCCAACCTGGCCGCGGCCCTGCCCCGCCGCGGCCCCCTTCCCCTCACATTCCATCCCGACCGATTACGAGTAAGAACGCGGGGGCGCGACATGGCCCGAATCAGGACAATCAAGCCGGAGTTCTGGAGCTCGCCCGGCATCGAAACGATCAGCCCCTGGGCCCGGCTGCTCTTCATCGCCATGTGGAACTGGGCCGACGACGCCGGCCGCGGAACCTGCCAGCTCCGCGAGCTCCAGTCGTTCGCGTTCCCGCTGGACGAAGAGGCGCCCGTGGCCACGATGGGCGGGTTCCGGCAGGCGCTGGCCGAGGTCCGCGACCAGTTCGGCGTGGTCTTCTACAAGGTCGGCGGCCGCCCCTACTACGCGATCCCGTCGTGGAAGAGGCACCAGCGCAACGAGCGCACCGCCCAGTCGCGGTTTCCCGCCCCCGAGGAGGGGGAGCCGTGGGACTTCATGCCGCCTGACCGGGGGAGTGGCGGAACTTCCGACATGTTCCGACAGAGTGCGGCGGAAGTTCAGAGCGGTGCGGCGGAAGGTCGCGGAAGCCCTCCGCAGACCCCCGCACACGCCCCTTCGGCCAACGGGGAGGCCCACCCCCCTTCTGAGGGGGCAAACGCCCCCGACCCCGGACCCCAAACCGCCCTTGAGCTGGGAAGTGGCGGAACTTCCGACAATCTCCGCCACGGTGCGGCGGAAGCTCCGCAAACCTCCGGCCCTGGAACAGGGGAACAGGGGAACAGGGGAACAGGGGAACAGTCGTGTTCCGGATCCGGCACCGACCCGGCTTCCGCCGCCGACGGCGAGGACCTGTCCCCGAAGAATCGGGGACGCGACGACGCCCAGCGCCTGTGCGAGCACCTCCAGGAACGCATCGTCGCCAACGGCTCCAAGAAGCCGACCATCACCAACGACTGGCTCAACGCCGCCCGGCTCCTCCTCGACGCCGACGGCCGCACCGAGGAGCAGGTTCACGCCGCCATCGACTGGTGCCAGAACGACGACTTCTGGATGGCCAACATCCAGTCGATGCCCAAGCTCCGCAAGCAGTACGACACCTTGCGGCTCCAAGCCCAGCGCAAACCCTCCAACGTCGTGCCCTTCGCCTCCCGCCAGCAGCAGTCCGACGACCTGTTCGACCGAGCCATGGCCCGCGCCCGCGAGCGCGAAGCCCAGATGGGGATTGGAGACGCCCAGTGACCCCTTCCGAGACGACCACGCTGGCCCGCCTGGCGCGGGCGTGCTGCCCCCAGCAGCACTTCGACGAGTACACCCCCGACGCCTGGCACGACCTGCTCGGCGACCTCGCCTTCGACGACTGCCGGGAGGCGCTGGTCGCCGCGGCGAAGGCCAAGCCGTTCGTGTCGCCGGCCGAGATCCGGTCCGAGGTCAAGCGGATCCGCAAGGACCGACTGGCCAACGCCGACCTTGCGCTGCCGCCCGCCGACCCGGACGCGCGCGACTACAGCGCCCAGCTCAAGCAGATGCTGTCCACCCTGGCCGACGGCAAGCGGGTGGGCCCCGCGATCGTTGCGGCGCCCCGCGCGCCGTCGGCGCCCACCGACGAGTACGTGGCCGCCCGAGCTCAGGCCGCCCCGCCGCGCGCGGCCGAGGCTCCGGAGCCGCGGTTCGGTGAGGAGCAGTTGGACCCGCCCGGCGCGCCGCCGTGGTGCGGCCGGTGCCACCAGCAGTCCCGCACGCTCGCGGTGCTGACCGAGTCCGGTGACGGGTTCGACCGGGTGGCGTGCCCGACGTGCTCACCGAAAGGAGGCCGGTCATGAGTCCGATGACCGCTGAGCTGGTGGCGTTGCTGGAGGCGGAGCGGTTGCGGCCGACGCCCCCGCCGCCGCGGGAGTACCCGGACGGGCCGTCGGCGCACTGGCGGGAACTGCTGCCGCCGCCCTGCCCGGATCAGGGGGTGGGGGATGCAGGACGCTGAGGCGCCGTACCGGGCGCTGGTGGTGCAGGTGCTGCGCAACGCACCCGACGGCGCGGACCCCGAGGTGACGGCCGCGGACATCCTGCACGTACTGCGGGGCCACGGGTTCCGCCCGTCGCAGGCCCGTGTGGACGTCGAGGAGTGGCGGTCGGGGAGCGCGGCGCCGGCCACACCGGAGCAGGCGCGGGCTTACGCCGAGCGGATCCGCCGGTCGCTGGCGGATGGCGACGGGACCGCCCGGTGACCCGCCTGCCGTTGCCCGCCTTGCTGGTGCTCCCGCCCCCGCCGGCCGCGCTGGAGTCCAAGCGCCGCAGCCTGTCGTGCCGCGAGTGTTCCCGCCCGGTGGGTGCGGGCCGTGTCCGCCATCCCGCCTGCCTGACCGCCGCTGTCCGCCGCAAGGAAGGAGCCGCACGATGAGAACCACCCCCGACCGCGAGCGCGCGGGCCGCGCCATCGAACGCCGCATCGACGAGATGGGCTGGGAGTACAAAGAGATCGCCGACGCCGCGCGGATCTCCGTGGAGACCCTGTCGAGGATCCGCCGCGGCTACGCCGTCGCCCACCGCACCTACCGAAAGCTCGAACCCGCTCTCGGGTGGGGCGCCTACGCCATCGACGACCTGCTCGCCGCCCCGGACGCGGGCGTGCCGGAGGTCATGCCCGGCAAGCGGCGCCCGCTCCCGCCGACCACTGCCCGGAAGTCCGCCCCGGAGGGGCAGCCCGCAGCCGACGTGGTCGCGGACCTGTTCAAGCAGATGGGCATCGACGGCCAGTCGCCGCGGGAGTGCGTGGCGCACCTGTGCGAGGAGGTCGGGGAGCTGGCGAAGGCCACCCGCACCGGCGACCGCACCAACCTCGCCGAGGAGGTGGGTGACGTCGGGATTCTGCTGCACCGCATCGCCGCCCTGTACGGGGTCGACGTCGATCAGGCGATCAGGGAGAAGGCCGCCAGCAGGTTGGAGCGGCACCGGGGAGGCGAGTCGTGATGCCGATCCGCCCGGAGAACCGGACCCGGTACCCGAAGGACTGGCCCGCCATCTCCGCGGCCATCCGCTTCGACCGCGCCGAAAGCCGCTGCGAGTGCGCGGGGGAGTGCGGGCGCGGAACCCATGAGGGCCGCTGCCCCAACCGCCACGGCGAGTCGGCCTACGGCACCGGCTCCCGTGTGGTGCTGACCGTCGCCCACCTGGACCACACGCCCGAGAACTGCGACCCCGCCAACCTGGCCGCCATGTGCAACGGCTGCCACCTGCACTACGACCGGGGCCACCACGCCGAGACCGCGCGGGCCACCCGCGAGGCCGCCAGACGTGCGGCGGGGATCGTGCCGATCTTCGACCTGCCCGACGCATGAGGGGCGCACCGGACCGCTGGACCCGGCCCGGTGCGCCGACACCACCCAAACACGAAAGGCAACCTGATGCCCAGCTACAGCATCCACGTCACCGCCCAGACGGTCGACGACCACGACCCCGACGCCCTCCTCGAAGTCGTCGAACGGCTCGCCGCCGCACTACGGCCCGCCCTGCCCTACGGGACCGCGATCGAGGGCGTCCACGTCAACCGCGACAAGCCCGCCACCGACGACACCGACCGGTCGCTGTTCGTGGAGGCGGGCGACACCCTCCAGATCGCCGACAACGCCGCACACCGGACCGTGCGCGTGATCGCCGTCGATGAGGCTACCGACGAGCAGCCCGCGCGGCTCACGGTGCGCGAGTACGGCACCACCATGCAGGACGCCCTCAAGGCCCGGATGAACGCCGGGGGTGTCCGGTGACCACCGACCTCCTACGCCGCGCCGCCCAGCAGGCACGCGGCGACTCCGACCCCAGGTGGCACGCGGTCGCGGACTGGCTGGACAAGGAAGCTGCCATGCACATCGGCGTCGCCGTCGCCGCCGAGCGGATCGATGTCGCCTCGCAGGGCCGGGTGCGCCTTGTCGTCCGCGACGACGAGACGTTCCCCGGCAGCACGCTCCCGCAGGCGCTCGCCGTGGCCCGCTTGCTGGTGGGCGAGGAAGGACCGATCGATGAGTGACCTGCGCGACCGCATCGCCGAAGCGCTCGCTTCCGCCGCCATGCACCCGGACCCCAACGCGGACTGGACCGACGCGGTGATGGGCGTCGTCGGCCCCGAGATCGCCTCCCTGTGGGACCAGATCGACCGCGACCAACACACCGCCATGGACGCACACGCCGCCCTCGACCGGGTCCGCGAGCTGCACTGGCCTCGGGAAGCGCAGGCCCGCCCTGCCCTGACAACCACCGTCGGGGAAGTGCTCGCTGAGGGGTCCCCTCCCGGCGTGACGTGCGCGCGCTGCTGCGTGCCGCACCCCTGCCCGACCATCCGCACGATCGACGGGAGCACCCAGTGAGTGACACCCCCACCCTGACCGAAGCCGTCCGCGACGGCCTCCTCGACCACGAGTGGACGCCCGGCTTCAACTTCTCGCCCTACACCGCGCACCGCAACCACGACTTCGAGGGGTCCTGTGCGCTATGCCAGGGCGACGCCGAGCGGATCGCCGCACTCGCGCTGGAGATCGCCGGGGAGCAGCCGCCCACCCAGTGGGCCTACGACCGCGCATGCGGAGCACTGGAGAAGCAGCGGCAGCGCGCCGACGCCGCCGAAGCCGCGCTCGCCCGCGCCCGCTCCGCCCTGGCCGCCGAGATCGACGACATGGACCCCGACCACACCATGCGCACCGGGCTCACCGAACACACCGGAGACCAAGGCCACCCCGGCAACGCGTGGTGGCGGGCGTACTGCGAGGTCGGCGGGATGCTGCGCGCGCTCGCCTGCATCGACGAAGCAAGGGGCACCAATGAGTGACCGCATGCGCCAGGGCCGCAAGGTCGGGCGAACCCTGTACCTGACCGGCGAAGCCCCATCCGACAGCGACGCGTTCGTCGGCATGGTCGACACCCCCGAGTTGGCCGCGGAGATCGTGGCCGCGGTCAACGCCGCCCGCGACGCTGCCGATGGTCGCCCCGACGCCGAGCTGGAGCGGCTCCGCAGACTCGAACGGTCGATACAGGGCGCCGTGTGGGTCGCCCCGGGCCGCATGAGCGGACAGGCATGCGTCGGCGGGCACCGGGTCACCGCCCGACAGGTCGCCGGGCTGGTGCCCGACGTCGGCGAAGAAGGGGTCGCCCACTACTACCCCGGGGTGACGCCCTACGGGGCGGCGGCAGCGGTCTACTTCTGTGACCGCTACGTCGACCGGTACGACCGCGAGCGCGGCGAGGTCGACCCCCGCACCGAGGTTGAGGCGCACTGGGGCGGCGACCCCGAGCAGATCGTGTCCGCGTGGGAGCAGGATCGGGCGGAGCTCAAGGCGGAACTGGATCGGCTCGACACCGCTCTCGCCGAAGCCCGAACCGAGCACCGAGACGCCCTCGACAGCCTGCAGCGGACCCAGGCGGTCGCCGAGCACTGGCGGGCGGCCGCCGTCACCTGGCCCGAACCCATGAACACGGCGGCGCACCCGCTCAACCTCGTGCTCGACGCGGCCCGCGGCGAGACCGACCCGCAGATGCTCGGGATGTCGGCCGACGACCTCGCCGACGGGGTGCTGGCCGTCCGCCGGGCCGCGCGGGAGGAGGGCCAGTGAGGATCATCGTCACCGGCGGGCGCGACTACGGCGACGCCGACACCGTCGAGCGCGCCCTCCGCGGGCACCTCCCCGGGCCGCACACCATCGTGCACGGCGGCGCGCCAGGGGCAGACCGGCTCGCGCACTCCGTCGCCCGCGGCCTCGACTGGGAGCTCGAGCCCCACCCTGCGGACTGGGAGCGTCACGGCCGCGCGGCCGGCCCCATCCGCAACGTGGAGATGGCGCGCGCCGGCGCGGACCTGTGTATCGCGTTCCCGGGCGGGCGCGGGACCGCGGACATGGTGGCGCGTGCTGAGGCCGCCGGGACCCCCGTGCGCCGCGTTGCGGGGGAGGTGACGTGACCCCCAGCTTCTGGCCCGGACGGATCCGCTCGGGCGCGGGCACACCCGACCCCCGCTGAACCGCGGGCCGCCCCATGACCCAGGGCGGCCCCTGGACGGCGCCACAACGGCCACAGGAGCCACAACAGGCGCCAGGCGGCACACGGGTAACCCCCGCACCAGAAAAGCCCGCAGAATCCAAACCAGAACCTCAGGAGGGGAACATGCCCGAACCGGCCACACCCGCCTCGCCGTGGGCCTCCGCCGCACCCATCAGCGGCCACCTCGACCGGCGGCTACCCGCCGGCCTGTGGGAGTGCTGGACCTGCCGCGCCACCACGCCGAGCCCCATTGAGCACGCCAGGTGGCACGCCCACGAGCGCCACACCCTGCCCCGCACCCTCCCGCTCGGGTGGCGGCGCACCTACCAGACCGACCCCATCACCGGGCGCCGCACCGACGCCCTCACCAAGGAGACGACGTGACCACCTGCGTGTTCTGCGACATCGTCACCGGCAACGCCCCGGCAACCATCACCCGCGAATGGGGCGACGCCATCGCGTTCACCCCGCTCAACCCCGTCAACCCGGGCCACACGCTCGTGATCCCCCGCGTCCACGTGGACTCGGCCGTCACCGACCCCGACGTCACCGCGGCCACCATGCGCCGCGCCGCCCAGCTCGCGAAGGAGTCCGAGCACTCCAACATCCTCACGTCCATCGGGCGGCCCGCGACGCAGAGCATCTTCCACCTGCACATCCACGTCGTCCCGCGGCGTGCAGGCGACTGGCTGATGCTGCCGTGGGGAACCGCCGGAGACCCCCACAAGCCGCACTGGTGCAAGGTCGCCCAGAGCCTGCAAGACCAGCTCGACAAGGCGGCGACCGCATGAGCAGGGGCCGCCCGGCTTCCACCCCGGACGGCCCCCATGTCTGGCCCACGCTCGCACAACTGGCCCCCGAGCGGGGGCACCGTCAGCGTAAACCGCGGCACCGACAACACCGGGGGACCACATGAGCGTCACCGCACCCGAACCCACGGGGCAGACCACACCCGCGCAGCGCCTCGACACCGCCGAGCAGCAGGCCCAACAGCAGATCGACACGATCCTCGCCGCCGCAATGGCGGCCGGCATCACCGGCGCCGCCCTGCTGGCCGCGCTGCCCGCGCTCACCGCCGCCATCCTCAACCCTGCCCAGGCCGCGCTCGGTGTGGGTGCGGCGATCGCCCTGTCCGGCGGCACGCGGCGGGGGAGCGGACGGCTCGAAGAGGTGCCGCTGCCCACCCCGATCGACACCGACGTGGAGCAGTTGCTCCTCGACGCTGCCGCCAGGCTCGACGCCGCCGACGCCAAGCAGAAAGAGCTGGAGCGGATCAAGCGCAGGCTGCATCGGCTCGCCGTCACCAAGATCCACCAAGCCGCATCCGCGGGGACGCTCATGTACGCCCGCTTCCTCGGGCTCGGGCTCCGCTGGGTCACCCGCATGGACGGCCGCGCGTGCCCCACCTGCCGCGCCATGCACGGCCGCCGCGTCCCGCCCGGCGAACGCTTCGCCAACCCCCACGGCCCCGGAATCCCCAGGCGGATCTGGCCCGGATTCCACGGGCTCCCACCCATCCACCCGAACTGCCGCTGCCGTCCGGTCCCTGCCCGCACATGAAAGTGGGGCCCGCGCCCCTCAGCACAGGCCCCGCCCGAATAACCCCCCTGCGACCAGCCGAAAGGCGGAAGCAGTAGGCGCTCACCAGTATAAACGGGATAACCGGATTTTGGGGGCGCTTTGACCACTGCAAACGGGGCGAACTGCCAGCTCTGCGCACGGCCATCAGGAGACAACGCCTACACCTGCACCCGATGCGCCGAAACCCTCTCCGCAGCACTCCACGAGATCACCGGAGACGGCCGAACCCACGGGCTTGCCGAAGACCTCGACATCGCGCTCGCCAAGCAGGGCACCAAGCCGGAACGCGACGGCGCCCGCACCAAAGCGTCCGAGGCGCCGCTGCCCATCGACGTCCGCGCATCCGAAGCCGCCGGCGTGCTGCGGAACACCCTGGCGACGTGGGTCCGCGTCGTCCACGAAGACCAGCCGAAGCCGCTGCCCGCCGACACGCTCCCGGCCATGGCCAGCTGGCTCCTGCCCCTGTGCGGGTGGCTGCGCGGCCGCGACTACGGGCCCGAGTGCATCGACGAGATCACCGCCGCCGTCACCCAGGCCCGCCGCGCTGTTGACCTGCGCGTCCGCCGCATCCCCATCCCCACCCCCTGCCCCACAGTGGAGCTCGACGGCGACACGCCATACCCGTGCGGCGGCGCCCTGTACGCCCTGATCGCCCCCGGCCTGCCCATCGACGGGCAGATCCGGTGCGAGAACGACCGCGGCCACGACACCACCGTCGAGCAATGGGAGTGGCGGAGGAAGCAGGGGCGCCGCGTGTTGCGCCACTTGACAAACCGCGCTAACTTGGCGTCATAGTCAGCGCAGCTGTCTACAAGGCTTCGCGGGGCCCGGCCGATGTGTCGGGCCTTTCGCATGTCCGTGCCCGGCAGGCCCGACCTCACGTCGAGGGACGCCCCACCCTGCCGGGCGCCTACGCCGGCACCTCGACCTCCACACGATCCACCGCGTCCTCACGCGAGAACGTCTCCTCGACCTCGACCTCGCGGGCATCCTCCAGGATCCGGTGCTCCAACGCCGTCACCGTGATCTCGTAGAAGTCGACCAGAGGCGCGTCCACCACGAACATCAGCGTGCACTCATACGGGTCCTGCGACACCACCGACCCCAGCTCCGCCTGCTCGCCGCCGACCTCCGCCGTGCCCGACAGCGTCGACTTCCCCTCGCCTTCCGCGACGATGTCGCCGCCGCCGTCGCGCAGCACGTAGGACGGTGTGAGCCAGGCGCAGTAGTCGCCGTCCCCCTCGCCGCGGTTGCCGATCGTGTGAGAGCCGGTGGACAGCACTACCCGGATGGTGACGTCCTTCGGGGACTTGGCCGCTTCGGGCTCGGCCTCAGCGCCGCCGCACGCGGCCAATGGCAGCAGCAGCATGACTCCGACGCACGCGGCCCGCAGATGACGCATGGGATCTCCTCGCAACGGGGGATGCGCCCGAGCGGGAGGCGCGACAACACCAGCATTCTGACAGCAGACGGGCGGGGGTGAGCCGGTTGTGGCACGCGGCCAGCGCATCACCGACGACACCCGCACTGCCATCATCAACGACATCCGCAACGGCGGCACCTGCCGCGGAATCGCACGCGACCACGGCGTCAGCCCCGCGTCAGTCGCCAACATCGCCAAAGAAGCCGACCTGACCGACGCATTTGAACGTACAGCCACCGAACGCGCCACGCGCGCGAAGCAGGCCGACAACCGCGCCCGCCGCGCGCAACTCGCCTCCGACCTCCTCAACGACGCGGCACGGCTGCGCGAACAACTCTGGGAAGCCACCACCATCGGGGCGTTCGGCGGCCGCGAAGGCGACTGGCACGAAGCCCAAGTGCCCGAGCCGCCCTTCACCGACAAGCGGGCGATCCTCGCCGGGGTGCAGACCGCGGTGCGTTCCCACGTGGAGCTGGAGAAGGTCGACACCGGGTCCGGCGCCGAAGCTGCGGCGTCGATGCTCAGCAAGCTCGCCGTCGGCCTGAAGCAGGCGTGGGAGGACGGCGATGCTGGACTCGCTGCCGATGAGCCGCAAGCAGGTCCGGAGCATCGCGACGAGTGACGCCTCCGTCAACATCTGGGACGGGGCGATCCGCTCCGGCAAGACCATCGCGTCGCTGTTGCGGTGGTTGATCTACTGCGCGGACGCTCCCCGCGGCGGTGAACTCGTGATCATCGGGCGCACCCGGGAGGCCATTGGCCGCAACATCATGGGGCCTTTGCAGGACCCCGCGATTTTCGGGCCGATCGCGAAACAGGTGTCCTACACCACGGGCGCGCCGACGGCGACGATCCTCGGGCGGAAAGTCCACGTGATCGGCGCCTCGGACGCGAAGGCGGAAAAGGTCATCCGCGGTATGACCGTGGCCGGCGCCTACGTCGATGAGCTGACCGTGGTGCCGGAGGACTTCTTCGTGCAACTGCTCGGGCGTATGAGCGTGCCCGGGGCGAAGCTGTTCGCGACGACGAACCCGGACTCGCCGGCGCACTGGTTGAAGGTGAAGTTCCTCGACAAGCTGGGGCAGTTGCCGCACTGGCGGTACTGGCACTTCACGATGGACGACAACCCGGCCCTGACGGAGGACTACAAGGCGCGCAAGCGCGTGGAGTTCACCGGGCTGTGGTTCCGCCGGTTCATCCTCGGGGCGTGGGTGGCGGCTGAGGGTGCGGTGTTCCCGATGTGGGACCCCGACCTGCACGTGGTGTCGGAGCTGCCGCGGATGCGTCGCCTGCTCGGCGCCGGTATCGACTACGGCACCACGAACGCCACCGCGTGCCTGCTGCTGGGGCTTTCCGATGAGCGAGACGCGCGCGGTCGGGACGCGTCTCGGCTGTACGTGGTCGATGAGTGGCGGCACGACCCGCGGGCCGGGGCGATGTCGATGACCGACGGGCAGCTGTCGGAACACCTGCGCACGTGGCTGTCGGAGCCCCATGTGGCTGCGCAGCCGGAGTTGCGGCCGGAATACACCGTCGTCGACCCGTCCGCGGCGAGCCTGCGGGTGCAGATGTTCCGGGACGGGTGGACAACCACCCCCGCGGACAACGACGTGAACCGCGGCCTCGGCCTGGTCGCCACGCTGCTGGCCGAGCGTCGGCTGCTGGTGTCGGACCGGTGCACGGGCCTGATCTCGGAGATCCCCGGCTACTCCTGGGACGACAAGGCCACCGAGAAGGGCGAAGACAAGCCGCTGAAGGTGGCCGACCACTCGATTGACGGCACCCGCTACATCGTGACGACCGGCGAACCGCTGTGGCGGCCGCACCTCGTAGACCCCATGGATCTCGCAGCCTGAGGAGGCGGATGTGGCTGAGCTGGAGCAGGGCGCACCGCCGACCAAGGGCGAGTCGATGGCCAGCGCCGCCCGGTTGCTGCGGTGGGCCGAAGGGGAAACGGACCTGGCCCGCATGGAGCGTTTCACCGACCTCGCGCAGTGCTGGATCAACCTCGCGAGCCTCGACGACGAACAGGGGGCGTGAATGCCGCTCCCCGACGGTGACGTGCCCTGGCCGCCCAAAGACACCGAGCGCCCCATGGCGCACTACGACGCGTGGGCCGCCTGGTACTCCGGCGACCCCGACCAACTCGCCAGCGTCTACGGCGGCCACAACCACGGGCCCTACGGGCAACAGCCCCGACCCCGCCCCTCCACCTACCGCGGCGGCGTCGTCGGAACCATCGCGAAATGGTTCTGGGGTGCCCCGCCCAACGCGGCCCAGCAACCAACACGGCTGCACGTGCCCATCGCCGGCGACATCGCCGCCGTCAACGCCGACCTCCTCTACGGCGAACCCCCCACCCTGGCAGTGGAGGACAAGGCCACCCAGGACCGGCTCGACGAGCTGATGACCGCCGGCGGGCTGCACGCCGCGCTGCTGGAGGGCGCGGAGATCGCCTCAGCCTACGGCGGGGTGTTCCTGCGGGTGGGGTGGAACAGGCAGGTTGCCGACCATCCGCTGGTGGATGCGATCGCGCCGGACTGCGCCGCCCCGGAGTGGACGGGCCAGCACCTGCGCGCGGTCACGTTCTGGCGGATCCTCAGCGAGCCCGACGAGACGATGGTGGTGCGCCATCTGGAGCGCCACGAACCCGAGGTGGTGTACCACGGGCTGTACCACGGGTCGCGGGACAACCTCGGCACCAAGCAGCCACTGAAAAGCAACCCCGAGACCGAGCACCTCGCCGAGAGGATCACCACCGGCGCGAAGCGGCTCGCGGTGGAGTACCTGCCGAACATGCGCCCCAACCGGGTGATCCGCGGGACACCGCTGGGCCGGTCGGATTACTCGGGTGTGGAGCACCTGATGGACGCGCTCGATGAGGCGTGGTCGTCATGGATGCGCGACATCCGGCTCGGCAAGGGCCGGCTGGTGGTGCCCGACAGCTTCCTGCAGAACCGCGGGCGCGGACAGGCCGCCGGATTCGACGTCGAGCAGGAGCTGTACGCCCCCGTCAACGAGTTGCAGGGCGCCAAGGACTCGCTGGCGAACATGATGCAGCCGGTCCAGTTCGAGATCCGGGTGGATGAGCACTCCCGCACGTGCGCGGAGCTGACCGAGCAGATCGTGCGCGGGTCGGGGTTCTCGGCGCAGACCTTCGGTGAGTCGAAGGATCTGGCGGTGACCGCGACGGAGGTGCAGCACCGGGAACGCCGCACCTACTCCACGCGGGGCCGGAAGATTCAGTACCAGGATCCGCGGGTGTCCTCGCTCGCTCAGACGGTGCTGGAGATCGACAAGGCACAGTTCGCGTCGAGGGTGGCGCCGCAGCGGCCGACGCTGGATTGGCCGGACGGTGTGCAGGAGTCGCCGGAGCGGATCGCGACCACCGCGGAGTTGCTGCAGCGGGCCCGTGCGGCGTCCACGCAGACGCTGGTGCAGATGGTCAACCCCGACTGGGACGACACCGAGGTGCAGGCCGAGGTCAAGCGGATCGAGTCCGCTGAACAGGAGGCGCTGTCGCGCGCATCGTCGGCGCTCGTGAGCGGCCAGGGCAACGAGGAGGAGACCGATGGCGGGTCCGAGCAAGGACGAGCGGGAGAAGGCGGCCAGCAAGGGCAAGGCGATGCCCGACAAGGAGGGCAGCGGCGGCCGGTTCCCAGTGCGAAACCGCGGTGACCTCCAGAAGGCCATCAAGGCGGTCGGCCGCGCTAAGGGCGGCGAAGAGGGCCGCCGCAAGGTGCGCCGGTTCATCATCAAGCGGGCCCGCGAGCTGGGCCTCTCGAACATGATCCCAGACTCGTGGAGCTCAGACGGGTCCGCGAGCGAGTAGCTCATCCACCAGCAGCAGGGCCGTCCGGGTGGCGGCCCTTTCGCATGCCCAGGGAGACACATCATGCAGGACCCGACGGCGCCGGGCGCGCTCATCGGACACCGCAGCAACGGCCGCCCCATCTACCTGATCGCGGGCGGCTCCGAAGACGCCGCCGGCCAGGGCCAGCAGGACGTGGGCCAGGCCGACACGGGAAACGAAGACGCGCAGGCCGAAAGCCTGCTCGCCGACGCGGTCAACAGCCCAGACGACGGCTCCAACGACGGTGAGGGTCAGGCGCCCAAGACCTACGACGAGGCCTACGTCCAGAAGCTCCGCAACGAAGCCGCCTCCCGTCGGGTGCGGGAGAAGGAGCAGGAAACCGCAGCCGAGCAGGCCAGGCGGGAGAAGCAGGAACTCATCGACGCCTTCGCTAAGGCCGCTGGCCTGAAGGAAGACGACGGCCCTCCCGATCCGGAGCAGCTCACGAAGCAGCTCACCGAGGCGCAGCAGACAGCTCAAGAGCGCGACGCGGAACTGCGGACCCTGCGCATTGAGCGGGCCGCCGAGAAGGCCGCCCGCACCCACAGCGCCGATGTCGACGCGCTCCTCGACTCCCGCAGCTTCGCTCAGAAGCTCGCTGGCCTCGACCCCTCGGCGGACGACTTCGCGGCCTCGCTGGACGACCTCGTGAAGACCACCGTCGAATCCAACCCCAAGTACAAGGCCAGCCAGGCGCCGGCCGCTTCCAGCGCGGACTTCTCCAGCGGGACTGGTGAGAAGCGCAAACGCCCATCAGGACTGTTCGACGCCGTCAGCCGAACCTACGGCTGAGCGGCACCACCGCTAGGAGACTCCCATGCCGCAGACGCTGGCTCAGGCCCAGCTCAACACCCAGGATGACGTGAACTACGCCGTCATCGACAACCTCCGCCGCTACAGCTGGCTGCTGGACCAGGTCGTGTTCGACGACACCGTCACCCCCGGCACCGGCGGCGGCTCCCTGGTTTACGCCTACACCCGGCTGCTGGCGCCCCGCGGTGCCGCGTTCCGCGCATGGAACAGCGACTACACCGCCGACGAGGCGACCCGTGAGCGCGGCTCGGTGGAGCTCCACCCCCTCGGCGGATCCTTCGAGGTGGACCGTGTCCTCGCGGAGCTGGGGCAGGCTTCCACCAACGAGGTCACGTTCCAGATGCAGCAGCTGCTCACCTCGGTGCGCGCGAAGTTCCAGCAGGAGCTGGTGCTGGGCGACACCGCGGTGGACGCCAACGGGTTCGACGGCCTCGACAAGCTGCTGACCGGTCAGGCCACCGAGTACAAGCCGATCACCGAGGATCCCGACGGTGAGGGTTTCCTCGATTGGACGGCCGGAACGATCAACTCGCAGGCGCTGGCGATGGCAGCGCTGGACGTGCTCGACGACTTCCTGTCGCGGATCGTCCCGTCGACCACCGGTGGTGGCGACCTGGGCGCCCCTGGTGCGCTGCCTCCGGGCCAGAAGGCGATCCTCGGTAACACCACGTCCATCACCCGGGTTCGGGCGCTGGCCCGGTGGGCGGGCATGTACACCGCCGCGAAGGACGAGCTGGGCCGGCAGGTGGAGATGTACGGGCCGTGGACGCTGGTGAACATCGGCGACAACATGACCGGTGCGGCGCCGATCATCCCGATCGAGTCGCGTGACGCTGACGAGGACGGCGGGACCACCCCGGCGGTGGGTGGCCTGACTGACCTGTACGCGGTGTCCTTCGGCCTGGACTCGTTCCACGGCGCGAGCGTGGCGGGTCGCAGCCTGGTCAACACCTACATGCCGCCGTTCGACCTGCCCGGTGTCGTGAAGAAGGGCGAGATCGAGATGGGCCCGGTCGCCGCGGTGCTCCGCAACGTCAAGTCGTGTGGGGTGCTGCGCAACATCAAGGTCTCCGGGGCCTGATCATGGCGCGGTTCAAGATCACCGCGCCGGACGGGCGGTTCGAGGGGATCGTGGGTGGCGCCCGCTTTATCGAGGGCGCCACCACCGTGCCCGAGGGTCACCCGGCGCTGGGGTACTGCCAGCGGCGCGGCTACACCGTTGAGCCTGCCGGCGGGCAGGCGTCCGCCTCGTCCGCGCCTGTGCGGCCGGCGGATGCGGATCGCAAGGCTGCCTGGGTGGCCTACGTCGCCGCGACGTCGGACCTGTCGGAGGCTGAGGCCAACGACATGACCAAGTCCGAACTCATCGAACTCGCCGACAGCGAGCAGTAGCGGGGGGCCGTGGTGGTGCAGCCGGTGTATGCGACCGCGCAGGAGTGGGTGGACTACTCGGAGCTGTCGGCCGAGCCCGCCCGCGCCTCCTTCTGGCTGCGCCGGGCCTCCCGTGATGTGGATGTGGCGCTGATCGGCGTCGTGTACGAGGTCGACAGCGTCACGCAGCAGCCCGCCGACGCGGACGTGGCGGAGGCTCTACAGCAGGCCACCATCGAGCAGGCCGACATGCTGGTCGCCGTGAACGACCCCACCGGGGCCAAGTCCAGGTGGGACAGCGTGTCGGTGGGTCAGGTCACCTACAAGCGGCGCGGCGGGTCGGCGGGCGACGACGTCAAGTTGTCGTCCGCGGCCGCCGACATCCTCCGCCTGCAAGGACTCACACCGCAGGTGTGGACCGCGGGGTGGTGCTGATGGCGCTCCCGTTCGCCACCGACGACCTGGTGTTCCTGCGCGCACCCAAGGTCAAGGACGCCTACGGGTCCACCAGCCGCAAGACGAAGGACTGGGCCAACGCCATGCGGGCGACCCCGGTGCGCGGGGTCGCCCAGCCCGACGCCGCCACCCTCGGCGCGTCCCTGGCCACCAAGGAGGACCACTCCGGCGGCCGGGAACAGATCGAGACCACGCAGCGGGTGTGGGTCGACGACACCATCGTCCTCGAATGGATCGACCCGCCAGCCGGAGCCGACACCGACCCGTGGATCAAGGAGACCGACGGCGTCGAGGTCGACGGCCGCGTGTACGCCCTCAACGGGGAGGCGCTGGCGATGCCGGACCCGATCGGCGGGCTCGGGCACCTGGTCATGAAGGCCATCCGCGTCAAGGGGTGAACCATGGGCCGGGTCGTCATCAACCAGGCGTTCGTGAACAGCCTCGGGTCGTACAAGCCGGTCGATCGGGACCTGGAGCGCCGCGCGCACCGGGTGGCGTCGATGGCGCGCGGCCGAGGCCCCATCAAAACCGGCGCCTACGTCTCCAGCATCGGCGTGGAGCGGCTGAGGCGCCACGGGTACCGGGTCACCGCCAGCGACCGCAAATCCTGGTGGATCGAGCGCGGCACGAAGCCGCACGTCATCCGCCCGAAGGTCAAACAGGCCCTGTGGTGGCCGGGCGCACCCCACCCCATGGCCAAGGTCAACCACCCGGGCACCCGGCCCACACACAACATGGCGGAAGCCCTCGAACTCGCGTCGAGGGGCGTTTCGCACGTCAGATAGGAGACGGCGCATGCCGTATGTGAAGGTCACCTACCCGCACGCCGGCCGGAGGCCGGGCGATGTGGTGAGCGTGTCGTCGGAGGAGGCTGCCCGCCGCAAGCGCGACGGCACCGCCCGCGCCGCAGAGGCCCCCAAGCCCGAACCCAAGGCGCCGGTCAAGGCCAAGCCTGCGGAGACACCGAAGCCGGCCGAGCCCGGCGGCGGATCGACCGCCGCGGCAACCGCGCGCGGCCGCACCAGGAAGGCCGACGACACCAGCGAGGACAAGGGCGCCGGCAGTGAAAGCTGACCGCACGACGCCCTCCACGCCGGAGGTGATCCGGGTGGAGCGCACCGGCGACACCCTGCGCGTCCTCATCGACGGCGTGGAGCTGCCGTGCGAGGTCGACCCATCCGGGGTGCAGTCCATGGTCGTGGCCGGCGCCCAGCCCGGCATCACGGTGCACCTGCCCGCCCGCCGGGTGGAGGTGGTCGACGCCATGGAGGGCCGGGTGTCGGATGCGCGTCGCAGCGAGGCCCGCGACTACCTGAACAAGCTCGCACCCTGACGGGGAGGTGGCCGTGCCTGCCCCGTTCGTGCTGTTCGGCGACCCTCTCCTGGTGGCCACCACCTACCTGCGCGACGTGCTCGGCGCCGCGGCCACCGAGGTGGCGCACGAACCGCCAGGGCCTGAGGAGTACGCAGCCGCCCTGCCGCTCGTGCTGATCACACAGTTGCCGTCGCCGCCGATGCTCAACCGCTACGCCCTCGACGTGGCCCGCCTCGACGTCGAGGTGCACCACGACGGCGAACTCGCTGACGCCATGGGGTTGGCGCGGTTGGCCAACGCCCACATGCGGGCGCTGGGCGGGCGCACCGTCGAGCTGGTGACCGTGTCCACGGTCCGCAACACCACCACGCCGGAGCCGCGCGAGGACCCCAACGACAGCGTGCGCGTCGCCGGTTTCACCTGCGAGCTGGTGCTGCGCCCCATTCCGCAATCCTGACTCAGGCCTGCACACCTGACCGGTAAGCAAACCCCTGACCCCGCCGCTGTGCGGGGTCAACTTGTGCCCGCACACCGGGCTTGGAGGAGTGACATGGCCGACAACCCGGATGCGCTGAGGTCAGCAGTAGACGGCGGCAAGTGCTACATCGCCCCCACCGGGTCTGTGACGCCCACGGGGATGGCGGCGTTCTCGTCCGCCGAGGGGTGGCGCGACCTCGGGCTCATCTCCACCGAGGGCGTGAACGAGGCCTACGAGGAGGAGCGCATCGAGCGGCGCCCGTGGGGCTACAAGTCCGCGGTGCGCACCGACGTCTCCAGTGCGACGAAGACGTTCTCGTTCACGGCGTGGGAGACCAACGCCTACACGAGGGCGCTCTACGACAACGTTCCCTTCGCCGACGTCAAGGAGCTGACGGGCGGCGTCATCCACTTCCCCGTGAAGCGCCCCGAGGGCCAGCGCGCCTACATGCTCGCGATCGATTCCTTCGACGGCACGAACCACCTGAGGACCATCGTCCCCAAGGCGGAGATCACCACCCGCGGCGAGCAGATGAACAACGCCGAAGAGGTCATCGGCTACAACTTCACGTGGACCGCCTACGAGCTGAGTGACAAGACGCTGTTCGACCGGTATGTCCTCGCGAACGGGGTGTGGCTGCCCATCGAGACCCTCACCGTCTCCGGCACCGCCGAGCTGTCGCTGGCCGGCACCAACACCTCCCAGCTCACCGCGGACGTCACCTACTACAACGAGGACCCGGGCGCCGACGTGGCCTCCGACGCCGATTGGGAGTCCTCCGACCCGGCAATCGCCACAGTGGACGACGCCGGCCTGGTCACCGGTGTGGCCGAGGGTACCGCCACGGTCACCGGCACCTACCGGGGCCTGTCGGACTCCATCGAGATCACCGTCGCGGCCTAACCCCCATGATCGGGCGGCCGGGGCGCACCACGTGCAGGCCCGCCCCGGCCGCTCTCACCCCACGGTCTGCACGAGGCCTGCACAGGAGGACCCAGTGACACAGAGCAAGAAGCCCGCACCGGTGAAGGTCGACAACCTGCCGGACCGGCAGGACGCCCAGATCACCGAGGCGATGCGCGAAGATGTCCCCTTCGTCATGGGCGACGGCACCGAGTACGTGTTCAAGCCGGTCATCGACTGGTCGTGGTGGACCCACCGCTCATTCATCGTCGGTGACCAGCCCAACTGGCTGCGGGGCGCCCTCAAGGTGAACGAGGAGAACCTCGACAAGACCATCAAGGCGGTCCTCAACGACCACCCCGGCTACGAACTCGGGCGCATCCACCAGTACTTCGAGGACATGGCCGGGGCCGCCGTGGGGGAAGGCGACAGCTCCTCCGACTCCTAGAGGAGCACCCCGACGCGGTCGAGCTGGACCTCCTCGACCGCGGCCTCGACCTGATCGACTTCTACCGCGGGTCGCCGGCGCTGTCGTGGCGGCGCATGTGCCTGCTGGTGCTGCGGGACATGGACCGGATGCCGCGCACCAAGGCGGCGCTGGCCGGGTTGGACTCCGCGCGCCCGTTCCCGGAGATCAACCAGCAGGTCGCGCTGCTGGACACCCGCATCCAGGCGCTGTACGGGCTGCTGTGGGTCGGCCTGCACCTGAAGGGCAAACCGCCGGGGATCAAGCCGTACCCGATTCCTGAGGCCAAGCAGGTGCGCGAGAAGCCGCAGATGGACCAGCGGCACCTCGACTACTTGAACCGCTTCTCACCAGCACACGCCGCTTAGGGGGTGGACGATGCCCTCTGCCGGCCGCGTGTATGTCGACATCCTGCCGGACTCCAAGCGGTTCGGGCCTGAGCTCCGGTCGAAACTGAAGGCCACAACCAAGGACCTGAAGGTCGACGTCCCTGTCGAGGCCGATACGAGGGCGGCGCTCGCGCGGTTGGTGGGGCTGGAGAAGGCGGCCAACCGGCTCGACGGGCGAACCGTTACGGTCAACGTCCGCACCAAGCAGACCGGTGGCCCCCTCGCTCCGCCGAGTACGGGCGGCCGCGGCGGCAGTGCGCGCGGCGGTGGCGGGCAGTCGTTCACTGGCCTGTCGCCCGCCGCCGGAGCGGGTGCGGCGATCGGCGGCCCCGCCCTGGTGCCCGCGGTGGGCGCTCTCACCGGCGCGCTGGGCGGGCTTGTGTCCGGGTTCAGCGCGGCCACTGCCGGCGCGGGCGCGTTCGCCGCAGCCACCGTGCCCGCAGTGCTCGACGTCGCCGACGTCATCCAGAAGGAAGCGGCCGCCGCCGAGGGCGGCAAGGAGGCCACCAAGGCCTACGAGGAGGCCCTGGCCGGGCTGACCCCGCAGGCCCGCAACACCGTGGACGCGTGGGGGTCGCTGACCGACGCCTACGAGCAGTGGCAGCGCGGCCTGCAGTCCGACACGCTGCCGGTGGTCAACCGCAGCCTCGGGCTTCTGGAGTCGCAGCTGCCGACTCTGACGCCGATCGTGCGGTCGGCCGCCGACGGGTTCGATGAGCTATTGGAGTCGGCCGAGGCGGGGCTGGGTTCGCCGGAGTGGCAGCGGTTCACTGACTTCGCTGCCCGCCAGGCGGGCCCGACCATCGACAGCCTCGGCAAGAGCGCGGGCAACCTCGCGTTGACGGCGACCGGTCTGGTCGTGTCGCTGGAGCCGCTGTGGAACCGGGTTGGCCCCGGCTTCCAGAATCTGACGGCGGACATGGCGGCGTGGGCCAACGAAAGCAGCAACTTCACGGGGTTCATCGATTGGACCATCCAGAACGGGCCGGTGTTCGCGGACACCTTCGGCTCCATCGCGGGTGCGGCTATCGATGTGGGTGTCGCCGTCGCCCCCCTCGGCACGGTCTACGCCAAGGGGCTGGGCCAGTTCGCGGAGGCCGTCTCGTGGGTGGCTGACACCGCGCCGTGGCTGATCCAGGCCGCCGTCGCGTTCGGCACCGCCCGGGCCGCGTTCTCCCTGTTCGGGCGTGTGAACCAAGGGCTGATCCAACCTCTGCGGGAACTGCCCGGCCGCATCCGCGACATGGGCGACTCGTTCTCCTCCGTCACCGCACCTGCTGGCACCGCCACCAAGGCCACTCGCGGGTTCCGCGGCGCGCTCGGCGGAGTGGTCGGCGCCCTCGGAGGCCCGTGGGGCCTGGCGATCACCGCGGGCGTGACGGCTCTCGGGTTCTTCGCCAACGCCAAGGCCGACGCCGCGGCCAAGACCTCGGCGCTCACCTCCGCGATCGAGGCGGACTCCGGCGCCATCGGGGAGAACACCCGCCAGACCGTCGCGATGGCCCTAGAGGATGAAGGTCTGCTGGAGGTGTCCGAGCGCCTCGGCATCGGCATCGGCGAGGTCACCAGTGCCGCCGTGGGCCAAGGCGACGCGATGCAGCGCCTCAACGACAAGATCCTCGACCAGATCAACGCGAACGAGCGGGCCTACGCCCAGGGCGAGCTGACCTATGGCCAGTACTCCACGGCCCGCGACGACCTGGTGACGCTCCAAGAGGCCATCAACGGGCAGAACACGGCCGTCAACGAGGCCACCGCCGCCTACCAGCGTGAGCAGGAAGTCCAGGCCGCTGCCACCGAGCAGCAGGGCATGTACAACACCTCGGTGGGCGCTGGCGCCACGAAGGTCCGCGACCTGCGGACCGCTCTGGACGAGCTGACCTCGGCGAACATCTCGGCGATGCAGTCGGAGATCTCCTTCGAGGAGGCCTTGGACCAGGCGACGGCGGGCATCCAGCAGAACGGGGCGACCCTCAACACCAACACCGAGGCGGGGCGCGCGAACCGCCGCAACCTGATCCAGTTGCGGGATTCGACGCTGGACCACCTCGAATCCATGAGGGCCAACGGCGAGTCCTCCGACGCGATGCGCGACGCCCACGAGCGGGCCCGCAAGAAGTTGATCCAGCTCGCCCGGCAGTCGGGGTTCACCAAACAGGAAGCCAAGGATCTCGCGAACGAGATGCTGGGGTTCCCCAAGGACATCAAGACCCGCATCGGTGTGTCGGCGTCGGGCTCCTGGAGCCTGCAGGACATGAACTCGCCCAACGACCCGTTCAGCCGGTACGGGCGGCAGGGGTTCGGGTACGGGCGCGCGGCCGGCGGCCCCATCTACGGGCCCGGCACCAAGACGTCCGACAGCATCCCGATCTGGGCGTCGCAGGGCGAGTACATGCAGCGCGCCTCCGCCGTGGACTACTACGGCACCGGGGTCATGGACGCCCTCAACGAGCAGCGCATCCCCCGTGAGGCGCTGATGCCGGGGTTCGCCACCGGCGGGTGGATCACCCGGGGTGGCGGTGATACCCCGTGGGATCGCGTGGATGACCACCGCAAGGACACCCGGGAGTCCTACGGGCGGATGCTGCGGCGGCTGATCGACTCCGTGGGTGATGAGGCCGCCGATCAGTTCAAGCAGTACGCCGGCGGGCCGATGGGGGTCGTCCGGCTGGCCAACGAATCGATCGGGAAATACCCGGAGTCCGGCGGCAACAACGTCAACGCGATCACCAGCTGGTATGGGATGAACGGGGCGCCGTGGTGCGCCATGTTCATATCGTGGCTTTTTGCGAAGGCCGGTGCCAGCAAGGCGCTCGGTGGCGCGGCCCGAACTGCATGGACGGGCGATTACTACACGTCCGGAATGAGTCGGGCATCTTACCCTCAACCGGGAGACGTTGCCGTATATGGGACACGGCATGTCAACCTAGTGACCTCGCCCGGTGGCGGCCGCCGCGTCGGTGGCAACCAGAGCGACAACGTCACCGCTGGCCGCAATTACTACGGCGGCACGGTCTTCCGCCCCATGTGGAACCGGGTGGGGTACCGCGACGGCGGCCTGATCGACATCCTCCGCCAGGACGAGCAGGAGGACGGTAGGCACCCACTCCTGGACTACCCGCAGCTGGCAGGGCTCGCCGGCGGCGGCACCGCCCGCGGCTGGACGGTGGTGGGGGAGCAGGGCCCGGAGCTGGCGCGTTTCGACACCTCCGCGCAGGTCTATTCCACGCAGGAGTCCGCGCGGATGCTGGCCGAGGCCGCCCGCGCCGGGTCGTCCGGGGTGCAGGGCGGGGACGGCGCGTCCTCGCCGCTGATCGGCACCTACGAGCAGCACCTTCACAACGGGGAGGCCACGTTCCGCAACGCGTTCTCCGAGGTCAACCACGGTTTGCGGGTGGCCAGGAAGGGCGGGGTGCATTCCGGTGGCTGAACTCGCCGTGAACCAGTTCGAGCTGGACGGGTCGCTGCTGTTCGGCGACCTCACCACCCTGCAGGTCGACAACTTCGAGATCGGCGACGCCGACCAGCGCGACGGCGACACGGTCAACCCGGGCGAGGGCGGAATCCAGTTCGGCCGCGACTTCCGCGACAGCAGGACGCTGACGTGGGAGATCTTCACGGACACCGCTGACGCGGCCGCGTCTCGCGCCGCGCTCGCCGAATTGCGGGCAGCTTGGGACGCCCCCCTGGTGCGGCTCACCTCCCGCGCCGTGGTGCCGCTGCGCATGCGCCAAGCCGGGACATCCACGGTGGTGGTGTACGGGCGGCCGCGGCGCCTGACGGACGCGGGCATGCGCCTGCGCCCGGACGGTGTCACCGACCACGTCGCCACGTTCGTCACCTCAGACCGGCTGTACTACTCCGACACCGAGTACGCGCTGCACCTGAACCTCATCACCGAGGGCGGGTCCGGCATCACCTGGCCCGTCACCTGGCCCATCACCTGGGGTGCGGGAGCGGCCCGCCAGGACGTCGCCCGCAACCTGGGCGAGGCCGCCACCTGGCCGGTGCTGCGCATCGACGGCCCCGTGTCCCAGCCCGCCCTGGCCTACGTCGGCACCGACGCGGCGGTGCGCCTCGACACGACGCTGGCCGCCGGCGAATACGTGGAGATCGACACCCGCCCGTGGGCGCGCACGTGCCTGCGCGGCGACGGCGCCTCTCTGGACGGGAAGCTGCGTGGCTCCCGCATGGCCGAGCTCGCTCTCCCGGTCGGCCAGACCACGATCCGGTTCACCGGCACCGACCTGACCGGGCAGGCCAGCGCCACCGTGCGCTACCGCCACGCCCACACCACACCATGAGCAGGGAGAGCACATGACGCTGCAGGTCGACTCGTGGGCGGTGGCCGGCGCGACGTCCAGCGAGCAGATCGCCCGCCTGAACCAGCAGGCCGCCACCCGCTCGGGCAACGGCGTCCTCGGGTCCGGCGACCTGCGGGTGTCGGAGCTGACAGTGCCGGGCGGGGCCGTTGACGTGGCCGCCGGCGGGTTCGTCGCGCTCGGGCAGGAGGAGACCTTCCAGGGGTCCTACTTCGGCTACAACGTCGGCTCAGCCGAGGTCGCGATCAACCCGACCGCGGGCGCGGTCCGCTCCGACCTGGTGATCCTCCGCGTGGAGGACCCCAACATCGACGGGACGCCGTGGGGCCACAACCCGGCCACGGACAACGTCTACTACTTCCGGGTGATCGAAGGCGTCTCCGGCACGGAGACGGAACTGCCCGCGAACACCACCGGCGTGGTGCTGGCGCGCATCGACATGCCCGCGAACACGGCGGCCGTGGAGCAGGCCTACATCACGGATCTGCGGGAGATGATGGACGCCCGCCGGCAGCGCACCCTGCGTGTGCAGCGCGGCGGCACCAAGTCCAACGGTGTCGACTGGGACGAGGCCGGCAACATCGTCGACCCCGACTTCGAGCGGTGGCCGCAGCACGACTGGACGGTGACGATCCCGTCGTGGGCGACGCAGGTGCAGGTGCTCGCGGACTGGGACAACGCGTTCCTGAAGCCGACGGGGTCGACGGCGGGCACGGAGGACGCGCGCGGACAGCTGTGGATCGGCCTGCTGGGCACCGAGGAGGTCACCACCACGCCCTCGGCCTACAACTTCAACCAGACCAGCACCACGAACGGGTACCGCTGCAGTGCGTCGAACAAGGACCAGATCGACATCCCCGCGGCGTTGCGCGGCCAGACGGTGGATGTGCGCATGTACGTCATGGGCACCGCCGGGCAGAACGGGCGGCTGGTCGCCGACGAGTGGGCGAACTTCAGTGTTGACCTGGAGTTCCTTGAGGTTCCGGCGCCCGAGGCGTCGCTGTGACCTTCGTCGGCGCCGCCTCTGCGGGTGACTTCGTCGACCAGGTGACGGTGGCGGTCCCGGCGGGTGTGGCCGACGGCGACCGCCTGCTGCTGCTGGTCACGAGCAACGACGCCCAGGGCATCACCCCGCCGCCGGGCTGGGATCTGGTGTTGGAGTCGGTGTTCGAGGGCAACAACGTCGGCAACTGGGTCTACGAGCGCGAAGCGTCCTCGGAGCCCGCGGACTACACGATCGGGTTCGGGGCGGCGCACTGGCAGTTCGCGGTGCTCGCGGCGTGGCGCGGCCACGCCCCGGTGTCTGTCGTGGAGCACGTCAACGACCCCGACACCACCACCATCGACCTGCCCAGCGTGGACGCCCCGGCGGGCGCGGTGCTGGTGGCGTTCGGGTTCAACTGGAACGACACCCCCAAAGCGTGGTCGCCGACCGGGCTCAGCGAGGTCGCGAACCTCTCCCGCGCGATCATCGCCGCCTACGAGCAGCCGCCCGCCGGGCCCACCGAGCCATACACGCTCACCGCCGACACCACCGGGGTCATGGCCGCCACAGCGATCCTGCTGCCTGCCCTGCCGACGGTGCACCCGGTGGCGACCCCCGAGCGGGGCGAGGCGGACCCGGCGCCGCTGTGGCGCTACTACGCCCAGCGGGTGCTGACCGGGGAGTGGCTGCACCGTGAGCTGCCGCTGTCGGGGGTGCAGATCACCCCGTCGCTGTCGGGCCCGTATGAGATCCGCGCGGAGATCGACCCCGTCTACAAGGAGCTGCTCGCCGAGGATGGCCTGCCGATCCTTGAGGAGCACTCCACGCTGATCTTCGCGGAGGCGGCGGGGGAGCTGCGGGGCGGCGGGATTCTCACCCGGGCGGATCCGCTCGGCGACAAGTTGGACCTGGAGATCGACGGGTTCACCAGCTACGCCACGGACCAGCCGCTCACGAGCACGCTCACGTGGGGTGGGTCGGACGACGGCACCACCGGGCACGGGGTCGACCCGCTGACCGTGGTCCGCGCGCTGTGGGACCACCTGCAAGCACAGCCGGACGGTGACCTCGGCGTCACCTACACCCCCACCAGCACGGACTACAGCCTGGGGGAGTGGCACAACGCCCGCGCGCTCGACGAAGACGGAAGCCTGGGCGACGACCCCAAGCAGGTCGAAGACCCGCCGATCCCGATCGACAAGGTGTGGACGAAGAAGGATAAGAAACCCGTCGCCGCCAAAGGCAAGACGGTGTGGTGGCGGTACCGGCTGGCGTGGTGGGACAGCGTCGACATCGGCCGCCACGTCGAGGAGCTTGCGAAGCAGGCCCCGTTCGACTACCGCGAGTCCTATCGGTGGGCCGACGACTCCAAGGAGTCGGTGGTCATGGAACTCCAGTTCGGCTACCCGAGGCTGGGGCGCCGCAGCGGCCGCCGGTTCGTGCAGGACGAGAACGTGTCCGAGCTGGTGGCGGTCAGCCGCGACACCAGCGAGTGGGCGAACGAGGTCATCGCCCTCGGCAGCGGCGAGGGCTCGAAGCAGGTCCGCGCGACCGCGCGGATCCGCGACGGGCGGCTGCGCACCGCGCGCACCATCGACCGCCCCGAGATCTCCAACAAGGCCAGCCTGAAGGCGCAGGCCACGGACGAGCTGCTGCGGTATTACCACCTCGACGACATCACGAAGTTCACGATCCACGGCGACCACCCCAACGCGCCGATCGGGACGTTCGAGCCGGGCGATGACGTGCAGGTGGAGTGCTACGCGTGGGGCCGCTGGGTGCGACTGTGGGTGCGGATCCTCTCCTACACCTATGACCCCGACGACCCCTCGGGTCAGATCACCGTCACCTGCTCCCGCAGCGACCGGTTCCGGTACGGAGGTGCCATCTGATGGACCCGCAGACGCAGGCGGTCCTGCAGGAGTACCAGCGCATCTTCCTGCGAATGGAGCGGCGCCTGGACGCGGTGGAGCGCGGCAACCGCCGCCCCCAGCTGGCGCACTCCAGCCTGGAGGACGGCCAGTCGCTGGAGGTCCGCGACGAGTCCGGCACGGTGCGCCAGCGCATCGGATGGCTCCCCGACGGCACGGTAGGCCTGTCGGCCGAGAGCGGAGACCCGCCGCCGGCGCCGACCGCCCCGGCCGTCACCCCCTCGCTGGGCGGGCTGCGCGTCACCTGGGACGGCCAGCTCGCCAACGACCTCGCGCTGCCCGGCGACTTCGCGCACGTGGCGGTGCACGTCTCCACCACCAGCGGGTTCGAGCCCTCCGCGGCGACGTTCGTCGGCACCATCACCCAGTCCGGTGACGGCGGAGCGTACCCGGTGGTCCCGCTGCCCTACGTCGAGCACTACGTGCGGCTGGTGGGCGTCAATACCAGCGGTATCGCCGGTGCGGCGTCGACGGAGACGGCGGGCACTCCGCTGCAGGCCGCCGAGACCGACATCGGCCCGAACAGCATCACCACGGGCATGCTGCAGGCGGGTGTGGTGACCGCGGACAAGTTCGCGGCGCTCATCGTCTACGCCTCCCGGATGGTGTCCGGGGACCCCAATGGGGCCAGGGTGGAGACCAACCCCGACGGTTTCCGCGCCTACGGTCCGCTCGGTGAGCTGACGGTGGCCATCGACGCCGCCACCGGCAGTGCGGCGTTCACCGGCACCATCACCGGCTCGGTCATCTCTGGGTCCACGATCGAGATCGGTGAGGACGTCGCCGGCTCGAATTACGGTGTGATCGAGGAGACCGGAACAGGGGTGGTGCGCACCCGCATGTCGTCGATGTCGGGGGCCCGCGCCCAACTCGCGGCGCTGGACGGGCAGGCTGAGTTTTCGGTGTGGGGCGACGACGCGGACCCCAACACCACCGTCGGCGGGGTGCTCGCCGACCCCAACGAGGCCACGTTCGTCCTGTACTCCGACTCGGCGCTGCAGACGGCCGCCCCGTACTCGGCGATGTCGGCGACGGCCGGGGAGGCGTTCTCCCGGCATCAGGCGCCGAACGGGTCGCAGGTGCAGATCAGCGCCTCCGATGCCCACACGGAGGTGTCGGTGACCCCGCAGGACTCCGTGGCGGAGCCCGCGATCGCCGTGCCGGGGGCCCTGTATTCGTTCCGCAGCTCCACCGGGGAGGTTCCCCGGGTGACGGTGCAGTCGCCGCGCGTGGACACCGGGCCGGGCGCGGGTCTGCGGTCACTGTTCTTCTTGGACGGGACGACGTCGGCGCGGGAGTATGCGCGCGCGGAGCTGTATGCCCGCCGGATCGTACTGTCCTCCGACTACGACGGGATCGCGGAGGCCACGTCGACTGAACCCGGCGTGCTGTTCCTGGATCCCACGCACACGATCGCGTCGGAGCGCCACGCCCCGAAAACGACGGCGATGCAGGCGCAGCCGAGTGCGACCGGGACCGGCGACTGGGTGGATTTCACCAGCGACCAGTTCCCGGCGCTGCCGTTCACCGCCCCCTGGTCGGGCCGCGTCAAAGTGGTGATCAACATGTGCGGCTACAACTACGGCAGCACGAACGCCACCTTGGCGACCGGGTTCAGACTCAGCGGTGCGGGCACGCTCGCCGCGGACCTCAAACGCTCCGCGATGGTGCGCTGCCCCCAGTCCGACGTCGCCTCCCGCGGCGCAGCGGGCCGCACCGCCTCCGCCACCATCTACCTGCAGCTCGCCGGGAACGCCGACTACACGCTCACCCCCACCTGGCGCACCTCCACCACCTACGACTGGAACCGCACCGACGCCTCCGGCGGCGACATCAGCCAGGCCTATGACCTGCTGTACCCCAATGACATCACCGTCGAGCCCATGATGTGAGGTGGCCATGGCTACGAGTGACCGCCGGCGCCTGCCCAGCCCGATAGGGGATGCGCAGCCCGGCGCGGGGACACGCCCGCGGCCGACCCCGCCGCCGCGGATGCCCGAGGCGGGCAGCGGCGACACCGCGCCCGGGGCGGCGCTGGACTATGCCGCACTGGATGCGGCGCGCCGCCAGCGGTATGGGCGCGAGGAGCTGCCGCTGCGCGACGACAGCGCCGAGTACATGGCGCGCTCGGGCGGCGTGAAGACAGAGGGGGCGACCGGGACGTGACGCAGGTCGTGGCCGCCGAAGGTGGCCGGTGGCTGCGCGGCGCCACCTACCTGATGGTGATCTGCGGCGGGGCGTGGTCGCTGTGGTGGCCGGGCCACCCGCTGCTGTCCGGCGGAGGGCAGATTGTCGCGTTCGGCTACGCCGCGGCGATGGTCGCCGGCGGCCTCTCCTGCCTGTACGGCACGCTGCGCGGCCGGTGGTCCGGCGAGCTCCTGGGGTTGCCGATGGTGACTGTATCCACGGCTGCGGTGGCCATAGCGCTGTGGTGGCACATTCCCGCCTCCCTCGGGCTGTCCGTGCTGGGCACCGTAGCGACCGTGTGCACGCTGCTGCTGGCTGATCGGTGGAGGGGAGTCTGGAAAATCGCCCACCTGGCTAGAGAGGCGGCCAATCGTGCACCTAGGTCTGCCTGAACTGCTCGCGCTGGTGGGCACCGCCGGTATCGGCGGCACGCTCCTGGCTATCGCCAAGGCGTGGGCGGCGCACCGTGACGGGGCGCGCGCGCGTGAGCGCGACGTCATCAAGGACTCCGAGGACTGGCGGCGCCACGCCGACGATGCCCGCCGGGACGCGGAGGCGCGTGCGGCGTGGTGGCGCGACCGGGCGGCGGAGCTGTGGCTGCAGTGCGTGCAGCACGGGGGCCAGCCGGGGCCGCTGGGGCGACCACCGCGCTCCGAGTCCGATTTCTCCACATAGGCCCCGCAAGGGGCCTTTTTCATGAGCGCTGGAGGGCGCATGAGCGAACACGTCCAGCCTGTCGAGGAGCCCGTCTTCTCGCCCGACTACGAGCAGGACCAGGCGCGCCTGCACCAGGCCGCCCGGGAGCGCGAGCAGGACCTCTCCGCCAAGACCGTGGAAGAGGCCGCTGAGGAGCGCCGCGAACCCGACCTCGACGAGGACGGCCAGCCCGTGCCCGACGCCGATGAGCTGCAGGACCCCGACGACCCGGTCGATGAGGACGAAGGCCTGTGGGACGCGATCGAGGGAGAGGAGGGCGACGATGGCGATCGGTAAAGCGGCCCTCTTCGAGTGGCTGCGCGACCAGCGCGGCTACCGCGAAGGCCCTCGCTCCAACCAGCAGAAGTACAGCCCATCGGTGCCGGGCCTGGAGTGGTCGAACTACCAGCCGTGGTGCGCGACCTTCACTTGCGCCGGGTTCCTGGCCGCCGGCGGCCGCCCGAACGTGGACTTCCCGCTGACCGCGTCGTGCCTGCAGCAGGTGGCGTGGGGGCGGGCGCGCGGACGCCTGTACTCGCGGGCGAAGTCCGGTGACCTGATGATGATCGGACCCGGCGGCGGCACCCACGTGGAGATCGTCGTCAGGGTGTCCGGCGCCTACGTCACCACCATCGGCGGCAACACCTCCGGGTCGTGGGGCGGCGACTACGCCAACGGCGACGGGGTCTACCAGAAGACCAGGTCTATGGCGAGCGCCTACGCCTACGTGCGGCCGCGCTACGGCACCTCAACTCGCACCATCGAAGGAGAAGACGACGTGCCCGATTTCAGCTGGTACAGCGCCGGGGAAGGGCAGGTCCTTCAGCCCGGCCAGTGGACCACCCTCGAACTGTCCAACAAGCAGGGCGCCGGCAAGGGCAAGTACTGGTCCGTCGTCTTCGGCGAGTCGGTCTACAACCTCGCCGCGATGGCGGTCCTCGACGGCACCGACCTGCCCGAGGGCGCCGAGGTCCAGATGCGCGCCTCCCACTACGAAAAGCGCGGGGGCGTGGACCTGCCCGACGGGATCCTCAAGCGGGGCGCGTCGGGCGCCAAGGTGCGCCGCGTCCAGGAATGGCTGGACGAGCACGGCTACGACCTGGGCCGCTGGGGCACCGACGGCAAGTACGGCGGCACGACCGAGGACGCCGTCGAAGCGTTCCAGCGGGACGCCGGGCTCTTCGAGGACGGCGAGTACGGGCCCAACACCGAAGAGGCGATGGAGGAGAAGTCCGGCACCGGCAGCTGGGAGATCAACCTCGACCACGCCATCGGCACCCCCTCCATCCACGCCGGCGGGAACTGCCACGTCGCCTACCACCTGCCGGAGAAGGTGTTGAAGGGTCACCGGGTGCGCGTGCGCGTCGTCCAGTACGGCGACAAGCCGGTCAAGGTCAAGTCCGCCCACGTCTACCTCCACGAGTGGAAGTAGCCCAGTCCCACATTGAAGGTTCACCCCGCCTGTGTGCGGGGTTTTCGCATGTCAGGAGACAGGATGCCTGAGAAGTTCAAGATCTTCGGCCGGGAGCCGGCGCTGATCCTCGGATTCATCTCGGCGGCGCTGGGCCTGGGTACCGCGCTGGGTGTGCCGGGGTTGTCGGGGGAGCAGGCGGCGCTGGTCGTCGCTGCGATCACCGCGGTGTTCGGTGTGGCCACGGCGGTGCAGACGCGCCCGATCGGCCCGGCGGCGTTCACGACCCTGGTGACGGCGGTCGCGGCGCTGGCTGCCGGTTACGGGTTCGACGTGGGGCCAGGGGTGGTGGGTGCGGTGGACGCGATGGTGCTGACCGGGCTGTCGCTGCTGATGCGCGGTCAGGTGAAGCCGAAGCCGTCGCTGGTCGTCGCAGCCTGACCTATGGTGCGGCCGCGCGCGGCGGTGTTAGCGTCGTCGCACGGCCCGAGGGAGAACGCGCCCCGTCCCCGTGTGGGGGCGGGGCTTTTTCGCGCGCCTGGGTCAGCGTTTCTTTCGCCAGGAGCGGGGCTGCTCGGGGGAGTGGTGGGTGATCTCGCCCGCTCGATGACGGGCACCTGCACGTACACCTGCCCGTCCACGCGCGTGACCTGTGAGACGGGCACGTCGGCGACCTGCCACCGGTAGTCGGTGCTGGTCTCGTAGATCTCGCACCAGGTGACGCGTGCGCGCATCCCGCCGGGGGTGCGCACCCAGGCGAGGAGGTACACCTGGCCGCCGGCGCCGCGGTAGGTGACGCGGGGCGGCAGGTGGGTGATGGGCGAGCTCATTCGGTGTCCAGGCCGGTGGGGACGTCGGCGGGGGTCCGGTCGGGTCTGGGGCGCCGGTACCTCACGGCGTGGCGCCAGGCGTGCCCGGTGGTGGCGGTGTCGGGCTCCACTTCCACGACGATGGTCGGCTCGACCCGGGTGTAGGCGATGCGCTCCCGGCTACCCCACCTGGGCGCGAGCGTCGCCGGCCACGGATGTCCCGCGGACGCCTTGTGCAGCCCGTGCTCGGCGAGTTCTTCCTGCTGCCGCCTGCTCAGGTCGGTGGTGCGTCCGGCGATGCGCAGCCTGCCGCCGGTGTCGTAGCGTCCGAGGATCAGCGATCGGGGGCTGTGGGTTTTCCCGATGATGCCGCCGACGATGGCGTCGGTGGTCACGCGGCGCTTGTACTTGAGCCATCCGCGGTGGCCGGGCCGGTAGCGGCTGCGCCCGTCCTTGGCGACGAGGCCCTCCACGCCGACGTCGGCGAGCCCGGACCACCACTCCATGGCCTCGTCCACATCGCTGGTCTGCCAGGACAGCATGAGCGTGGGGTCGTCGATGCCGTTGAGGAGGTCGGTGAGGGTGGCGCGGCGCTGGTCGAGGGGCCGCCGGGTGATGTCGCGGCCGTTGTGCCGGAGCAGGTCGAACACGATGAGGTGGCAGGGTTCGGTGCGGGCGAGCGCGGGGGCGGTGCGCGCGCTGGCGCGGTTGCGGCGCAGCAGCGCGTCGAAGTCCAGCTTCCCGCCGCCCCACCGGACGATTTCGCCGTCGAGGGTGGCGCCGCCGGGGACCGCGGCGAGGGCTTGGGTGATCTCGGGGAATTTGCGGTCGAGCCGGGCGCCGCTGCGGGAGGAGAGCACCACCCGCCCGTCGATCTGGGCGATCGCCCTGAACCCGTCCCATTTGGGTTCGTACCGCCAGTGCGGGCCTTCGGGGAGCGTGTCGGTGGCGCGGGCGAGCATGCAGTCCACACTGCGGTGGTGCCCGCGCCGGGGTGGGGGCGGTCGGGGTTTTGCCTGATCAGGACCAGGATTTTCGGTAGTTCTCCAGCAGCGCGGCCCGCTCCTCCCGGGTGGTCGGCTCATCGCCGGTGGTTCCGAGTGCGGCGCGCACGGCCTCCCATTCCTGGTCGGTGACTTCTCGCCCGTCGTCGGGGGGTAGCTCCATGACCGCCCTGTACCCGTGTCCGGGCGCGGCCACCCTGCGCGCGCGGACCTGGCGGCCGGGCACCATAGACCCATGGCTGAGGTGGTGCGGGTGGTGCTGTACGGCGGGCCGCTGGACGGGCAGGTGCAGGAGCACGCGCTGTCGGACCTGGGCCCGGATGTCGAGGGGTGGGGGACGCACATGGTGGTCGACGGGCCCCGGTGCTGCCCGGCCGACCCCGGGGCGCGGGCGGTGTACGAGCCCGAGCCCGGCGGAGACCCGCACGTGTGGACCTGGCGCGGCTGGTGCCCATGAGAGCGCCCCCTGCCCGAGGGGACGGGGCAGGGGGCCGCGGGGGGACGCTCAGGCCGGTAGGCCCGTCACCCGAAGGTTTCGCCGCACGCCGTGCACACCACCCCCGACGGGTCGTCGGGGTGCTCCTGCGGGGTGTGGCTGCCTCCGGTGACCGGGCAGGGCCCGCCAGCCATAGGGTCCTCCTCACGTCAGGGGCCCCTGCCCGGCATGCGCGCCCGCGCCTCGACCGGGCAGGGGGGATTGTGGGTGCCCGCCCGGTAGCCCCCGAGGGGGCACAGCATCGGACACCGGGCGGGCGGTTGCCGCACACGCCATATCGGTGCGACACCAGGTCCGCGCGCCGGCCTCCCCCGGGATAAGGACCCGAACCGGCGCGCGGAAGCTCAGCGGCGGGAGTCCTCGAACGCCTTCATGGCCTCGGCCTGATCGACCAGCCACCGGCGGATCCGGTCCGCGGTGGAGGGGCCGCGCCGGTGCTGCTCCACCCCGTAGGCTTCCGATCCGGCGGGCGGGGGGACGTGGCGGGCGAGCGTGTAGTACTCCGCCCCGGACAGCACCCGGCACTCGATCCGCCACACGTCGCCGAAGTCCTGCACGAGTCCGCCGGGGGGGACGACGCTGCCGTGCCCGTCGGGGATGCGCTCGTACATGTCCCCGGACCGCACGGCCTCCTGGATGGTGAGGCGGGTGTGCATCGCCTCAGGGGTCGCGGTGGTGACGGTGGTCCGCAGGATCCACGCCTCACGCTTGGCGTCGTAGGGTTCGGTGCGGTGGGTCGCGACGATGCGGCCGGTGCCGGTGTCCCGGCAGATGTCCCACTCCTGGCCGAATTCGGCGCGGAGCTGCGCGAGCGCGTTCGCGTCGAGCTCCACTGGCGTGTTCTCGGAGGCGGGGGTCGCGGTGTCCATACCGGCACGCTAGAGCCGCCGTGCCCGCAGGGAGGGTAGGGTTCCTACCCCCTCAGGTGAGCATCCCGATGCGGTGCGCGAGATCGGAGGCGCGCCGCCGCCGGGCGGGCTCGCGCGCGTCCAGCTCCTCCAGCACGATCCGCCTCGCGTAGCCGTTGTAGCGGATGGTCTCCGGCGCCGCCTCATGCGCCCCTTCCAGGGTGGCCATGGCCGCCTGGTGCTGGGCGTCGAGGTGGTAGGCGCGGGCCTGCTCCACCTCGTGGCGGGCCCGCCGCGGCCGGGAGGGGATCGCCGACGCGGGGGCGCGCTCGGACTGGCGCACGGACTCGCCGCCGGCGCGCAGCTCCACGGCGATGGTGGTGGCGTGCGCCCCCATGATCGCCCGGGAGAACGACGTGACGGGGTGGTAGTAGTCCCCCGGGAGTCCGGAGGCGATCGCCGCGGCCTGGTCGTAGTTCCGCCACGCATCCCCCATCCGCCCCGCGCGCGCGGCCGTGTACCCGGACTCGAACACCAGCGACCCGTGCATGGCCAGCGCGTCGGCCCCGTCGTCGGCCGCGCGCGGCTCCAGCAGCGCCACCGTGTCCGTGGTGACCAGGTCGGCGGCGTCCCAGTCCCCGGCGTCCCTATGGGCCTGGGCCATCAGCCAGGACGCCACCCCGATCGCGTGCAGGTCCCCGGAGTCCTGGGCGGCCACCATGCCCCTTTCGGCGACCCGCCACAGCAGATCCTGGGCGGGCTGGTAGGCGATGAAGAACTGCGCGAGAGCGTAGGTTTCGGCGAGGACGGCTTGGGCGCGGCGGCGGGTTGTGCGGTCCTCGGCCTGGTGCGCGGCCAACTGGGCGTCGGTGATGAGGTCGGGCAGGAGCCGGCCGAGGACGTCGCGGTGGTAGGGGCTGCTGTGGCGGGCCGCCCATGCCTGGGAGAGGCGGGCGCGCAGGTGCTCCACGGGGGGAGCGTCGCGGTCACCGAGCAGGGCGGGCAGCTTGTTGACGGCGGCGCGCACGGCGGGGAGGCGTTCGTGGCCGGGGCCAGTGAAGATGTCGACGGACAGGGACTGGTCTCCGGTCAGTTCGTTCAGGTTCCGCACCCGCAGCGCCTCAGCCAACTTGAGGAGGATGGGGAGCTTGGGGGTGTCGATGCGGCCCTTCTCGACCGCCTTCACCCACTCACCGGACTTGCCGACGAGTCCGCCCAGGACAGTGCGGGTGAGCCCGCGGCGTTCCCGGATGATCTGGAGCCGCTTACCGAAAGGGACGTTCTGGGGCTCGGACGGGGGGGTATCGTGGTCCATGGCTCCGCCTCCTGGTTGGTCGCACTCCCAGGCTAAGGCGGGGCCGTTTTTTGTGTCAGGGCTGCTGCTGATCTGAGACCTGCCCGTCGGGGCCGTCGTCGCCCTTCCAATCCCACTCGATGGTCCTGTCGGCTGCTTCCGGGACCTCCCGGCGCCTCCGGAAAGCGGCGATCAGCGGACCCATGAGGTCGGCGAGGAGCCCAGGCGGGCGGTCTTCTGCGGTTGGGACTGTGTGCCTCATGTCCTGCTCACGGTCTTCCATGCCCAGAGAGACGCCACCCGCGTCCGCGATGGTTGCCTGTGACGTGCGGGGCGCCGGTTATGCACGTGCAGCGGTACACTGTGGGGACAACCGAAAACAGGCGAGCCCGACCGGTGCTACCAACACCGAGCCGGGCTCTGACCACACACCTGATCACGGCTAAGATCATCAGGAGGTGGCTAAGCGTGAAGCTTAGTCCCATGGTACCCCGTGGCTCGAACCCGGGGCCTATTCCGCGAGTTCCGCAGCACCTCCCCCAGGGAGGCGCGCGATGATCCGCCCCGACGACGAGACGAAGCCGTTCGTCGGGCGCTGGAACTCCCTCATTCGCATCCTGCTTGTCGAGTCCTCCGTGAAGCACGTCGCGCGCGCCGCGATGGACTACGCGAACCTCTACGACGGCACCAGCTGCCACCCCAGCAACGAACGCCTCGCCCGCGAAACCGGGTACAACGAGCGGACCGTCCGCAAGGCATGGGCCGCCATGCGCGGAATGGGCTTGGCCGAGCGCGTCTCGCACGGCGTGGCGCACCGGCGCCTCTCCGATGAGTACCAACTGGTGATCCCCGAGAGCTGGCAGTCCCTGCCCGTCCTTGGGCCGAGCGGCGCCAAGTTCACCTGCGTCCACTGCGAGAAGGCGTTCAACCCAACCGGGAACTGCAAGGTCCACCCCGACGGGCGGGTGACGTTCGACCTGATCCCCATGGTGTTCTGCCCTGAACCTCGCCAGAGGAAGGGCCGCGAGGAGCCGTGGTGCGCAACCGAGTGGGACGGGCAGCGGCGGGCGTCGGGAGAAACGCCGTGGAGTCAGCTCGGGCAGGAGCGGTGGAAGGTCTTTCATCTGGCGCGGGGCGAGGAGTGGTGATGGCGGAAGTCAGTTCCGGTACCGGAAGTCAGATCCGCGGATACCGGAAGTGAGTTCCGGGTGTGGTGGAAGTGAGATCCGCAGGTACCGGAAGTCACTTCCACCCAACTACTCAAGTACCTACTCATGGAACGACTCATCTGACCATCGTCGCGCTGACGCGCGACGGCGCGAGAAGGCATCATCGACACAGGAGGCACCATGGAACCCCGCCCCGAAGAACACGTCCCCCGGTGGCGCCCCGTCGGCAGCCGCATCGAATGGCACCCCCGACCCCCCGAAGGCACCATCATCGTCCTGCACCGCTCACCCTGGCGGGTCGTGGAGTGCCGCGAGATCAACCCCGCGAACTGGACCGACGCCGAGAGCGCCGCCTATGCGACATGGCGTAAGGGCGTCCCCCCGGAAGAGTGGCCCCAACGCCCCTTCGTCATGGTCCTAGACCCACTCCCAACCGGGAAACGCCAGCACGGGCGCGTCCCCGGCGGCCACACGGTCACCCGCCGCTGGGACGTACTCGACGAGCACTACCCCGTCTGCAATCTCTGCCAGGAGTTGGCGCCCTGCCGCCACATGACCACCGAGCAGGAGGTGTCGGCCGGGCATGCCCGGCTGCACCGAATGATGTCGATGACGGCTGACTCGTGCTGGGGGTGTGGTGAGCCCATCACCAGGCGGCAGAAGAGTGTGAGGTTCGACGGCGAGAACCTGGTCTTGCCGGGCGGTCCGACCCCGGTGCGGTTTCACACTCGTAGCCGTTGCCAGGGGGAGGCTGCCGCTTACGAGCGGGCGTGGCTGGCGGCTGATCCGGGGCGGGTGTCGCCGATGCGGGTGACCGAGACTCTTGAGTGGGGCTGACCCCGGGCACGCGGAAGGCCCGGCACCGATGCGGTGCCGGGCCTCTGGACTTCTCAGACGTCCGCGCGGCGCCACACCCGCCGATCAGACATCCCCACCAGCACCGCCGGTGCGAACAAGAGCGCACACACGAAAGCGCCGCCCACCTGACCCGCCGCCGTCCCGCCGCGCGCTTCCACGCCGACGAACCCCGCCAGCCCGGCGCACACCAGCAGGCCGATGCACACCGCCCACTCCGCCGCGCGCGGCCGCGCACCGCCCCACGCCCACAGCCACCAGGGAGGAACCGCTATGCCCACGACGATCCCCGGGGTAGCGAGCGGACCGAACGCGGGGATGATGATCACAGCGAGCAGGCTTGACCCGAGGATCGTGAGGGCCGCGCCACCCCAGAGGCCGATGATGCGGCTGACGCCGCGGTTGGTTTCGTCGCTCATGGGTGGAGCATGGCAGCGCGCTCCGGTGCGTCGCGGGGGATGGCCGGGACCGGACACGCAGAAGGCCCAGCACCGTGTGTTGGTGCCGGGCCTACGCTCACAGCTCGGGGGGCCTCAACCACCTCAATGGGTGGAAGGACCCGTTCGCACGGTTCCGACCGATCCCCGCAGCCAAGACCAGTCTACCGGGGCTCTCCTCCAAGCCGCTCCAAGCATCGCCACGGGCTTGGAGCAAACCGGGCGGGCACACGAAAGAGGCCCCGCGCAACGCGGGGCCTTGAGAATGTGCCTACCCCGCCCAGAGAGGGGCGGATCAGCGCATGCGCACAGTCTACCGGGTCGCGGTCACGGCGCCCACCCGTCTCCGTAGTAGCGGTCCAGGTCGGCGTCGAGCGCGGCCAGATCCGGGTGGCGCGCGACCACCTCCCGCGCGTTCTCGCTCCGGTCGATATCGTCGGCGAACTCCTCGCCCGCCGCGTCGAGCGCGTCCTGAAGCACCCGCTTCGCGGCCTCCCACGTCGACCGGAACCGCTCCACCAGCAGCGGGGCGACCAGATCCCAGTACTCGGACGCGGCCCCGTAGTCGCACACATCGTCCACCATGAGGGCGGCTTCGTCTTCGGTGAGTTCGCTCTGCGCGGCGAGGTCGGTTGCCACCTGCGCGCGGGCCTTGCGGTCAAGGAGTCTCACGGCGCCCACCCTTGCTGCCAGCCGGCGCGGTGGCGGTACCCGGACGCCAGGGCGCGCACGGCGGTCTCCAGCGCGGACGTGCGGGCCCGCCCGGTCTCGGAGTCGTGGTCCCACGCCCTGCCGGTGGACGCGTACTCGGCGGCGGCCTGTTCGTAGTCGGCGACGATCCTGCGCTCGGCGTCGATGCGGGCGAGGGTGTCGGCCGGGTCATGGCGGGCCGCGCCTTCGGGCACCGGCACCTCTAGATCCTCGATGAGGTGGGCATTCGCCGGGCCGTCCGGGATGTCGTCAGCCACCAGGGCGGCGGCACGGTCCTTCGCGGCTTCGGTGCCCGCGCGGAACCCGTCGGCCCACGGCCCGTCGGCGGCTCCCCGCGCTGCCTTCTCGTCGGCGTCCCACTGGGCGCGCAGCCACGCGACCATCGCGTCCACGTCGTCACTCACCAGGCGCCTCCCTTGCCGTCAGCGTCGCGATGTGCTCGGAATGTGTCGTCCGCGCGGGGCGGCAGGTGAGCCCGTTGTCGTTGCGCCACCCGTCCGCCCAGTCCAACCGGACACGCTCACCGCAGCCAGGGCAGGTCAGTGTGTCGCCCACCTGCGGGTCGATGACCACCTCAGACACGGGGCGCCTCCATCGTGAGTGCGGTCTGCCCCGTGTACGCCACGAACGGCGGCGGCCACACGGGCTCGTAGGTGATCTCAGGCGGATCCTCGGGTGGCCTCGGGGCGGGAACACCGAAGCCCTTCGGCCACAGCGCGAAGTCGAACCCGAAGAACAACTCCCACGGGTCGCGGACGTCGTCCATGGTGAACCCGAACGCCTCGGGGTTCTGCGGCGGCGGGGGAACGAGCGTGAAGTCGCGGTGCGTGGTCCGCATCGCCCGCTGCATGAACTCGTACACCGAGTGGCCCGCAGCGTCGAGAGAGCCCTCGAAGCGGGCCAGGTCCTCGATCAGCGTGTACCCGATGTCGGTCCACGGGTCGTATGCGGGCGCGGGCTCGTCGGGCGCCCACCGCATGGCGTCCGGGCCGATGCTGTAGTCGGCCAGGGCGGCGTCGATCGCGGCCACCACATCCCCGCTCACCGGGGCGTCCACTCAGCGTCGTAGTCCGGGTGCCCCCGCCACTGCCACGCGAGGAGGCGCAGCGCGACACGGGCATTCCGATGCACCACCTCGTCGCCGTGAAGGAACGGGCGGATCGTCTCCTGCAGGAGGGCGGACAGCGCCTGCTCCCGGTCGGGCTCCTCCCTGATGCGCGCGTTGATGAACGCCTCGATGTCGTCCATCTCCTGCGTCGTCATCGCTTGCGGCTGTCGCCTGCTGCCTGGCATACCTCTCACCTCTCACCCAATGATGGCCCACGCGGTCAGCGCGGGCACCCCTACCGCGCACGCCCACCGGACGGCGCGCTCCTGCCAGACGTTGCCCGCCCGGAACGGCAGCGGGCTCCTGTGCATCCACCACCGCTTGCCGCGCACCCGCATCGGCCACGCGAGCGGCACCCCCTGGCTGGTGAGCCAGTCCCCGAGGACGTGCACCCACGCCCCCACCGCGACGACGGCGCCGAGGAGGACCGGGTGCGGCGGGGCCACACCCGCCACCACACCGGTGATCAGCAGCGCGCCCAGGCTGACGGTAAGCCAACTGGAGAGCGCCGCCCGGTCCCGCCCCGTGAGGCACTGGCCCAACCCGCGCAGGCCCAGCGACACGAGCAGCCACAGCACCACCGCCGCACCCCACGAGTGCAGCGCGCCGAGCCCGGCCAGCACCCCCATGGCCGCGCAGGCGGGCGCCGTGTGCGTCAGATGCCGGTGCGCACCCGCACCGTCCCGGTAACCCCCGTCATCGCGAGGCGTCCGCGTGACCCGCCACGCCGCGCTCGAGAGCGCCCGGACACCGCGGGACACCGCCCGCGACGCGGGACCCTGGCTCCTAGTGGCCGTCGCCTCGGGGTGATCGAGGTCCGGCAGCAGGCCCGCGCCCGCACCCACCAGGCCGCACCACACCAGCTCCACCAGGCCGCCGCCGGCGGCCGCGCCCAGGGCGACACCGGCCAGCGCGCCCGTGAGCGCGTGCGTTCCGCCCATCATCGGAGCCACCGCCGACCCATCACATTGCGCAGACGCGCAAAGCGATTCAGGCCACCAGCGCCAACAACCGCCCCACCGCGTCCGTGTCCGGCTCCGCGAGCAGCGCCTCCTGAGACAACACCACCGTGTCGCCGTCCTGAGGCTGCGCCACCAGCCACCGGCCGCCCCGATCCACCAACGCGCTGCCCGCCGGCGCGTACAGCAGCGCTAGCACCACAGGGGCGTCGGGGCGGGGCATGACTCTCCACAACTCTCAACAGGGGGGCCTCCAGTATCCCAGGGGCGCCGGGGTGGCGCCCGCTTACAATCGACCCAGCAGCCACAGACACCAGGGGAGGCGTCGTGCAGCGCTGGGACTACCGCGTCGAGGAGACCGACCGCGGCCTCCACAACGGCCAGTTGCGCAACCTCGGCGCCGACGGGTGGGAGCTGGTGTCCGAGGTCGTGCTCGTCGACGGCCGCGGCGACCGGACGGTCCGCTCCGTCCTCAAGCGCCCCCGCGACTGACAGTGACTAGACGCCGGTAGACGGTCCCGGGCGTCTATCCGCCACCCCCGCCGCGCCTACGCTTCTCACCTGCGAAAACAACATGCGCGCCTGCCCTTGACGGATCGGGCGTCTAGGCCTGTCTGAACCGTCAAGATCACAGTTCACACAGGGTTCGCGGGGCGTCTACGGGGGCGTCTGCACCGGCAGCGACCAGACACCCCCAAGACGCTCACTCCTCGTAGCGGCTGGCCGCCTGCTCCAACGCATCCCGCCGGTACCCGCGCACCTGATTCCCGTCCGCGTTGACGAACCGGCCGCCCAGCACGCCCGCGGCCCGCAGCTCCTCCTGCATGTCCACCAGGTCCATGCCGCAGCCGGCCGCGATCTCCGCGCCGGTCACGCCCCGGGCGCCTTCGGACAGGGTCAGCGCCGCGCGCAGCACCGGCGGAACCCCGCCCGCCCCGCGGGGCGCCTCTCCATCCGCCTCAGGGGGCGCCTCGGGGGCGCCTCCCCGCGGCAGGTGCCGCCACGGCTCCGCGTCGGGCAACCCCAGTACCGTCGAGTCATCCGAGAGGTCCCACACCTGGATCGGCGCCTGACCCGGCCCGCGCCCCGGAACGCTGGCCAGCGCGAACCCGCCCAGCTCCAACTCGTGGCTGCTCCAGTCCGACCCGAGCACCAAGTTGTTCTCCTTGCGGCCCGCAGTGCGCAGCGCGATGCGGTCCTGCATGACGCCGGCTAGCTGCGACGGGATGCCCTCCCCGATCGCGGGCTTCTGTGTCGCCCACTTCAGGTCGATCCCGCGGGAGCGGCCCATCGACGCGAGCGGCCGCAGCCTCTTGATCAGGTCCAGGTCGTCATCGGGGTCGTCCATCGCGACGATCTCGGCGCCCTCGTCGACCACCACCACGATCCGCGGACGCTCCGCGGTGGGCGTCCAGGTGGCGACCCCCTGCTCCTGCATGATCTGCGACCGCGCATCGGACTCCGCGCCCAGCTCACACAGCACCGACAGGATCTCCCGGGGCGTATTGGCGATGCGGACCTTGCCCTTCCACAGCGCCGACTCCTCACCCTTCCCGTCGAGGTAGACAACCGCGGTCGGCTCCCGGGCGCACAAAGCCTCAGCCATGAGCACCCGCAGCAGTACCGACTTGCCCGCCCCCGAGGTGCCCGCGATCAGCATGCGACCCTTCGGCAACGCGACCGGGCGGCCGGTGTCGATGTCCAGGCCGATCCCCTGGCGGTCCGGCCGCCAGGTCATGTCCCGCTCCGGCGTGCGGGTGCGGATGCGCAGCACCGCCTGGTCACCGACGTCGCCGGGCGACAGGTCGGTGCGCACGCCCTTGGGGACGGCCAGCGCGGCGCGGATCGCGCCGAGCTTCTTGTCGAGCGCCTCGGGGGTGAGGCGCCCCGTGGTGGTCAGCACCACCCGGATTCCTAGGGCGTCGATCGTGGGGGAGGCGGGGGTGACGCCGGCGAGCCCGCGCCCCGAGGCGGCCTTGGACCAGTCGGTGAGGCGGGACAGGATCGTGTTCTCCGCCTCCGAGGCGCCCACCACCGCGGCGGCCGCCGCACCCTGAGGCGCACCGGGGGAGGCGAACGAGGCGCCCCCCTGAGGCGGGGCGAGCACCCGAGTCTTCTCCTGCACTTCCGTCACCTCGGTGGCGCCTTCGGCGACCGCGATCGCGTGGCCCTGCACCGCCAGCCACGCCCACGCCACCGGGTAGGCCAGCAGCGGCCACCACATGCCCCCGGCGAACAGCGCCACGACCGGGCCGACCGCCACACACACCGGCAGCGCGGACTGGCGGGCGAGGCGCCCCCCGCGCGCCCGCAGGGTGAGTGCGTCGATCTTCATCGCCGACACCCGGCGCCGCTCCAGCATCGCCAGCTCCTCGGACAGGAGCTTCACCTGCGCCTCATCGCGGCGGATCTTGGCCCGGTCGAGCTTCTTCGCGACCGCGGCGCGGCGCCGGTAGATCTCCGCGTTTGCCTCCTCGGCGATCTCCTCGTACAGGTCCGGGTCTTGGATGTAGGCCTCGGCGGTCTGCCACCTGCGCGACCAGGCCAGCAGCGCGTAGGTGTGCCAGGACTCCAGGCGGGCGCGCAGCCGCGCGTTGATGTCGTCGAGCAGCGGCCGCTTCGGGGTGGCCGCCTCGCCCGCCTCGGGGGCGGGCACGACCGTGCCCTGCACCGCCTCACCCTCCGCCCCGCGGGGCGCCTCCTGCGCCTCCCCCCGCGCCTCGGTGTCGTCGGGGCGGGGCGCCTCACCCGCCTCCGCGGGCTCGCCCTCCTCCCACACGAGGCCCGTCGGGATCTCGTCCGCCTCTGCCAGCGGCCGCTGATCGTGTGCCATCATCACTTCCACGTCCTTCCATAGATAGGGCGGGGACGCCGGGCACAGCCCGCCCGGCGTCCCACATCACGAACCGACCGCGCCGCCGACGATCCCCGCGACCAGCTCCGCGCCGAAGGTGTGGATGCCGTCGATCATCGAGGGCAGAGCCCCCGAGGAGGCGCCGTGCGCCGCGATCGGGGTGACGATCAGCGCGACGATCGCGATGGTGTTGTAGGTGTGGTCCTTGTAGAGGTCCATGCAGGTGATGGCGAAACCGCCGATGCACAGCACCCCCCAGATCACGGTGGTCGGCAGCGGCTCACCGAACGCGCTCGCGACGAAGCCCGCGAGGCCTCCGACGAGGTTGTCGTTGCACCAGCCCAAGATCGTCTGGGAGGCCTGGGACCGGTACAGCAGCATCGACGCCCCGAGGCCCACGACTAGGGCGCTCATGCCTGCGGTGCGGCCCTTGAGCTTCTTGTTCAGCCAGAAAGCCGTGTAGAAGAGGACCAGGGACAGGAAGAAGTACATCGGCTAGGACTCCTTGCGCAGGTAGTGGCGGGCGATGACGGCACCGACGACCCCCACCGCGATCACGGCGACGGGAATGAGGATCAGGTCGGGGGCGCCGACGAACGCCAGGGCGGCCACCGTGATGGCGGCGAAAACCACGGGGTACATGAGGCGGGTCGGTATCGGTCGTCCGGACATCTACTGCTCCTTCGGTTGGTGGTGCGGTGGCGAGGGCGCCGGCTGCGCTCACCCGCGGGTGCTCGCTGGCCTGGCCCGTCCTCGGGGTGGTGTGCTCGCCCACCCGCTGGTGCGGGGAGGCGGGCACGCCCCCCGAGGGGAGGCGCACCCCCGAGGCGCCGGGGCGCCCCAGGGGCGGTTACTGCTTCGTGCGGGACAGCACGGACACGTCCACCCCGTGCTTGGCCAGAGCGTCACGGCGCCGCCGCACCGTGGCGGGGTCGCAGTCCAGGGCTTTGGCCGCACCCCGCACCGAGGCCGCCTCGCCCGCCTGGGCGATGTAGTCCACGAGCGCCTGCAGGCGTGGCTCCAACCCGTCTGCGGCGCGCGCCCGCGGGGCCGGCGCGGGGGAGGCGCCCCGAGGCGACGGCTGGTCAGAGCCCATCGCCTGCCCGAACCCCATCACCTGCGCGGCCGGGGAGGCGGACAGCGACGACAGGTCATCCGGCGCCGCCTCACCCTGACCCAGCGCGAGCCCGCGGCCCGCCTGAATCTCCCGGGTGAGCTTCACCCGCTGCTTGATCACCTCGGCGTCCTCGCGGTCCATCTCCATCTGCTGCGCCGCGGCCCGCCGGATCCGCTCCAGCTCCGCCTCGTGCGCCGCCTGGGCCTGCGCGGCCTCCAACTCCTGCTCGGCCGCCGACAGCTCCCGGGCGTAGGCCGCATCCCGCCGGCGCCGCGCCACCTCAGCCTGCTGCTCGTGGGTGAGCCCGGTGTCCAGCTCCGCGGCGCGGCGGGCGGCCTCAGCGTCGCCTGCGGCGCGCTGGGCCTCCTGCTCGCGCTGGTGCCGCTGTGCGGCGGCGCGCTGCTGCTCCGCCTCCTCGCGGACCGCGGCGTGCTGCGCAAGCCGGGCGTGCAGCGCCAGCGACCACAACGCCTTCGCCGCCAGCGGGATGAGGCCGAGCGCCATCAGGGGCCAGTCGATCAGCCACGAGTGCCAGCCCACCAATCCGGCGGCCACCGCGGCGATCGCCCACCCCGCAGACTGCGCGGGGCGGGCGACGGCCGGGGCGACCCACGCGATCGCCACCGACGACACCAGCGCGATGTCGAGCACACCGCCGGCGGCCAGGCCCACACCCCACGGGGCAGACTCGGGCAGGCTGTCCATCAGCGACCACACGGTCAGCACCAGGGACGCCACCGACGGCACTGCGGCTGCGGTGATTAGGACGCGCACGGGGTACCCGGACGCGCCTGCGTCGGCGCCGGGCATCACCAGGCGGCGGAAAAACCCCTGCTTGCCGGGGGTGTCGGAGGTCTGTAGCGTCTTCATCAGGTCTCCTTTCGAGGCCGGCGGCCCGCCTGGTCCTGGCAGAGTGGGCGGGCCGCGTATGTCAGGTGGCGGCGCGCACCTGCTCTTGCAGGTGGCCGCGGGCGGCCCGGTAGGCCACCGTCTCGGCGAAACCCGACCGGGTGTAGGCGGCGTCCAGTGCGGCGATACGCCGACGCAGCCGGTCGACCTCGCCGGCGGGCGTGCCCGCGCGGTTGCAGTCGGGGGTTTCGCACGCGAACGCGGCGTCGAACAGTGTGGCCATGCGGTCCTCCTCGGTGTGCGGATGGTGTCCCGGGTGCCGCCCCCGGGGACGGATGGACGGATGCGGGGGCGGCCCCGGCACACCACCTACGAGGCGGTGCGCCAGTCCACGAGCACCGTCGCCACCGAGCACGCGACAGCCAGGGCGGCGCCGGTCCAGTGCACGACGGGCGAATCCGAGACCAGGAACACCGCGAGGGCGGCGATCGCCAGCATCCACAGGGCGGTGTCACGCACCATGGCGAGATCCACGCCGCCGCGGTCCCACTGGGCGCGCGCCTGGGCGGCCTCACGGCGGGCGCGGTCGGTGAACTCCTCACGCGGCCCGCGCCGGTGTGCGGCCGCGACCGTTGCGGCGCCCACGAACAGCACGCCGCTGGCGGCTAGTGCCCACTGGGCGGGGGTGAGGTAGGGGAGGGCGGAGACGATCGTCTCGACGCCCGGGGTTGCGGTGCGAACTACACCGGCAGATAGAGTTTCCACGGGTCCTCCCTGGTCAGCTCAGGTGATGGGCCAAGCCCTCAGCGTGGTGTTTCCGGCACCCGCTGGGGGCGTTTTCTTATGTGCGGCTCTTGAGATCCGCGATGCGCGTGTGGATGTCAGCGGCAGCGAGCATGTTCGTCGCCGCCGGCGACTCCCACCCGTACCGGGGGTCCTGGTACACCATCAGCCACACGTCATCGAGCAGGCGGCCGGCCTCGGCGATGTGATCGGCCGGGGTCGCATCCTGTGACGCGTGCGCCTCGATGGGCTGGACCATGCGGGGTTCCCCTGTATCTGGAGCGGATCTGGAGCGAGCTTGTGAAATTGAGGTCGAAATTTTGTAGGTTTGCGCAGCTACGAGTAGCTGCCTGCACCCTCTGACCTGCAGCCCCGCTGGTGGTGCTGGTCGGCGCCTCACTTACAGAGATTCCGCGAGTTCCTCGACCAGATCTCGCCGGAGGACTTCGGCCGCACCACCTGATCCCCCTCGCCCGGCCTCCCCGGGCGGTCCCCGCCGCAACACTCCGCCAAGGCGCGGTCAACATCGGTCCATGATCGGACCTGCGCCGGGCTGCGCGGCGCCCGTCCCGGGCAGTCTCGGTGCGTGGAACCCATGCTCGCCCGCACCGCGAACGTCCTGCCCGAGGGCCCGCACTGGCGCTATGAGCCCAAGTGGGACGGCTACCGCGCCATCGTCCGGCGCGACGGCGACGTGTCCATCACCTCGCGCTCCGGCAGGCGGCTGGAGGCCGTTTTCCCCGACGTCGCCGCGGCGGTCGAGGCCTCGCTGCCCCCGGGCACCGCGGTCGACGGCGAGATCGTGCGCTGGTCGACCGAGGGCCGCCTCGACTTCTCCGGCCTGCAGCGCCGCGGCCACTCCGGTCCCCAGGAGGCGCAGCGGCTGGCGCGCACCGAGCCCTGCCACTTCATCGTCTTCGACCTTCTGCGCGAGGACGGGGCCGAGCTGGCGGGGCGCCCGCTGGACGACCGGCGCGCCCGCCTGGAGGAGCTGATGCGCGGGGTCGGCGAGCCGGCGCTCATGCTCGGCTGGCAGACCGGCGCCGTCGACGTCGCCCGGCAGTGGTTCGACCAGATGTGGCGGGTGGGCGTGGAGGGCCTGGTCGCCAAGGACGGGCGCGGCCGGTACCGGCCGGGGCGCCGCGACTGGCTGAAGTACAAGCGGCGTGTCACTACCGAGGCGATCGTCGGCGGTGTGATCGGCGGCGCCGGCGACCCGCGGGAGCTGATCGTGGGCCGCCGCGACTCCCAGACCGGCGCCCTGCGCGTGGTCGGGCGGACCAAAGAGCTGGCCCCCGCGCAGCGCCGGGAGATGGCGAAGCTGCTGCGTCCCTCCGGCGGCGACCACCCCTGGCCGCCCAAGCTGCCCTCCCGGTGGGGCTCGGCCCACGACTACGCGCGGGTGGTGCCCGAGGTCGTGGTGGAGATCTGCCCGGACGCGGCGCAGTCCTCCGGGCGCTGGCGCCACGCGGTGGGCTATGTCCGCCCCCGCACCGACCTGGAGCCGGCCGACGTGCCCACCGACCTGTCCATCGAGGGCTGAGATGGGCACCGCCGCAGGCCCGGCCGGATCCGGTCGAGGAACGCGCGGAGTTCCTCGACCACCCCGGGCGCCGCAACCGCCCGCGGGGTCAGGAGGCCGAGCGCGCCGATCCGCCCGAGCGGGCGCGCTCGACGGCCTCCTCCAGCTCGGCGCGGTCCATCTTCGACCGGCCGGGGACGTCCAGCTCGGAGGCCAGCCGCGACAGCTCGCGCTTGGACAGCTCGGAGAGCGGCGCCTCGCGCGGCTCGGGCGCCGCGCCGCCGCCTCCGCGGGGACGGGCCCCGCCCCTTCCGCCGGTCCCGGCGCGGTCCTTCGCGGTGCCGCCCTTCCCGGCGCCGCCGTCAGCGGAGCCGCGCCGGGCTCCGCCCCGCCCGCCCTTGCCGGACCGGGAGGCCGCGGACTCCTCCTCGCCGCCGCGCAGGCTGGCGCGCAGCGCCTCGGTCAGCTCCACGACGTTGGTCTCGGGCGGCGGCCCCTCCTCGGCGTAGCGCACCCGCTCGCCCGCGCTCTTGGCACGGATCAGCTCGTCGATGCGCTCCTGGTAGTCGTCGGTGTACGCCTCGGGCCGCCACTCCTCGGCCATGGCGCCGATCAGCTGCTCGGCCAAGTCCAGGTCGCGCTCGCCCAGGTCGGTTTCGGGGATGGCGGGCAGCGTCTCCTCCGGGTCGCGGACCTCGTCGGCCCACCACAGCGTGCTCAGCGTGAGGACGCCCTGCTGGGGCCCCACCACCGCCAGGTGCTGGCGCTCGCGCATCACCAGCGTGGTCAGCCCGAGCCGGCCCGAGTGCTCCAGGGCCCGGCACAGCAGCCGGTAGGGCTTGGCCGACCCCTTGGACTCGGGGGCGACGTAGTAGGCGGAGTCGTACCACAGCGCCTCGACGTCGTCGGCCGGCACGAACGCGGTGATCTCCAGAGAGCTGGACCGGCCGGGCGCGATCTCCTCCATCTCCCGGGGCTCGACGATGACGTACTCGTCGGCGCCCGAGGAGGCGTCGGCCTTGGTGCCGCGCACGATCTCGGCGGAGTCCACCTCCTTGCCGGTGCGCTCGTTGACCCTCCGGTACCGGATGCGGTCGGAGGTGTCGCGCTGGAACTGGTGGAACCGGGTGCCGTGGCGCTCGCGCGCGCTGAACAGCCGCACCGGCAGGCTCACCAGACCGAAGGACAGTGTTCCCTTCCACACCGGAGAGGCCATCGGGCGCCTCCTTCCGCTCGGGCTTACCTCTCATACTGCCCGTTACCAGGTAAAACGCCGCAGGCCGCGGGTAAAGACGCACGCGAACACGCCGGCGCGGGCGGGAAAGGGCACGGTTGGACACGGAAGCGCTGACATGGCGGGTGGGCGCCCACCGGGTCCGCATCAGCCGACCCGGCAAGGAGCTGTTCGAGCCGGGCGGGGTCACCAAGCGCGAGCTGGCCGAGTACTACCGCGCGGTCGCCGGGCCGATGCTGCGCCACCTGCGGGGGCGCCCACTGGCCGTGCAGCGCTACCCGCACGGCATCGCCGACCCCGAGGGCGGCTTCTACGTCAAGAACCGCCCCTCCTACGCGCCCCCGTGGGCCGGTTCGGTGCACGTGGCCAAGGACGACGGCCGCGCCGGGAACGAGATGCTGGTCTGCGACGACGCCGCCACCCTGGTATGGCTGGCCGACCAGGCCGCCATCACCCTGCACCCGTGGCTGACCAGGGTCGGCGACCTGCGCCGCCCCGACCGGCTCGTCATCGACCTCGACCCGCCCGGCGACGACTTCGCGCAGGTGCGCCGCGCGGCCTACGACGTCCGCGAGGTGCTGGAAAGCCTGGGCCTGGCCGCGTTCGTGATGACCACCGGCTCGCGCGGCATGCACGTGGTCGCGCCCATCCGCCCCGAGATCGACGCCGGCCAGGCCCGCGACTTCGCCCACGTCATCGCCGAACTGGTCGCGCGCCGCCGCCCCGACGAGCTGACCACGCGGTTCCGCAAGCGCAGCCGCGGCGACCGGCTGTTCCTGGACTACCTGCGCAACGGCTACGCCCAGCTGGCGGTGGCGCCGTACTCGGTGCGCGCGCTGCCCGGAGCGCCGGTGGCGGCCCCGCTGTCCTGGGACGAGCTGGAGCGCGTGGACACGGCCCGGCACTGGACGGTGCGCACCCTCCCCGAGCGCTCGGGGGCCGAGCCCTGGCGCGACATGGCCCGCCACGCCCGCTCGCCCCGCCGGGCCATCGAGCGGCTGTAGGACAGCGGGGCGGCGTCAGCCGCCGAGGACGTGCTCGCGCAGGAACGCGTTGGCGAACTTGCCGCGCGGGTCGAACCGGCGGGCCAGCGCCGCGAAGTCGCGCATCCTGCTGTAGCGCCCGTGCAGCGACCCGGCCGGCGCGGTGAACAGCTTGCCCCAGTGCGGCACGGCGCCGAAGGGGTCCAGCCGCTCCTCGATGAGCTCCAGCACCGGCAGCACCGCGGCGGTGTCGGGGACCAGGGTGAAGTGGAAGCCGACGGTGTCCTGGCGGTGGCTCGGGCTCAGCCACAGCCCGTCGGCGGCGATCGTGCGGATCTCGTGGACCTGCAGGACGGGGGCGATGCGCTCGCGCAGCGGCTCCAGCGCCCGCAGCGCCGCGACGGCCGCGCCGCGCGGCAGCAGGTACTCCGCCTGGAGCTCCTCGCCTGCGCTGCTGGGCGGCGATCCGGGGCGGAAGTGCGGCAGCCGCTCCGACCAGGGGCCCGCCACGCCCAGCTGCCGGGTGGAGTGCTCGGCCGACATCTCCGGCACGGGGTGGCGGGGTCCGTCCGCCGGCCGCGCTCCGAAGAAGCCGTCGGCGCCGCCGGCGGGCGGGCCGCCACCCACCCGGTGCTTGAGCCACACCTGGTCGACCACCGGGTCGCGCCAGCGGGTGAACAGGCTGACGCTGTAGGCGGCGCCGGTGATCGCGTCGAAGTCCTCGTCCAGCGCCTCCAGCGGCAGGCCTTCGTAGACGCTCTGGGCGACGTCGAAGTCCGGTTCGGTGCGCAGCGTCATCGCGGTCACGATCCCGAGCGCGCCGAGCGCCACGACCGCGCCGTCGAACTCGGCGCCGTTCTCGGCCCGGCTCAGGCTCACCAGGTCGCCCTCGGCGGTCACCAGCTCCAGCGCCTCCACCGCGGTGGCAAGGTTGCCGTTGGCGTCGCCGGAGCCGTGGGTGGCGGTGGCGACCGACCCGGCCACCGAGATGTGGGGGAGTGATCCCAGGTTGTGCAGGGCGCGGCCGCGCTCCTGGAGCCACTGCGCCAGCTCGGCGTAGCGCACGCGCGCGCCCACCTGGACGGTTCCGGCCGCGGTGTCCAGCTCCATCGTGCGCGGCAGGCGGGCGAGCGAGACGAGGTCGCCGGGGGTGTCGGCGACGGCGTTGAAGGAGTGCCCGCTGCCCAGGGCCCGTGCCCGCTCGGCGCGGGCGACGGCGGCCTGCACCTCGGCGACGGTGGAGGGGTGGTGGAGGCGCTCGGCGGCGAAGCCGATGTTGCCCGCCCAGTTCGTGGTAGGCCGGTTCACCTGCTGCCCCTTCCGGGGAGACGGATGGAACGCGGCGGCCGGCGGCCGCCCGTTGTGGCAGCCACCAGAGATACCAGACGCGGTGTCCCCCCTCGCGCGGGCACCCGGGCCGGCGAGGGCCCCGGTGCGAGGGCCGCTCGGGCAGCGGGCCGCAGCGGCCCGCGCGCGTCGGGGCGCCGCACGCGGGTGGGGGAACCGTGCGAACCGGGCGGCCCGGTCGCGGTGGCGGCGGCCGCGGCGGCCGGATCCGCCTGGACGCGACGGTCTCGGCGACGGCGTGTCGCGGGTATGTGGACGCGCCCCGCGGGCGCCGGCGCGGCACCCGGGTCGCCGCCCGGTCCGGTGCTCCGGTTCCGGTGCAGGTCAGGAAGGCGGGAAAGCGGCCCGCGAGCCGCTCTTCGGTTATGCTTGCAAATGGACGGCGGCGGTGCTCGGCGGCGGCGAAACAGGTTCCGCGACGCGCCGATGGGTGTCGTTGACGCTGTCCGTGCGACCGGCTTACCTTCAATGTCGAAGGAACCCGCGGCGCACCCTTCATGCCCCCTGTCAAACCGCCGTGGGCCGAGGAGCCGGAGGTTCGGCGTGGCGGTTACTAGCGGTGAGCAGCAAACCTCCGCTCTCAGGCATACAGCGATACGGCGAGCTGGGGAGCAGGGCCTGCTGTGCGAAGAGGACGTGGTGGCGCTGCCTATGGACGTCGGTTATCGCGGCCCCACGGCATGTGCGGCCGCCGGAATCACCTATCGGCAACTCGACTACTGGGCCCGCACCGGCCTGGTCGGCCCCACCGTGCAGCAGGAGGGCGGTAGGCCCCCGCTGTACGACTCCCGCGACGTCCTGCTGCTCAAGGTCGTCAAGCGGCTGCTCGACACCGGCATCTCCCTGCAGCAGATCCGCCCGGCGGTGGACCACCTGCGCTACCGCGGTACCGCCGACCTCGCCCAGGTCACCTTGATGAGCGACGGCGTCAGCGTCTACGAGTGCACGTCGCCCGACGAGGTCGTCGACCTGATGCAGGGCGGGCAGGGCGTGTTCGGGATCGCCCTGGGGCGCGTGTGGCGCGAGCTCGAGGGCGCTCTCGACGAGGTTCCCGGCGAGGAGCTTGGCGGGTCGCTGAGCCCGCAGGCGCGGCCCGCCGACGAGTTGGCGCGGCGCCGCCGCGAGCGCAAGACCGGCTGACCTCCGGCCTCCCGCGGACTCCGCCGGCCGCGCCGGCCTCCCCGTCCGCGCTCGCCGGCGCCGGCCGCCCGGTCCGCGGGCGGCGGCGCGGGTGTGATGCGCGCCTACCCGCGTGCACTCCACGAATGCGCCCGGATCCAGTAACGTCGGCTGTGCGGCGGGCCTGACACGCGCGCGACCGCGAAGGCGGGCAGTACGCCCCCGCCGCCCTGTGGTCCATCAGGGCCGTACATAATGGACGACCCACAACCGAACAACGCAGTCGACACCACGATCCGGCCGTCGATACCACGCGGGAGAGACCCCACAGCGGGGCGCCGACGGGGCAAAACTCCCCAGTAACCTCTCAGGCACCAAGGACCGCGTGGAGGAGGCCACTCTGGAGCGGTAGGCGAGACGTGCCTGCGCCTCGGCCCTGGCGGGCCGTGAGCGACAGAGGGGGAGACCAGACAGGAGCAGCCGCGAAAGCGGCACAGCGACCAGGAGGTCTCCATGACGGAGCAGCCAACCCGTGAACGAGGGCCGGACGCCGGCGCCGCGGCGGCCCGCGACTTCGCCGACCGGCACATCGGCCCCGACTCCGCCGAGCTCGCGCAGATGCTCAAGGCGGTCGGCTACGGCAGCACCGACGACCTGATGACCGCGGCGCTGCCCGAGCGCATCCTCGCCCGCCCCGGGCAGCCGGCGCCGCTGGAGCTGCCCGCCGCGGCCGGCGAGTCCGAGGCGCTGGCGGAGCTGCGCGCACTGGCCGACCGCAACCGGGTGCTGACCTCGATGATCGGTCAGGGCTACTACGACACCACCACCCCGCCCGTCATCCTGCGCAACATCATGGAGAACCCGGCCTGGTACACGGCCTACACCCCCTACCAGCCGGAGATCTCCCAGGGGCGCCTGGAGGCGCTGCTGAACTTCCAGACGATGGTCTCGGACCTGACCGGGCTGGCGGTCTCGGGCGCCTCGCTGCTGGACGAGGCCACGGCCGCGGCCGAGTCGATGACCCTCGCCCGCCGCGCCACCCGCGGCAGCAGCGACGTCTTCGTCGTCGACTCCGACGTGTTCCCGCAGACCCTGTCGGTGCTGCGCACCCGCGCCGAGCCGCTGGGCATCGACGTGGTGGTGGCCGACCTGTCGCAGGGGCTGCCCGACACCGACGCCTTCGGCGTGCTGGTGCAGTACCCGGCCGGCAGCGGAGCGGTGCGCGACCCGCGCCCGGTCATCGCCGAGGCGCACGAGCGCGGCGCGCTGGCGGTGGTGGCCGCCGACATCCTCGCGCTGACGATGCTGCGCAGCCCGGGTGAGATGGGCGCCGACATCGCGGTGGGCTCCACCCAGCGCTTCGGGGTCCCGATGGGCTTCGGCGGCCCGCACGCCGGCTACATGTCGCTGCGCGAGGGGCTCCAGCGCCAGCTGCCCGGGCGCCTGGTGGGCGTCTCGGTCGACAACGCGGGCAAGCCCGCCTACCGGCTGGCGCTGCAGACCCGCGAGCAGCACATCCGCCGCGAGAAGGCCACCAGCAACATCTGCACCGCCCAGGTCCTGCTGGCGGTGATGGCCGGCATGTACGCGGTCTACCACGGGCCCCACGGGCTGCGGGCGATCGCCGAGCGGGTGCACGGCCACGCCGCCGACCTCGCCGAGCGGCTGCGCGCGGCCGGGTTCCAGGTCGTCGGCGAGCGGTTCTTCGACACGCTGCGGGTGCGCGTGCCCGGGGCGGCGGGATCGGTCGTCGAGGCGGCCGCCGAGCGCGGCGTCAACCTGCTGGCCGCCGGCTCCGACACCGTGGGCGTCAGCTGCGACGAGAACACCACCACCGCCGACATCGAGGCCGTGGTGGCGGCGTTCACCGGTTTCGGCAAGAGCGTCCCCGGCCGGACCGCCGGCGCCGACCGGCGCGCGGCCCTGCCGGAGGAGCTGCGCCGAGGGGTGGACTACCTCACCCACCCGGTCTTCTCCGCCCACCGCAGCGAGACCTCGCTGCTGCGCTACATGCGCCGCCTCGCCGACAAGGACCTGGCGCTGGACCGCAGCATGATCCCGCTGGGCTCGTGCACGATGAAGCTCAACGCCACGGCCGAGATGGAGTCGGTGACCTGGCCGGAGTTCGCGTCGCTGCACCCCTTCGCGCCGCTGGAGCAGGCCGCCGGGACCGTGCGCATCGTGCGCGACCTGGAGCGGTGGCTCGCCGAGATCACCGGCTACGACGCGGTGTCGCTGCAGCCCAACGCCGGTTCCCAGGGCGAGCTGGCCGGGCTGCTGGCCATCCGCGGCTACCACCGCGGGCGCGGCGAGCGGGGGCGCGACGTGTGCCTGATCCCCAGCTCGGCGCACGGCACCAACGCCGCCAGCGCGACCATGGCCGGCATGCGGGTCAAGGTCGTGGCCTGCGACGACGGCGGCAACATCGACATGGACGACCTGCGCGCCAAGACCGCCGAGCACGCCGGCGACCTGGCCGCCATCATGGTCACCTACCCCTCCACGCACGGCGTCTACGAGGACACCATCACCGAGGTGTGCGACCTGGTGCACGAGGCGGGCGGCCAGGTCTACGTCGACGGTGCCAACCTGAACGCGCTGCTGGGCTGGGCCAAGCCCGGGCGGTTCGGCGCCGACGTCAGCCACCTGAACCTGCACAAGACCTTCTGCATCCCGCACGGCGGCGGCGGTCCGGGTGTCGGCCCGGTGGCGGCGCGCTCCCACCTGGCCGCCTACCTGCCCAACCACCCCAGCCAGCCCGAGGCCGGGCCCTACACCGGGGTGGGCCCGGTGTCGTCGGCGCCGTTCGGGTCGGCCGGGATCCTGCAGATCTCCTGGGCCTACATCAGGATGATGGGCGAGGAGGGGCTGCGCGCGGCCACCGAGGCCGCGGTGCTCGGCGCCAACTACGTCGCCAAGCGGCTGGAGCCCTACTACCCGGTGCTCTACACCGGCCGGGGCGGCCTGGTCGCCCACGAGTGCATCATCGACATCCGCGGCCTGCAGAAGCGGACCGGCATCAGCAACGAGGACGTCGCCAAGCGGTTGATCGACTACGGGTTCCACGCGCCCACGATGTCCTTCCCCGTGGCGGGGACGCTGATGGTCGAGCCGACCGAGAGTGAGGACCTGGAGGAGCTGGACCGCTTCGTCGACGCCATGATCGCCATCCGCGGCGAGATCGACCGGGTCGCCGAGGGCGCCTACCCGGCCGACGACAACCCGCTGCGCAACGCGCCGCACACGGCCGAGGCGCTCACCGCCGACGAGTGGCGCCACCCCTACTCGCGGCACGAGGGCGCCTTCCCGGTGCAGCGGCTGCGGTTCGACAAGTACTGGTCCCCGGTCGGGCGGATCGACCAGGCCTACGGGGACCGCAACCTCGTCTGCGCCTGCCCGCCGCCGGAGGCGTTCGAGGTCTAGCCGCCGGCCCCGCCCCCCGGGGGCGGGGGAGCGGTCCGAGGACGAGCGGCGGCCGCCGGACCCGCGGAGTACGAGCGCGGGGACGGCGGCCGCTCGCCGTGTGCGCCGGACTCGTCGGGGAATAGATAAATCTACGATGTAAAGGTGGCGGTTGCGGTCGCCGCCTACCGCCGCGGTATCGGTGCCGGGAATCGTCGCGGTACCGGTACCGGGGGGCGCCCCGCCGATTCCGGGCGGTGCGGCCACGCCTCGTCATCGTGTCCGCGCCGACGGGCTAACCTCCCAGTGGAACCGCCGGGTCGGCCCCGCGCCGCCCGAACCGCCCCCCGTGTGGAAAGCAGCGCCAGATGACAGCGTCCGCCGGATCCTCCACCCACGACGCCGCCGGAGACGAGTCCGAGTCCAAGAGCCTGTGCGACCAGGCGCGCGACCTCGCCGAGAACGGACACCTCAACCGCGCCGCCCAGGTCTACGAACGCGTGGTCGAGGGCGGTGCGCAGCGCTATCTGCCGCTGGCCGCCCTCGGGCTGGCCGTCGTCCGCCACGACATGGGCGAGGTGGCGGCGTCGCGGTCGGCCGCGCGCACCGCCATCGGCACCGGCCACCCCGAGTTCGCCCCGCGCGCCGCCTACCACCTGGCCCTGTCCTTCGAGGCCGAGGGCGACGCCGAACAGGCGCGCGCCGCCTGGCGCGACGTCCTCGACTCGGGCAACAACCGCTACCGCCCGGCCGCCCACTACGGACTCGCGCGCCTGGCCGAGGACCGCGGCGACACCGAAACCGCCGAGGCGCACTGGGACCAGGTGCTGAGCAGCGACTCAGTCGAGATCGTGCCCGAGGCGGCGCACGACTACGCGGCGCGGCTGCTGGCCCGGGGCCTGACCGACGCCGCCGCCGACGTCGTCCACCGGGGCCTGGAGCTGGGCGAGCACACCGGACTGCGGCTGCTGCTGGGCGCCGTGCACGTGGAGTACGCGATCGGCGCGTTCGCGGCCGTCGTAACCGAGGCCGGCGCGCGCGGCGGAGAACCGCGCGAGGGCGCGGGCCCCGCGCCGGAGGCGCCGGGCGCGGCGCCCGAGGGGGCGGTGGCCCCCGAGGTCGCGGGCGGCGCCGTCGAACTGCTGGCCCGGCTGCTCGCGGTGCGCGGCGACGGCGAGGCCGCCGAGCGCGTGTGGGCCGACGGCCTGGCCCACCGCGATCCCGCCACCGCCGACGAGGTCCGCGCCCGCCTGCGCCGCGGCTTCCTGGCGCCCGACCCGGAGACCGCCGAGCAGGAGGACGGGCAGGCCCGTGAGGACGAGGTCTGGTGGGACCCCTACGTCGAGGCGGCCGCGGCCCAGCACAGCGCGCCGATGCTGACCGGCGAGCTGTTCGTCGCGCTGAACCGGATGTACACCCACCTCGCCCTGCCGCTGGCCCAGGGCGAGAACAACGCCGCCGCGCTGCGCCGCGCGCTGGAGGAGGCGGTGCGCACACCCGGCCAGTACGTCTGGGGCCGGGCCCTGCACGACGACTTCCGCGAGCGCCTCCGGCTCGCCGCGGGCTCCCGTGAGCCGGTGCTGCCGGAGGATTGGCCTGATGCGGCGGAGTGACGTGCGGCCGTCGCGGGTGGTCGGGGTCGGAGTCGGGCGGCTGTGGCGGGGGTGCATCGGTGGTGGGGGTGCGGGGGGTCTCCGGGCGCGGCCCGTGCCGCTCCCGCTGGGCGGGTGCAGCGCGCGGCGCCGCGCGGGCTCCGCGGGTCCGGTGGGGCGCACACAACGGGCGCGGGGCGGGCGTCGGCGCCGCCCGCCTGACGAGCGGCCACCCCGCCTGCCGCCCGGGTGTCGGGAGAACGCGGCGGGAGCGGGCGGCCCGCCCGGCGCCGGGGTCCGGCGGGCGCGCGGTAGAACGGTGATCGGGCGAACACGCCTAAGCTTGGAGCCATGGAGCTCGACACGCCCCGTGGGCCTGCGCTCGCCGACATCGATGTGCCGGCCGGCGGGCCGCCGCGCTATCTGCTGGCCATCACGCACGGCGCGGGAGGCGGTGTCGACGCGCCCGACATCACCGCGGTGTGCGACGCGGTGCTGAAGGCGGGCGGAGCCGTGGCGCGCATCACGCAGCCCTACCGGGTGGCCGGTCGCACGATGCCCGGCTCGGCCACCGGTCCCCAGGACGAGGCGTGGATCTCCGCGGTCCGGGCGGTGTGCGCGGACGCGCGGCTGGCCGGGCTTCCGCTCGTGCCGGCCGGGCGCAGCAACGGCGCCCGGGTCGCGTGCCGCACCGCCGCGGAGCTGGGCGCGGCGGCGGTGGTAGCGCTGGCGTTCCCCCTGCATCCGCCGGGCAAGCCGGAGCGCTCGCGCGCCCCGGAGCTGCGCGGGGCGGGGGCGCCGACCCTGGTGGTCAACGGGGACCGCGACCCCTTCGGCGTTCCCGACGCGGCCGACGCCGCGTCGCTGGTGGTGCGTGCCGGCGAGCGCCACGATCTGGCCAAGGACACCGGTGCGGTGGCCACTGCCGTCGTCGACTGGCTCGCTGAACGGCTGGGCTGAGCGTCCGGACCGGCGGCCTGCGCCGGGCCGGGTCGCGGGGACGGACGGCGGTCCCCGCTCGGTCGGCCGGATCGGACGGCTCGGTGCGTGTCGGGTTCGGCCTCAGGCGACGGCCCGGACGTCGGTCGGGCGGTGCGGGGCGACGACGCGGCCGTTGGGCAGCAGCTCGCCGGTGTCCTCGAAGATCACGACGCCGTTGCAGAGCAGGCTCCAGCCCTGCTCCGGGTGACTGGCGACGACGCGGGCCGCTTCGCGGGCGACGTCGTCGAAGGACGGGCATGCGGGTCGGTGCGGGCACATTGTGCGCCTCCGGTCTTCTCAACTGATGGCACCAGAAGCCTAGTGGCGCGAGTCACAGTGCAACTGGTTTTGTGCGTATTCGACGCCGCGAGTCGGCCGTTCGATCTGGTGTCGCGGCTTATTGGCCGGATCCGGCCACGCAGTGGTCCCGGCATGTCGGATAAAGGGGACCCGCCGCGTGTCGAGTGCCGAGGGCATCCGCCGGTCGGCCGTGCGCGCGGGGCGCCGGAGGTCAGACCCCCGCCAGGCGGTCGCGGCACAGCCGGTCCGCCTGCCGCACGGGCTCGGGCAGCCGGAAGCGGGGCGCCAGGCGCAGCGTCAGCGCGGCGGCCGAGGCGAGGTCGACGCGGTGGCCGACCGATACGTAGACCGGTTTCACACCCGTCCGGGTGCGCAGGCAGCGGCCGACGACCTCGCCGCCGTCGACCAGCGGCGACCAGGCTCCGCGCTCGGGTCCGGGCTCCTCGGCGCGGCCGACGAACGGCGTCTTGCCCACGCCCAGCACCGGGCGGTCCAGCGCGACGCCCACGTGGCAGGCGAGCCCGAACCGGCGCGGGTGCGCCAGCCCGAATCCGTCGCAGACGAGCACGTCGGGCCGCGTGCCCAGCTGCGCGACGGCCTCCAGCAGCGCGGGCGCCTCGCGGAACGCGAACAGGCCGGGCACGTAGGGAAAGCGCGGCCGCGACACGGCGGTAGCGGAGTCGACCACCTCCCACTCCGGAGCGGCCAGCACGACAGCGGCGGCGGCGAGCCGGTCGTCGTCGGCCGAGTAGGCCACGTCCAGCCCCGCGACCAGTGAGACGGCGCCGGCGTCGATCGCCTCCCGGCGCACCAGCGGCGCCGAACGCTCCTGCAGCGCCCGCGCCTCGTCCGCGCCGCAGGGCCACTCCTGCAAACCGGGCGGCCCCGGCCCGCCGGCTCCGCCCGCCTGCGGCCGCGCCCCGGTGCCTGCGCCCGCTGCGTAGTCCATCCCCCGAACTCTAGGCCGCCGGAGCCCGCGCGTCGGGCGGGGGCGCGGTTGCTGCACCGCTCCGCGGCTGCGCCGCGCGGCGAACCGAGACGGGCGCACGTTGCGTGATCTCCCTGAGGGGACAGGCGGTCTGTTCTAAGGTGGAGACCGCGCTGCGATGGGAGTGGCGTACTCGTGACCGACCGCTACGAGGGGATTCCGGGATGCTGCTCAGTTTCCGCGTAACGAACCACCGGTCGTTGCGCGACGAACAGCAGCTTCTGCTGACCCCCGAAGGCCGGCAGGGCGAGGAACCGCCCGCGCCGGAGAGTGTGGAACCGCTGCGCGTGGCCGGTATCTTCGGCGCCAACGCGTCGGGCAAGAGCAACATCGTCGACGCATTGCGGTTCATGGTGCTCCAGGTGCGCGGTTATCCGCGGCGAGGTCGCGAGGAAGAACCCGCGGAAGGCATCGAGCGCTCGCCGTTCCGCTTGGACCACGACTCGCCCGGTCGTCCCTCGACATACGTGGTCGACCTGCTCGACGACGGCGAGCGGCACACCTACGGCTTCGTCATCGATGACACCGCCGTCGTTGCGGAGTGGCTGTTCCGCTACACCGCCGACGGGCGTGAAGAGGTGGTGTTCGAGCGGGACGGGGATGAACTGTCGAACGAACCCGAGGGCGGGTTGTTCCCCGTTTCCGACGTGATCGAGATTGAGTCGAACGTCCTCCTCATGGAGGTCTTCGCGAAGTTGCAGCCGAAGTCGTTCGATTCAACGGAGATGCGTTCACTCCGCGCAGTCTCGCGGTGGTTCACCACCGGTTTGGTGATCAGGCAGCGTACTTTCGGGCTTCCCAGGAGAAGGGTGGAGGTTCCGGGGCATTGCGACCGAATTACCGAGAAGCGCCTCAGTAAGCTTCTTGTGGCGGCCGACACCGGCATCGAGGACATCCAAACGGAATCCTTCTCACGGGAGATGCGGGATGGCCGGGAGCAGGAGTTCGTCAGGTGGGTGTTTCGTCACCGGGCGTCGGGGCACGAGCACGTCCTCGGCCTGGAGGACCAGTCTGAAGGGACGCAGGCGTTGATGGATCTGGGCCTGCGCGCCTTCTCCGTGCTCGATCGCGGGCGCACCATGGTAGTGGACGAGTTGGACGCCAGCTTGCACACTCATCTTTCCGCACGCTTGATCGAGCTGTTTCGGGACCCCCGAACCAATCCTCGCGGCGCCCAGTTGATCTTCACCAGCCACGACGCCGCCCTTTTGGGTAGGATTCGCGGTGGGGAGGTTCTCGCGCGGGATCAGATCTGGTTCTCGGAAAAGAGTCCGGAGGGTGCGACCGAGTTGTATCCTCTGTCCGGTTACGAGGTCGCTGACGAGGGTGCCCGCGCCCGGAAGTACCTCGCCGGCCGCTACGGCGCCGTCCCTTTCGTTGACGACGACTTGTTTTCCGCCGCACTGGCGGCTAGGGAGGATCCCATCCCCGATGACTCCTCAGCGCCGTACCGGCGGAAGGCGCCCGGCAGGTCCAAAGGAACGTAAGGCCGTTCTCGTTCTCTGCGAAGGCGAAACCGAGGTCGCGTACCTCAAAGGCCTGCGGGAGCGCTATTCTGGTTTTCGGCTCGAGGTACGGCAGGCGAAATCGACAGACGCCCTTCGTATAGTCAAAGAGGCGACCCGGTGCGCAGCCGACGGATTCCACCAGGTCTGGGCCGTGTTCGACACCGAAGGAGAGGATGTCACTCCGGCCGAAGAATGTGCGCAGGACTTCAATCGGACAGCCAAAGATGTGTCCGTCTGTATCGCGGTTTCTCATCCTGATTTCGAGGTGTGGCTCCTGCTGCATCACCGGAAGGCCGAGGATGTGAAGAAGTGCTGCAGAACAGGCGAAGCGGCGCTGATGCTGCAGCAGGTACTGCCGGGCTGGCAGAAGGGCGAGTGGGACCGGCGGCGTCGGCGCGGCACCCGGTTCGAGGACTTCGCCGAGCGAGTCGAGGACGCCTGCCGCCGGGCCGACCGACTCGGCCGGTTCCACACGACCAACCTTCCCTCGACGAATGTCGGCATGCTGGTCCGGGCCAAGGAAGACGGCTTCCGCGCGCTTCCGTGACGTGCGCCGGTCGGACCCACGCGCGTCGGGCGGGGGCGGGGGCGGGGGCGCCGCTACACCGCTCCGCGGCTGCGGCGGGCGGCGGGTCGGCTGCGGCGGCCGGCGCCGGCGAGCCCGCCGCGCTGGAAGGCGCGGACCAGCTCGCCGCCGAAGCTGACCCCGGCACCCAGGCCCAGGCCGATGGCCACCGCCTCCGACAGGCTCAGCAGGCCCTGGACGGGCTGGCTGAGCGTGATCTCCAGCAGGCCCCGGTAGAGGATGCTGCCGGGAAGCAGCGGCGCGATCGCCGGAATGACATAGGGCAGGACCGGCCGCCGGGTGCGGCGCGCCAGGGCGTGGCCGACCACGCCGATGGCCACGGCGCCGGCCGCGGTGCCCATGATCGGCGGCGCGTCCAGCAGCCCGCGCACCCCCGCGTAGATCACCCAGATCATCACGCCCATGAGGCCAATCCACGGCAGCATCGGCGGCGGGACGGTCAGCGAGACCGCGAAGGCCATGGCGATCCCGGCCGCGCCGATCAGCACCGGCAGGCTCAGGTCGGTGCCCAGGGTCGGCAGGTCGTCCAGGGTCACGTCCACGCCCAGGCGCACGGCGGTGTAGGCCACCGCGCCGACACCCGTGATGATCGCGCCGAGGGTGAGGAAGACCTCCAGCAGCCGCGCGGACCCCGAGACGTAGCTGCCGCTGATGCCCTCCTGCAGGCTGGCCACCAGGGGCCGCCCCGGCAGCAGGGCCATGATGTTGCCGGTGATGACCGCGCCGGCCTGCAGTTCGAGCTCCAGGCTGTCGCTGGCCCACAGCAGCCCCACACCGATGGAGGAGGCCACCATCGTCGCCCCGGTCATCTGGTAGAACTCGGCCACCCCGCGCCGCGCCAAAAACGCCGAGGTGCGGTCGCCCAGCACCGTCGCCAGGAACGCCGCGGCCGCCACGGCCAGCTGGCCGCCGACCATGAGGCTGGCGCTGGAGGCGATCAGGCCGAACCCGGTCACGATGAGCCAGTTCGGGTAGGGCGAACGCGCGCGCTTGATCGCCCGCAGGCGCGCGACGGCGCCCTCAAGCTCGACCGCGCCCAGCGCCGCGTCCTGGACCAGGGCGTGCAGCTCGTTGACGCGGAAGTAGTCCAGCGTGCGCCGGCGCACCACCCGCTCCCCGGTGATCGGCGGATGGTCGCCGCCCGGGTGCGTCGACAGCGTGATCGCGGTGAAGGTGACCGATACCTCCGAGCGCGGCAGCTCGAAGGCGACCGACAGGCTCAGCATCGACTCGCTGACGACCTCGGTGCTCTCGCCGCTGGCCAGCAGCAGCTCGCCCACGCGCAGCACGAGGTCGAGGGCGCGCGGGTCGGGCAGCTCCACGGCCTCCTCGAAGAGGTCGGAGTGCATCTCCGCCTCCCGGGCGGCGCGCCAATCCCGCAGCCGGCTGAGCAGATTGTCCTCGTTCGGCGATGCGGAGAGCTGGGGGTCTTCGGCCATGACCGGTTCTCGATACCTCCTCTGTGCGCGAAAGCGGCGGCCGCAGGGGCGACCACGGGGTGAGACGCCGCATCTCGGGCGCCGGTTGGCGGCGCGGACCCCGGCTGGGCGGTGAGGTCGATCACTGCCCATCATCCCAGGTCACCGCCTCCGTCCTGAGGACGGCGCCCGTGCGGCGCGGCGCTTGCGGGCGGCCGCCGCGCGCAGCGGGTCCGCCCACGACGACCGCACCGCGACCACTACCCCGATCACCGCCGCCATGCCCGGCGGAGGCGGCGGCGCGACCGCGGGCACCGGGCGGTGCGGCGCGGCCGCACGCGCGAGAGCCCCGCCCGGGGGCCGGAGAGGGTGCGCTGCGGCGCCGCGCTTCGCCCCCGCGAAGGCGGGCGGTACCGGTCGGGGCCCGCCGGAGACACCGGAGCGGGACCGTCAGTCCTCGTCCTCGCCGGGGCGCACGATGCCGGTCTCGTAGGCGTGCACCACCGCCTGCACCCGGTCGCGCAGCCCGAGCTTGGTCAGCACGTTGCCGACGTGGGTCTTGACCGTGGTGTCGCTGACCACCAGGCGGCGCGCGATCTCGGCGTTGGACAGGCCGCGCGCCAGCAGCCGCAGCACCTCCCGCTCGCGCTCGGTGAGGTGGTCCAGCTGCGGCGCCGGGCGCTCGCGCGAGGTGGGGAGCTTGTCGGCGAAGCGGTCGAGCAGCCGGCGGGTGACGGTGGGCGCCACGATCGCCGCGCCGTCGGCCACCACCCGGATCGCGCCCGCGAGCTCGTCCGGCGGCACGTCCTTGAGCAGGAACCCGCTTGCGCCCGCGCGCAGCGCCTCGACGACGTACTCGTCCAGGTCGAAGGTCGTCAGGACCAGTACGCGCACCTGCTGGCCGCTGCCGCGGGCCCACCGGAGGATCTCGCGGGTGGCGTCGATGCCGTCCTTGCCGGGCATCCGGATGTCCATCAGCACCACGTCGGGCAGCAGCCGGCGGGTGTCGGCGAGGGCGGCGTGGCCGTCGGCCGCCTCGCCCACCACCGAGATCTCCGGCTCGGACTCCAGGATCAGCCGGAACCCGGTGCGCAGCAGCGGTTGGTCGTCGACGAGCAGGACGCGGATGGCCATGTGCCGATTCTCGGCGATCACCGGGTGCGCTCCGACCACCGCGGCCGGAAGCGGCCGCTGTACGGCCGCCGCCCGGGTGCCGCCCGGCGCGGCGTCCGGGCCCTGCGCGGGCGGCGCCGCCGTCAGCCGCGGCGTGCCAGCGGGATGCGGGCGCGCACCTCGAACCCGCCGCCGTCGCGCGGTCCCGCCTCCAGCTCTCCGCCGTAGAGCGCCACCCGCTCGCGCATGCCCACCAGGCCGTGGCCGGGCTCGTCGGAGGCCGGCGGCCGCGAGCCGGTCCCGGGCGCGCTCCCGCCCTCGTCGGCCACGGACACGTCGACCGCCCGCGTGCCGTAGCGCACCGACACGGTCGTGGGCGCGTCGCGGCCCGCGTGCTTGAGCACGTTGGTCAGCGACTCCTGCACGACGCGGTACAGGGTCAGGTCCAGTCCCGGGGCGAGCTCCACCGGGACGCCCTCGGCCACCAGCTCCACCGGCGTTCCGGTGTCGCTGATCTGGCGCACCAGCTCGCCGATCCCGCCCAGGCCCGGCTGCGGACCGCGGTCGGCGCCGCCGTCCCCGTCGGGCTCGCGCAGCACGTCCACGATCCGCCGCATCTCCGACATCGCCTGGCGACCGGTCTCCTCGATCTCCACCAGGGTCTGGCGGGCCCGCTCCGGCGAGCGCTCGATCACCCGGCGCCCGGCCGTGGCCTGCACGGTCATCACGCTCACATGGTGGGCCACTACGTCGTGCAGCTCGCGGGCGATGCGCGTGCGCTCCTCGGCCAGCACCGCGCGCGTGTGGGCGTCGCGGGCGCGCTCCAGCCGCTCGGCGCGGGCGGCGAGTTCCACCATGTGGAACGACCGCATCCGCACCAGTCGGCCCACCCACCACGAGGCCAGGATCCAGCCCAGGTAGAACGCCTGGTTGATCCACCACGGCTCGCCGCTCTCGGCGGACCCGGTGGCCGGGCTCAGCACGGTGGTCGCGACGTTGACCACCACTCCCGCGCCCACCCCGGCCAGCGAGCGCACCAGCGTCAGGTAGCGGCCCACCGAGTAGGCCGCCGCCGCGATGCCCAGGCTCGCCGCACCCCAGACCAGCACACCGGCGACGTCCCCGGCCAGCCCGCTGACCGTGAGCACGATCAGCACGGTGAAGGGCAGGTAGCGGCGCGCGAGCAGGGTCAGCGCCAGCGCGGCGCCGGCGGCGTGGCCGGCGGCGCCGTGGACCCACACGGCCGACATCTCGGGCGTTTCGCGGCTGAGGGTGACCAGTGCCGAGTTCGTGGCGGCCAGCGCCACCACCATCGCGGCGTCGGTCAGCCACGCCCACCGCCGGGCGCGCAGCGGCGCGAGCCCGCCGCCGGCGTCGTCGGCGCCGGAGGCGGTTTCGGGCGCGGGCCCGGGCGGTGCGGCGGTCACCCGCACCACGCTAGAAGCGCGCGCCCGCCCCGCGGACCTCCGCCCGGCCGATCTCGTCTCCTCCGCCGGTAGGAACGCGGGGCCGCGCACGCGCCGCGGATCAGCCCGCCCGGGCCGGCTCGGGCAGCGGGGGAGGGGTGCCGCCGAACTCCGGGCACAGCGCCTGGTGGTCGCACCAGCCGCACAGCTTGCTGGGCCGCGGGTGCCAGGAGCCCGAGCGCGCGGTGCGGTCGATGTCGTGCCAGATGCCCAGGATCTCCGACTCCGCCGCCCGCAGCTCCTGCTCGGTGGGCTCGTACCAGCGCACTCCGCCGTCGCCCAGATACATCAGTTGCAGCCGGGCGGGGACCTCGCCCAGCTCGCGCCAGAGCATCACGGCGTAGAAGAAGATCTGGAAGCGCGCCTTGTCCTCGAAGCGGGGGTGCGGGGACTTTCCGGTCTTGTAGTCGACGATGCGGATCTGGCCGGTCGGGGCGACGTCGAGGCGGTCCAGGTAGCCGCGCAGCCGCAGCCCGGACTCCAGCGTGACGTCCAGGCGCAGCTCGCGGTCGCGGGGCTCGAGCCGCTCGGGGCGCTCCATCTCGAAGTAGCGCTCCAGCAGCCGGCGGGCCTCGGCCAGCCACGCCGCGGCGTCGTCCTCGGTGGGGAACAGCGCGGCGGCGGCCTCGGCCCGGGACTCGCGCAGGCGCTCCCACTGCGGTTCCAGCAGCGAAAGCGCCGTCCGGCGGGTGCGGGTCTCGGCGGGCAGCTCGAAGAGGCGCTCCAGCACCGCGTGCACCAGTGTTCCCTTCAGTGCGGCGGCGCTGGGGCGCTCGGGCAGGCGGTCGATGGCGCGGAACCGGAACAGCAGCGGGCACTGCAGGAAGTCGGCGGCCCGCGACGGCGACAACGCAGGGATCAGGGGAGCGGCGTCGGGGGAGTCCATGCCCCAACAGTACGACGGCCCGCCTGGCGCGGCATTCGGCTTGGCGAGGCGGCCCAGTGGCCTCCGCCGTCCGGAGCGGCCGGGCGCCCCGCCGCCGCCCACGGCCCGACGGCCCTGTACGCGGCGGCCGTTTGCATAGAGTGGTGGGTGTGACCGACCACGGCAGCAGTACCCCGCCCGAGAGCCCGAGCACCCCCCGCCCCGCGCGCCGGGGGTCGGGATGGCTCATGGCCCGGCCGTTCGGCATCCCCGTCTACGTGACCCCGTCGTGGCTGATCATCGCGGTCATCATCACCGTGATCTACCAGCCGGTGGTCGAGCGCACCCTCCAGCTGGGCGCGGTGTCCTACCTGGTGGCGTTCGTCTTCGCGGTGCTGCTCTACCTGTCGGTGCTCGTGCACGAGCTCGCCCACTCCGTCACAGCCCGCATGTTCGGCCTGCCCGTCGGCCGCATCACCCTCTACATGCTCGGCGGCGTCTCCGAGATCGAGCGCGAGGCCCCCACCCCCGGGCGCGAGTTCCTGGTGGCGCTGTCGGGGCCGGTGCTGTCGCTGGTGCTGGCCGGGGGCGGGTTCGCGGCCTACTGGCTCGTCGACCCGCGCACCGTTCTGGGCGTGCTGATCTGGCAGCTGTGGGTGGCCAACCTGCTGGTGGGCGTGTTCAACCTGCTGCCCGGGCTGCCGCTGGACGGCGGGCGCCTGGTGCGCGCCGTGGTCTGGGCGATCACCCGGCGGCCCCGCGCGGGCACCGTGGTCGCGGCCTGGGGCGGCCGCGTGCTGGCGGTGCTCATCGTCGCCGTGCCGGTGCTCTACGGGCTGCGGACCGGATCGGCGCCCAACCTGTTCGGGCTGCTGTGGGCGCTGCTGCTCGCCTCGTTCATCTGGATGGGCGCGGCCTCGGCGCTGCGCGCGGCGCGCCTGCGCGAGCGGGTGCCCACGCTGCGGGCCCGTGAGCTCGGCAGGCGGGCCACCGTCGTCGGCGCCGATACCCCGCTGGCCGAGGCCCGGCGGCGCATGCGCGAGGAGGGCACGCGTGCGGTGCTGGTCGCCGACACCGCCGGCACGCCCACCTCGATCGTCAACGAGGCCGCCGCGGCCGCGGTCCCCGACGCCCGGCTGCCCTGGGTGCCGGTCTCCAGTGTGGCCGGCGGCATCACCCGCGGCGCGGTGATCAGCGCCGACCTGGAGGGCGACGACCTGCTGGAAGCGCTGCGCGCCTACTCGGCGCCGGACTACCTGCTGGTGGAGCCCGACGGCACGACCTACGGCGTGCTGCGCACCGCTGACGTGCAGGAGGCCTTCACCCGCCGCTGACGCCGGCCCCGCCCATCGGCGGCGCGTGTGCGCGCGTCAGCGCGCGGCACCTTCGGGCCAGACCACGGTGACGGGGCGGTTCAGGCTCCGGGCGTAGTCGACGATGTCGGCCGTGCCGCCCGGGCCGCGCGGGGGCCGGCCGTCCCACACGGCCACGAGCTCGTCGCAGTGCTCCACCAGGTACCGGCCCGCATCCATGTGCGCCCGGGGGGTGGACTCCACGTGCGGCAGCCGGTGCACCAGGACCGCCTCCGACAGCAGCGCGTCGTAGGCGGCCCGGTGCCAGGCGGGCAGGCCGTCGCGGTAGCGCTCGGCGGGCACCACCGCCTCCAGCGCGCCGCCCGCGTCCAACACGGCGCGCGCGAACAGTGCGTCGGCGCCGTCGGCCAGGCAGGACAGCCCGGTCAGCCGCGGAGCCAGGCCGCTCAGGTGTTCGCGCAGACCGGAGCCGACATCGCGCTCCAACGCCTCGGAGAGTCCGCGGTGGCCGGTGATCGCAAGACGCCGCATCGTCCTTCCTCTCGTGCCGGGGTGGTACCCCGCCGGCTGCGGATGCCCACGCCGGCCGGGCCGCGTGGCGCTACCCGGCCAGCGCCGCCGCCAGGTGCTCGTCCAGCTCCTTGACGCAGCGGGCCCCGGGCCCCCTGTAGGCGCGGCGGAAGCGCCGCACGCGCGAGATCAGCCGGTCGGAGCGGAAGTGCGCGCCGATCCGCAGCGACTCGGCGGCCAGTGAGAACGCCTCGTCGACGTCGCCGGCGTCGGCGTGTGCGCTCGCCAGCTCCACCATCAGCCCCGCGCCCTGCTTGGCCGAGGGGCGCACCCCGCCGAAGGCCTCGGCGAAGGCCGCGCGGGCCTCGTGCGGGCGGTGCAGCCGCACTCCGGTCAGCGCACGGTATCCGGCGACCTTGGCGGTCGTGAAGGGAAAGACCCAGGGCCAGGGCGGCCCGGTGTTGTCGCTGCGCTCGACGGCGCGCTCGGCGGTCGCGATCTGGGCGTCGGCGGCCTCGGCGTCGCCGAGCGTGGCGTGGGCCATGGCGCGGGTGCAGGCCAGCCACGCGGTCGCCGTGGGGTGGGCGTCGGTGCCCAGCAGCCGTGCGGCCTCGTCGGCCAGCTCCAGGCCGGCGGCGGCGTCCTCGGTGTCGGTCTCGAAGGCCGCCAGGCTGCCCGTCATGTAGGCGCCCAGCAGCGGGTCGCCGGCCAGCCGCGCGTTGCGCACGGCGGTGCGGTAGTAGCCGCGTGCCGAGCCGGCGTCGTCCATGTCGGCGTGCAGCCAGGCGGCGAAGCCGGCGGCCTCGCTGGCCGCAGCGGCGATGCCCGGCGCGAACGGGGTGTTGTGCGAGCGCGCCAGGGTGCGCCCGGTCAGCTCCACGTGGGCGACGGCGCCGCGGGCGAGCTCGCGCGAAGGCGCGGCGGAGTCGAGCCGGCGCTGTCCGCCGGTGATCGCGCGCAGCGTGGGCGCCGTCGCCTCGTCGGCCTGCACGCTCTGCGGCGCCGAGCGGGGCGCGAGCGCGGCCGCGGCGACGGCCTTGCCGAATTCCCGTCGTCTCGTCGGACCGGCCCCCCTCTCCGGCTCTGCGGAGTCCGCGAACCCGAGGAGGCGGACGGGGATGGCCAACCGCCCGGCGATCTCGCGGACCTGGTCGACGGTGAGCGACTGCTGACGGTTGACGACCCGCGACACCCAGCTCTGCGAGTAGCCGACCGCGCGGGCGAGCTCGCCCTGCGACCATCCGCGGGCGAGCCGCACCTGCGCCAGGACACGGGCGAGATCGCAGGTCGCCAGTGCTTCGGCGACGCCGTCGCGTTCCCAGAACTCCGTCGGCAGAGCGCTTTCTCGTCGGGGCATGAGCCTAGATTAGGGGTTCTACCTGGCATGGGTGGCTATGAGTGAAAAGAGTGCCGCTATGCGTAGGTCGCATTCCGGGTTTCGCGGACCCTCGTGCCGAGGCACAGTCAAGAGGCCAAAGTCCCTGCGGTGCAAGGGATCCGCGTAACAGTCAGGAGCGACGATGACCGTCGAGACCCCGCCGTCGGGGATACCCGTGCTGGCCGCAGGTGGCCACCGACTTGACTGCGGCGCCGACGATCCCCTGTGGTTGCGCGCGCTGTGCGGTCTCTCCGCCGAGCTGCACTCCCGCGGGCTGCAGGCCCGCATGGACGCAGCCGTCGGAGCGGTCGAGGCCGTGGGGGCGGGACCGGCGGAGGGATCGGCGCCGCGCGTCCAGCGGGCGCTGCTGCGGCCGCACCGCGGGCGCCTGTGGTGGTGGATGTGCTGGGGCGCCCAGCCCGTCGTCCCGCCGCCGCACCGCACCCCGCTCACCCCGGCGGCCCGGCCCGCCGACGCCGCACGGCGCATCGCGGGCGTGCTGGCCGCGCCGCGCGACTGAGCGCCGCGGCCGCGCGGCCTCAGCCCTGCGCGTCGGCGCCCTGCGTGCCGAGGTCCGGCACCGCCGGGCCGAACCGCTCCACCGCCAGGCAGGCGGCGCCCACGATCCCGGCGGTGTTGCGCAGCTCGGCGGGCACGATCGGCGCGTTGAGCCGCAGGAAGGGCAGGAACTTGTCGGCTATGCGGCTCACCCCGCCGCCCACCACGATCAGATCCGGCCACAGCAGCCGCTCGACCTCGTCGTAGTAGCGCTGCAGCCGCTCGCGCGCCCACTGCTCGTAGGAGAGCCCCTCGCGGTCCTGGACGCTGGAGGCGGCCCTGGTCTCGGCGTCGTGGCCGTCGATCTCCAGGTGCCCGAACTCGGTGTTGGGCACCAGGTGCCCGTCCACCAGCAGCGCCGTGCCGATCCCGGTGCCCAGGGTGGTCAGCAGCACCACGCCCCGGATGTCGCGCGCCGCGCCGTAGCGGTGCTCGCCCACCGCGGCGGCGTCGGCGTCGTTGACCACGTAGACCTGGCGCCTGGTGGCGTCGGCGAGCAGCTTCTCGGCGTCGGTGCCCACCCAGGACGCGTCGACGTTGGCGGCGCTGCGGGCCACGCCGTGCTGGATGACGGCGGGGAAGGTCACCCCCAGCGGCGCCGACCCCGCGACGTGCTCGGGGAACGCGTCGGCGATCTCGGCGACGACCCCGGCCACGGCGGCGGGCGTCGCGGGCCGGGGCGTGGCCCGCTTGATCCGGTCGACCAGGAACGTGCCCTGCCCCAGGTCGACCGGGGCCCCCTTGATCCCGCTGCCGCCGATGTCGATGCCGAGACCCACCTCGGGAGTACTGGGCGCCATCCTCATCCGTCCTTTTCGACCCGTGTGCGAGGCGGGCACGGCCCGGGTGTGCCCGCAGTCTCATTGTGGCCCCTGCGCGGCACTCCCGGGTGCGCTGCGCGCCAGGTGGGGCGGTGCGCGCGATTACGCCGCGCGGGGCGCCGGCCGCTAACGTGGGCGACTGCCCGCCCCCGATCCACCGACACCGTGAAGAGACGAGTACCTGTGACCGGCATCCACGGCCGCCGCGGCCCTTTCAGCGAGGGCGACATCGTGCAGCTCACCGATCCCAAGGGCAAGATGCACACCATCACCCTGCGGGAGGGGGCCGCCTTCCACACCCACCGCGGGCGGCTGGACCACGACGAGCTCATCGGCAGCCCCGAGGGCAGCGTCGTGCGCTCGACCTCCAACATCGCCTACGTGGCACTGCGCCCGCTGCTGGCCGACTTCACCCTGTCCATGAAGCGCGGCGCCACGATCGTCTACCCCAAGGACGCCGCCCAGATCGTCGCCCAGGCCGACATCTTCCCCGGCGCCCGGGTGGTCGAGGCCGGCGGCGGCTCCGGAGCGCTCACGTGCTGGCTGCTGCGCGCCGTGGGGGAGGAGGGGCTGGTCTGCTCCTACGAGCGCCGGGCCGACTTCGCCGACATCGCGCGCACCAACGTGGAGCGCTTCTTCGGCGGGGAGCACCCGGCCTGGCGGCTGACTGTGGGCGATCTGGCCGAGGATCTGGCGGAGACCGAGGTCGACCGGGTCGTGCTGGACATGCTGGCTCCGTGGGAGTGCCTGGACGCCGCAGCCGAGGCGCTGGTGCCCGGCGGGCTGGTGTGCGCCTACGTCGCCACCACGACCCAGATCTCGCGGGTGGTCGAGGGACTGCGCGACAACGGCTCCTTCTACGAGCCGCGCGCCTTCGAGACGCTGGTGCGCGAGTGGCACGTCGAAGGGCTGGCCGTACGCCCCGATCATCGGATGATCGGCCACACCGGGTTCCTGGTGACCGCGCGGCGCCTGGCCGACGGCGCCGAGCCGCCCCAGCGCCGCCGGCGGCCCGCCAAGGGCGCCTACGGCCAGGACTGGCAGCGTGAACAGGAGTCCCGCGGCACCGGCGAGCGGAGCGGCGGCGAAGCCGGCGGCCCCGCGTCCGAATCCGGTGGGGTGGCCGAAACGCAGGAATCCTGACATTACGTTCCCATTACGCCGCGCAGCCCCCTATCAGGGTGACCTAGGCCTTCACAACATCGAAAAGTGAGCGCTTCGACACTCGCGGCGGGCGGGAGGTTAGGAATAGTCCATGGGTAGGTAGGGTTTCGAGTAGTCGTCCTTCTTATAGGGAGGTGGCGGACGTGGCCGATCGCGACGACGAGCGTCAGACCGAACGCGACCGTGAAGTCGCGGAACTCACCGCTCAGGTCTCCTATCTGGAGAAGGAGCTCAGCGTAGTCCGGCGCAAGCTCGCCGATTCCCCCCGCCACGTGCGGCTGCTCGAGGACCGGTTGCGCGAGGCGCAGGCCAACCTGGCCGCCGCGAACGGCAAGAACGAGCGCCTCGTGGCGACCCTCAAGGAGGCTCGCGACCAGATCACGGCCTTGAAGGAGGAGGTCGACCGGCTGTCGCAGCCCCCGTCGGGATTCGGCGTCTTCCTGGAGGCGCGCGAAGACGAGACCGTCGAGATCTTCACCAACGGCCGCAAGATGCGGGTCAACGTGAGTCCCTCGGTCGAGGTCGACGAGCTCCGGCCCGGCCAGGAGGTGATGCTCAACGAGGCGTTCAACGTCGTCGAGGTCCAGTCCTTCGAGACCATCGGCGAGGTCGTGCTGCTCAAGGAGTTCCTCGAGGGCAACGACCGCGCGCTGGTGATCAGCAACCACGACGAGGAGAAGATCGTCCGCCTCGCCGAGCCGCTGCGCGACCAGCCCGTGCGCCCGGGCGACTCCCTGCTGCTGGAGCCGCGCTCGGGCTACGTCTACGAGCGCATCCCCAAGTCCGAGGTCGAGGAGCTCATCCTCGAAGAGGTCCCCGACATCGCCTACACCGACATCGGCGGCCTCGGCGGGCAGATCGAGATGATCCGCGACGCGGTCGAGCTCCCCTACCTGCACAAGAACCTGTTCTACGAGCACCAGCTGCGCCCGCCCAAGGGCGTGCTGCTCTACGGCCCGCCCGGCTGCGGAAAGACGCTCATCGCCAAGGCGGTGGCCAACTCCCTGGCCCGGCAGGTCGCCGAGAAGACCGGCCACGACGTCGGCAAGAGCTTCTTCCTCAACATCAAGGGCCCCGAGCTGCTGAACAAGTACGTGGGCGAGACCGAGCGGCACATCCGCCTGGTCTTCCAGCGCGCCCGCGAGAAGGCCAGCGAGGGCTCGCCGGTCATCGTCTTCTTCGACGAGATGGACTCCATCTTCCGCACCCGCGGGTCCGGGGTGTCCAGCGACGTCGAGAACACCATCGTCCCCCAGCTCCTCAGCGAGATCGACGGTGTCGAGGGGCTGGAGAACGTCATCGTGATCGGCGCCTCCAACCGCGAGGACATGATCGACCCGGCGATCCTGCGGCCCGGGCGCCTCGACGTGAAGATCAAGATCGAGCGCCCCGACGCCGAGGCCGCCCGCGACATCTTCTCCAAGTACATCACCGAGGACCTGCCCCTGCACGAGGAGGACCTCGCCGAGCACGGCAGCTCGGCGCGCGCCACCGTCGACGGCATGATCCAGCGGGTCGTCGAGCGGATGTACTCCGAGAGCGAGGAGAACCGCTTCCTGGAGGTCACCTACGCCAACGGCGACAAGGACGTCCTGTACTTCAAGGACTTCAACTCCGGGGCGATGATCCAGAACATCGTCGACCGCGCCAAGAAGATGGCCATCAAGGACTACATCGACAACACGGCGCGCGGCATCCGCGTCTCCCACCTCATGCAGGCCTGCGTCGACGAGTTCAGCGAGAACGAGGACCTGCCCAACACGACCAACCCCGACGACTGGGCCCGGATCTCCGGCAAGAAGGGCGAGCGGATCGTCTACATCCGCACCCTGGTCTCCGGCAAGAAGGGCGCCGACTCCGGGCGCTCGATCGACACCGTGGCCAACACCGGCCAGTACCTGTAGGACGCCTGCAGGACCGGGCCGCAGCGTCGTATCGGCACGTCGGGCCGCCCCGCGCGGGCGGCCCCGCACCGGCCGGCCCCCGCCCGGGGGCCGGCCGCGCGCGGTTCCCGACCCCCGGCACGCCGCCGGCCCGGGAAATTCCCGATCGGGCCCCGCGGGCGGCGGATCCCCGGGCACAGCCCCGTTTCCCCGATGCCGCGGTCTGCACCGAAAGGGGGGAAATCAGTGGCTCTTGCGCCACAATTCGCCGGGGCGAGTTCAAGACCCGCCCACGATGGATAACCTTCCACCATGAGTGTGCAGCGGATTATGGGCATCGAGACCGAGTACGGCATCTCCGTGCCCGGAAACCCCGGTGCCAACGCGATGGTGACCTCCACGCAGGTGGTCAACGCCTACCTGGCGGCCTCCGCAGCGCGGGCGCGCAAGGCCCGCTGGGACTTCGAGGAGGAGAACCCGCTCCGCGACGCGCGCGGTTTCGACCTCGCCCGCGAGGTCGCCGATCCCACCCAGCTCACCGACGAGGACCTCGGGCTGGCCAACGTCATCCTGACCAACGGGGCCCGCCTCTACGTCGACCACGCCCACCCCGAGTACTCCGCGCCGGAGGTCACCAACCCCCGCGACGCCGTGCTGTGGGACAAGGCCGGCGAGCGCGTGATGGCCGACGCCTGCCGCCGCGCGAGCACCATCCCCGGCGTCGAGCCCATCCAGCTCTACAAGAACAACACCGACAACAAGGGCGCCTCCTACGGCTGCCACGAGAACTACCTGATGCGCCGCTCCACGCCGTTCGGCGACATCGTCCGCCACCTCATCCCGTTCTTCGTGTCGCGCCAGGTGGTCTGCGGCGCCGGCCGCGTGGGCATCGGAGCCGACGGCCGCGACAGCGGGTTCCAGATCAGCCAGCGGGCCGACTTCTTCGAGGTGGAGGTGGGCCTGGAGACCACCCTGAAGCGGCCCATCATCAACACCCGCGACGAGCCGCACGCCGATCCCGACAAGTACCGGCGCCTGCACGTGATCGTGGGCGACGCCAACATGAGCGAGATCTCGACCTATCTCAAGCTCGGCACCACCGCTCTGGTGCTGTCCATGGTCGAGGACGGCTTCCTCAACGTGGACCTGTCGCTGGAGACACCCGTGGCCGACCTGCGGGCGTTCTCCCACGACCCGGGCCTCACCCACGCCGCGCGGCTGCGCGACGGCCGCCGGATGACCGCCGTCGAGCTGCAGCGCGAATACCTGGAACTGGCGCGCAAGTACGTCCAGGACCGCTTCGGTACCGACGTCGACGCCGACACCTCCGACATCCTGGACCGCTGGGAGTCCACCCTGGACCGCCTGGCCGGCGACCCCATGCAGCTGTCCGAGGAGCTGGACTGGGTGGCCAAGCTCAAGCTGCTGGAGAGCTACCGCACCCGCGACGGGATCGACTGGGGCCACCACCGCCTCCAGCTCGTCGACCTGCAGTACTCCGACGTCCGTCCCGACAAGGGCCTCTACAACCGCCTGGCGGCCCGGGGCCGCATGCGGCGGCTGCTGCCGGAGGACGCGGTCGAGCGCGCCGTCACCGAGCCGCCGGAGGACACCCGCGCCTACTTCCGCGGGCGCTGCCTGGCCAAGTACGCCGACTCGGTGGCCGCGGCCTCCTGGGACTCGGTCATCTTCGACCTGCCCGGCCGCGACTCGCTGCAGCGCGTACCCACGCTGGAGCCCCTGCGCGGCACCCGCGAGCACGTGGGCGACCTGCTGGACCGCTCGGCCACCGCCGCCGACCTGGTCTCGGTGCTCACCGGGGACCGCCGCTGAGCGCCCCGCAGCCCGCCCGGGCCGGGGCGGTGCCGCCCGCGGCGGGGAATCCCCGCCACCCCGCCCGCGTTCGCCCGGATGAGGGGCCGACGCCCGGGCCGGGCGGTAACACGCGCACAACGGGCGCCGCCATCGAGGTTGAGGCGCTCGCGCTTGGGCCAAGATAAGGGCGAAAGCTCCATTGAGGAGGTTGCATCCATGGCGACGAAGGACACGGGCGGCCAGAAGCACGGCAGCCGTCGCGACGAGGACGTCGAAGAGACCGAGGCCGGCGCCGAGGCGCAGGAGCGCAACGAGAAGTTGGACGAGGACGTCGACGACATCCTCGACGAGATCGACGAGGTCCTGGAGAGCAACAGCGAGGACTTCGTGCGCCAGTTCGTGCAGAAGGGCGGTCAGTGATCCGGTGCCCGGGCCGCGCCGCCCGGGCGCGGCGGTCCCCGGCCGGGAACCCGTCCCGGACCGAGGCCGCCCGAGCCGTCCGGCCGGGCCCGGCCAGCGGGCCCGGCCGGTTCGCTCTCAGCGGAGTCCCGGCACGCTGGTGCGCCGTCCTCCACGGCGGTCACTAGGGTCGTCGGTACCTGCCAACCGAACAACCTCACGCGTCCCGCCCGCCCCCACCGGGCGGGACGCCATCTGAAGGGAGCCGAGTGTCCGAAGCGTTCGACGGCGGTGGTCAGCTGCCAGCCGCGTTCATGAATCCGGGAACCTCCTCGTTCACCGAGCTGCTCGGCGTGGTCGCTCCCGACCTGCTGCCGGCCGGCCGGGAGCTGCCGCAGGGCGTCTCCGCATCGCACCTGACCCCTGAAGCCACCACGATCGTCGCCCTGACCTATCCCGGCGGCGTGGTCCTGGCCGGCGACCGCCGGGCGACCTCCGGCAACGTCATCGCCAACCGCGACATGGACAAGCTCTACCGCACCGACGAGTTCTCGGCGATGGCGATCGCCGGGGCCGCGGGCATCGGCATCGAGCTGGCCAAGCTGTTCCAGGTGGAGCTGGAGCACTACGAGAAGATGGAGGGGCGCTCGCTGTCCCTCGAAGGCAAGGCCAACCGGCTGGCCACGATGATCCGCGGCAACCTGCCCATGGCCCTGCAGGGCTTCGTGGTGGTGCCGCTGCTGGTCGGCTACGACACCGACCGCCGGCAGGGCCGCATCTTCAGCTACGACCCCGTCGGCGGACGCTACGAGGAGCACGACTACCACTCGATCGGCTCCGGATCGGTCTACGCGCGCGGAGCACTGAAGAAGCTGTTCGCCGACGACCTCGTCGAGGAGGACGCCGCCACCGTCGCGATCCAGGCGCTCTACGACGCCGCAGACGACGACTCCGCCACCGGCGGCCCCGACCTGCACCGCGGCATCTACCCGCTGGTCGACGTGATCGGCGGCGACGGCCACCGGCGCATGCCCGAGGAGGACGTCGCGCGCCTGTCGACCAGGGTAGTCCAGGAGCGCTCCGAGCGCCCCGACGGCCCCCGGGCTCCGCTGCGCTGATCCCCCGCCCCGACGATCTGTAGCAAAGGAACGATTCGCGGTGTCGATGCCGTTCTACGTCTCGCCCGAACAGAGCATGAAGGACAAGGCCGACTATGCCCGCAAGGGCATCGCGCGCGGCCGAAGCGCCGTCGTCCTGCAGTACGACGGCGGCATCCTGTTCGTGGCCGACAACATCTCCCGGACCCTGCACAAGATCAGCGAGCTCTACGACCGCATCGCCTTCGCCGCGGTGGGCCGCTACAACGAGTTCGAGAACCTGCGGCAGATGGGCGTGCGCATGGCCGACGTGCGCGGCTACGCCTACGACCGCAGCGACGTCAGCGGGCGGGTGCTGGCCAACATCTACGCCCAGACCCTGGGCACCGTCTTCAGCGAGAGCAACAAGCCCTGGGAGGTGGAGATCGTCGTCGCCGAGGTGGGCGAGGACGCCGCCGCCGACCAGATCTACCGCATCACCTTCGACGGCTCGGTCGTCGACGAGCAGGGATTCCTCGCGATGGGCGGGTCGGCCGAGCAGGTCACCACCGCCCTCAAGGAGCGCTTCGACAAGGACGCCTCGCTGGGCGACGCGCTCAACGCGGCCGTGCACGCCCTGCGCCACGAGAACGGCGAGGAGCGCGACCTGGACGCCGGAGGCCTGGAGGTGGCCGTGCTGGAGCGCGAGCGGCGCGAGCACCGCAAGTTCCGCCGCATCACCGGCGACCGGCTCACCGGGCTCATGGAGGAGGGGGCGTCGTCGGCGGGCGGTTCCGGCGGCGGCGATTCGTCCGAGGAGGAGTCGGGCAGCGGGTCCGCACAGCAGAACGGCTCCTGACCCCGGTATCGGCGGGCGCGGTCCGGCTGCCGCGGCGCCCGCACGGGGCGCCCGGCGGCGGGGCCGCCCCCGCCGGGGCTCCAGGGTTTCCGGGCGGACCCCGCTGCCGATAAATACTCTGGGAGTCGTGCAGCGCTCCGGCGCCGGCCGGGGGCGGTGACAGGACGGGATTGGTGAGACCACATGGAACGTCGGATCTTCGGTCTGGAGAACGAATACGGCGTCACCTGCACGTTCCGGGGCCAGCGGCGGCTCTCCCCCGACGAGGTGGCGCGCTACCTGTTCCGCCGGGTGGTTTCCTGGGGCCGCAGCAGCAACGTGTTCCTGCGCAACGGCGCCCGGCTCTACCTCGACGTGGGCAGCCACCCCGAGTACGCCACTCCCGAGTGCGACAGCCTCGCCGACCTGGTCGCCCACGACAAGGCGGGCGAGCGCATCCTGGAGGGCCTGCAGGTCGACGCCGAGCAGCGGCTGCACGAAGAGGGCATCGCCGGCGAGATCTACCTGTTCAAGAACAACACCGACTCCGCCGGCAACTCCTACGGCTGCCACGAGAACTACCTGGTGGGCCGGCACGGCGAGTTCGGGCGGCTCGCCGACATCCTGATCCCGTTCCTGGTCACCCGCCAGATCATCTGCGGGGCGGGCAAGGTGCTGCAGACGCCCAGGGGCGCGCTCTACTGCGTCAGCCAGCGCGCCGAGCACATCTGGGAGGGCGTCTCCTCGGCCACCACCCGCTCGCGGCCGATCATCAACACCCGCGACGAGCCGCACGCCGACGCCGAGCGCTTCCGCCGCCTGCACGTCATCGTGGGCGACTCCAACATGAGCGAGGTCACCACCCTGCTCAAGCTGGCCTCCACCGACCTGGTGCTGCGCATGGTCGAGAACGGCGTGGTCATGCGCGACTTCACGCTGGAGAACCCGATCCGCGCCATCCGGGAGGTCAGCCACGACATGACCGGGCGGCGCAAGGTGCGCCTGGCCAACGGGCGCGAGGCCAGCGCCCTGGAGATCCAGCGCGAGTACCTGGAGAAGGTGCAGAACTTCGTCGACCGCAACGGCACCGACGCCACGGGCAAGCGGGTGCTGGAGCTGTGGGCGCGCACGCTGGAGGCCGTCGAGACCCAGAACCTCGACCTGGTCGCGCGCGAGATCGACTGGGTGGCCAAGTACCTGCTGCTGGAGCGCTACCGCGCCAAGCACGGCCTGTCGCTGTCCTCGCCGCGGGTGGCCCAGCTCGACCTGACCTACCACGACATCTACCGCGAGCGCGGCCTGTTCTACCTCATGCAGCGCAAGGGCCAGATGGACCGGGTGATCGGCGACCTGCAGACGTTCGAGGCCAAGTCGGTGCCCCCGCAGACCACGCGGGCCCGGCTGCGCGGCGAGTTCATCCGCAGGGCGCAGGAGAAGCGGCGCGACTTCACCGTCGACTGGGTCCACCTCAAGCTCAACGACCAGGCCCAGCGGACGGTGCTGTGCAAGGACCCGTTCAAGGCGGTCGACGAGCGCGTCGAGAAGCTCATCGCCGGCATGTAGTCCGGCGGTGCCGGTATGGAATCGGTATGCGGTCGCGCGACTCCGGCTCTTACGCTGTTCTCACCCCGCCGGGGCATTATTGGCGTTCCGATAGTGTGACGGGGACCCGAGCCGGATATTTGAGGTAGTGACCTATGCGACTGCGTGCCGCCGCCATCGCGGCGCCTTGCTTTGCTGTGCTGCTCGCGGTGACGAGCTGCAGTGCCATCCCCGAGGATTGGCGCACCCCCGCCTTCCTGAAGTCGGGCGAGGAGGAGCTCGACGACCGGCTGCCCGAGGTGAGCGGCGAATTCGGCAAGGAGCCCAAGGTCGACTTCAGCGGCAAGGCCCCGCCGCAGGAGCAGGTCTCCGGAGTGGTCGAGAAGGGCAGCGGCGAGAACGAGCTCATCCGCGACAGCGACATCGTCCAGGCCGATGTCGTGGAGTACCAGTGGACGGCCGAAGGCAAGGCCAAGCAGACCCAGTCCACCTACGAGGCCGACGCCCCGATCCTGCTCAACCTGGGCCAGCTGAACGAGGACCTCACCGAGAGCCTCGTCAACCAGCCGGTGGGCAGCCGGGTCGTCTACGCCTTCCCGCCCCAGGACCCGGCCCAGGCCCAGCAGCAGGGCCAGCCCTCGCCCAAGCCGGGCAGCTCGGTGTCGGTCCTGGACATCCACGAGCGCTACGGCGAGTCCGAAGTGGTCTCCGGTGAGCAGACGAGCAACGGCGGCGACGGCATGCCCACCGTCAAGCAGCCCGGCCACGACGAGCCCGACATCACGATCCCCGAGGACACCGATCCTCCTGAGAAGCTGAAGACCGAGCAGCTGATCGAGGGCGACGGCCCGGAGGTCAAGGCCGGACAGCAGCTGGTCGTGCAGTACACCGGCGTGCAGTGGAAGAACGGCGAGACCTTCGACGCCACCTGGACCCGGCAGGGAGCCGAGGGCGTGCCCGCCACGTTCATCATCGGCGACGGCCAGGTCATCAAGGGCTGGGACAAGGGCCTGGTCGGCCAGAAGGTCGGCAGCCGCGTGCTGCTGGTCATCCCGCCGGACCTGGCCTACGGCGACAGCGCCGCGCAGCAGGGCGCGCCCGAGGGGACGCTGGTGTTCGTCGTCGACATCCTCGACGCGGTCAACAGCGCCCCGCCCGAGGAGCAGTCGGGCGGCGGCTCCGGAAGCGGCGGCGGTTCCGGCGGCGGGTCCTCCTAAGAACGAGCGGCGCGCGCCGCAGCGCCGCAGAGCACCGCTTTCGGGGCGTCCGGCCCGCATCGGCCGGGCGCCCCGAACGTTTCGCGCGGGGCGTGCCCGCATCCGGCCGGGCGTCCGCGCGCGGCGGGTTGTGCACGGCGCTCCGCGGACCCCTCGGGCGCGGTACCGTCGTGGCTGACAGGACCGCGGCTGCGGCGGAAGGGTAGGGGAGGTCCATGTCGCGCAAGAAGACCGAACGGCAGCTCAACCTGGTGATCTGCCTGCTGGCCACCCGGCGCTTCCTGACCGCGCGTGAGATCCGCTCCACGGTGGCCGGCTACGAGGACGCCGAGAGCGACGCCGCCTTCAAGCGGATGTTCGAGCGCGACAAGCGCGAGCTGCGCGACTCCGGCATCCCCATCGAGACCGGCGGCGGCGACCTGTGGAGCGACGACGAGGGCTACCGCATCCTGCGGTCCCACTACGAGCTCCCCGAGATCGAGCTGCTGGCCGACGAGGCCGCCGTTCTGGGCCTGGCCGCGCGGGCCTGGCGCCACGCCGCGCTGGGCGAGGCCGCGGCCAACGCGATCCTCAAGCTGCGTGCGGCCGGTGTGCCCGTCGACACCGACGCCGCGCCCGCCCTGACCCCGGTTCTGGGCACCGACGAGCCCGCGTTCCTGCCGATCTGGCAGGCGGTGCGCGACCGCCGCGCGGTCTCCTTCGACTACCGCAAGCCCGGCGACGAGGTCGCCCGGCGCCGCCGCGTGGAGCCCTGGGGCGTCGTCAACGTCCAAGGCCACTGGTACGTCGCCGGCTTCGACCGCGACCGCGCAGACCGCCGGGTGTTCCGGCTGGGCCGGATCGTCGGCGACGTCGAGATCGCCTCGTCCGGGCCGCCCGTCGAGGTGCCCGCCGACGTCGACGTCCGCTCGGTGGTGCGGCGCGGCCGCCCCAGCGAGGCCCGGGGCGTGGCGCGGGTGCGGGTGCGCGCCGACTCCGGCCACGAGCTGCGGCGCGGCGCCCAGCGCATCGCCGCCGGCGAGCACGCGGCGGGGGAGCGGCGCTGGGACCTGCTCGACCTGCCCTACACCGACGTCGCCGACCTTGTGGGAGCGGTGGCCCGGTTCGGCGACCGCGCCGTGATCGAGTCGCCCGCCGCGGCACGCGAGGCGATGGCGGCCCACCTGGCCGAGGTCGCGGCCCGCGACCCCGACCCCCGGGCGGCCGAGTCCGCCGCCGAGCCCGTGCCCGCGGCCGCCGGCCGCCGGCAGTCGGCCTCCTCCGAGCAGCTGCGCCGCCTGCTGATGCTCGTGCCCTACGCGCTCAGCCACGACGTGCGCGTGCCCGAGGTCGCCGCCCACTTCGGCCTGAGCCAGCGCCAGGTGCTCAAGGACCTGAGCCTGCTGTGGATGTGCGGTCTGCCCGGCTACACCCCCGGCGACCTGATCGACGTCGACATCGAGGCCGCCGAGGCCACCGGCGAGATCATCATCGGCAACGCCGACACCCTGGCCCAGCCGCTGCGGCTGACCGCCGACGAGGCCGCCAGCCTGGTCATCGGCGTCGACCTGCTGGGCGAGCTGCCCGGCGTCGCCGACAGCGAGGCGCTCAAGCGCGTCGGCGAGAAGCTGCGCGCCGCCGCCGCTGCCCCGCCCGGCGCGGGCGAGGCCGCGGGCGTGCACGGTGCCGGCGGCGCCGCGCCCGAGGACGGCGCTCCCGACCCGCTGGAGCGCCTGGCCGGATCGGTGGGCGTGCGCATCGAGCTGAGCGAGGAGGTGCGCGAGGTCCAGCGGCGCTGCGACGACGCGCTGCGCGCCGGCCAGCTGGTCCACCTGCGCTACCTGGCCGGCTACGCCGACGAGGTGACCGAGCGCGACGTCGACCCCATGGGCCTGGTGGTGCACGACGGCCACGCGTTCCTTGAGGGCTGGTGCCGGCTGCGCGGCGACGTGCGTCTGTTCCGCCTGGACCGCGTGCTGGATCTGACCGTGCTGCCCGAGGCGGCGCAGGTGCCCGCCCGGGCGCGGCGCCGCGACCTCAGCGAGGGCGTGCTGCAGCTGTCCGCCGACGACGCCCGCGTCACCCTGGAGCTGGAGCCGTCGGAGCGCTGGGTCACCGAGGAGTACCTGTGCTCCTCGGTGCACGAGCTCGACGGCGGCCGGGTGCGGGCGGTGCTGCGCACCCCGGCTCCGGAGTGGGTGTGCCGGCTGGCGCTGCGGTTGGGGCCGCGGGCGCGCGTGGTGGCCCCGGTCGAGCTCGCCGAGCGGGTGCGCGAACAGGCGCGGCGGGCCCTCGCCGCCTACGGCCCCGGCGGCTGACGGGCCGCCTCCGAGCATTCGGAGGCGGCGCGCCGGAGGGCGCGCTCGGGCTCTTCCGGGCCGCGGGAGGGAGGCCTAGGATGACAGCGGTCGGATTTTTCGGCGTTTTGCCGTGCCCGCGGGCGGTGTAAGCTGCGCTCCCGGTCGCCGGTCGGGCGCCTGATCCGTCCGGTTCATCCCTCGTCCATCCCCATCGTGCTGTACAAGCAGTAAGCTGGAGCCGTGTTCGTGTTCGCTGTGCTGGCCGCGCTGACCCTGGTCGGGCTGATCTGCGTGGGCGTTCTCGCCCTGAGGATGCTCGCCCAGCTGCGCCGGCTCCAGCGGCAGCTCGCGCGGACCCGCGACGATGTCGAACCGGCATACGAAAGGCTGCGCGCCCTCACCGGGCGCGGGCGGGTGGACGCCCCATGACCCCGATACAAGCGGGGCGTACCATCGATGGCGCAGGCGGCGCCGGGAAAAGAGGTTGAGACATGGGTTTCGATGCCCGCACTTTGCTCATTCTGCTGCTCATTGCGCTGGTGCTGTTCGGCGCGCGGCGGCTTCCCGACCTGGCGCGGTCCCTCGGCCGCAGTGCCCGGATCCTCAAGTCCGAGACCAAGGGCCTGACCGACGAGGAGACCGAGGACAAGGAGAAGCCGGACCAGCAGGCCCAGGCCCGCCAGGGCGACGAGTCCCGCGCCCAGGCCGAAACCGACGGCCGGCAGCAGCCGCAGCAGGACGGCCGCGCCGGCTACCCGGAGCTACCGGCGGGCCAGCAGGTCGTCAACGAGAACGGCGAGCCCATCCGCCGCAGCTACGGCGGCTAGAGTTCGAACGGCGCCCCAGCCGCCGCCGGCGGAGGCGGGTGCCGCGCGGTCGGCGCACGGTGCGCCGACCGGTGTGTGAGTCAGGTCGGGTTCTAGGAGCGTAGCGGCGATGCAGGTGGGTCGAGCAGGGCGGCGGCAGAGAGACCCCGAAGGCCGCATGCCGCTGATGGATCACCTGCGCGAGCTGCGCAACCGCCTGGTCAAGGCGATGCTGTTCATCGCGGCGGGCACCGCGGTGGGCTATGTGGTCCACGATCCCGTCTGGGCCTGGCTCAACGAGCCCTACTGCTCCCTGCCGGCCGAGGTGCGCGGCGGCGAGCAGGGCTGCGACCTCATCTTCACCGGCGTGTTCGACCCGTTCTTCGTCGCCTTCCGCGTCTGGCTGATCGTGGGGCTGGCGGTCTCCTGCCCGTTCTGGCTCTACCAGCTGTGGGCCTTCCTCGCCCCTGCGCTCAACGGCCGCGAGAAGCGCTACACCTACGTTTTCGTGCCCCTGGCCGCGATGCTGTTCGTGGCCGGTGCGACCCTCGCCTACTACATCACCGGCATCGCGATGTCCGTGCTGTTCGGCTTCGCGCCCGAAGACGTGATGCCGATGATCACGATCACCAACTACCTGGGCTACATGACCCTGATGATGGTGGTGTTCGGGCTGGGGTTCGTGACCCCGCTGCTGGTGGCCCTGCTGAACCTGATGGGCGTCGTCACCCACGAGGCGCTGGCGCGCTCCCGCCGGATGATCCTGTTCGGCATCTTCGTGCTCTCCGCGGTCGTCACCCCCGCCGAGCCGCTGTCGATGCTGGCGCTGGCCATCCCGCTCATCCTGCTCTTCGAGGCCGCCGAGCTGTTCTGCTTCGTCAACGACCGGCGCCGGCGCACGAACGACGGGCTGGCGGGGCTCGACGACGACGAGATCTCCCCGCTCGATGACGCGGAGTCCGAGGCCGACGCCGAACCGAGGCGCTAGTCTCGGATACGCCGATCCCCGACCAGCGGGGTGGATCCGACGCCGCCGAGGAGCAGTCTGATGGACGACGCCACTCCCACCCGCCGGGACCTGCCGCCCGAGGCCAAGGGCAACTCCAAGTGGCACGACACCACCCACGCCGTCTGGAAGCGCTCCTCCCTCTCGCGCGAGGACTCCTCGGCCGTGGTCGAGGTCGCCAAGTTCGACGACGGCTACCGCGCGGTGCGCGACGGCAAGCACCCCGAGAAGGGCACCCTGTTCTTCACCCCCGCCGAGTGGGAGGCGTTCGTGCTGGGTGCCAAGGACGGCGAGTTCGACATCCCCGAGGAGTACCTCACGGCTGAGGAGGCCGCCGTCCAGCGCGGCGAGGTCCCGGTGACCGCGGTGGTCGCGCCCGGTTCTCCCGGCGCCGAGCAGGACTCAGGCGGGGCCCGCGGCCGCGAGGGCCGCGACGGGGGCGCCGCGGCGAGCTGACCCGCGCCCGCTCGGGCGCACGGGCCGGGCGCCGGGGTTCTCCGCCGGGATCGGCTCCGAACCCGCCTGGCACGGGGGCGGGGCGCGCTGCGCCACGTGCGCTTCACCCGCCGCAACGCCATAGGCTTGGTGGATATGAGTACCCACGCCGCGCGGTACGCCGCCTTCCGTCGGCGCCAAGCCGAATCCAGCGCCGCCATCGAGGAGTTCCAGGGGCTCTACGGCTTCGAGTTCGACCGCTTCCAGCTGCGCGCCTGCAAGGCGCTGGAGGCGGGGGACGGGGTGCTGGTGGCGGCGCCCACCGGATCGGGCAAGACCGTCGTGGGTGAGTACGCCGTGCACCTGGCGCTGCGCGACGGCGCCAAGTGCTTCTACACCACCCCCATCAAGGCGCTGTCCAACCAGAAGTACACCGACCTGGTACGCCGCTACGGCGCCGAACGGGTCGGCCTGCTCACCGGCGACAACACGGTCAACGGCGAGGCGCCCATCGTGGTCATGACCACCGAGGTGCTGCGCAACATGCTCTACGCCGGCTCGCACACCCTCGGGGGCCTGGCGTATGTGGTCATGGACGAGGTGCACTACCTCGCCGACCGCTTCCGCGGCGCCGTGTGGGAGGAGGTCATCATCCACCTCCCCGAGTCGGTGCGGGTGGTGGCGCTGTCGGCCACCGTCAGCAACGCCGAGGAGTTCGGCGAGTGGATGCAGCAGGTGCGCGGCGAGACCACGGTCATCGTCGACGAGAAGCGCCCGGTGCCGCTGTGGCAGCACGTCATGGCCGGAAAGCGGATCCACGACCTGTTCGTGCCGGTCGACGAGGCGGCCGACGGCCAGGGCGGCGAGGACGGCCAAGGGCCGGGCCGGGGCGGCAAGCGCACCCGCAAGCGCGACCGCAAGGCCGACTCCCGCCCCGCCGAGATCATGGTCAACGGCGAGCGCATGGCGGTGAACCCGCGGCTGATCCGCCTCGCCCAGGAGGACGACCGCATCACCCAGCTCGCGCACCGCCGGCGCCATCCCCAGGCGCGGGCGCGCACCTCCGCGCGGCCGCGCGCCAAGTACGCGCCGCCGAGCCGGGTGCAGATCATCGACGAGCTCGACCGCGAGGGCCTGCTGCCCGCGATCGTGTTCGTCTTCAGCCGCGCCGGCTGCGACGACGCCGTGCGCCAGTGCATGTACTCGGGCCTGGCCCTGACCACCGAGGAGGAGGCCGCGGAGATCCGCGCCTACGCCGAGCGCCAGTGCTCCGACATCCCCGCCGCCGACCTGCGGGTTCTGGGCTACGACGAATGGCTGCGCGCCCTGGAGCACGGCGTGGCCGCCCACCACGCGGGCATGCTGCCGACGTTCAAGGAGGTCGTGGAGACCCTGTTCTCCCGCGGCCTCATCCGCGCGGTCTTCGCGACCGAGACCCTGGCGCTGGGGATCAACATGCCGGCGCGCACCGTGGTCATCGAGAAGCTCGACAAGTGGAACGGCGAGACCCACGCCGCGCTGACGGCGGGGGAGTACACCCAGCTGACCGGGCGCGCCGGGCGGCGCGGGATCGACGTCGAGGGCCACGCCGTGGTCGTCTGGCAGCCCGGCACCGACCCCGAGTCCGTCGCCGGCCTGGCCAGCACCCGCACCTACCCGCTGAACTCCAGCTTCCAGCCCTCCTACAACATGGCGGTCAACCTCGTGGGCCAGGTGGGCCGTGAGCGCAGCCGCACCATGCTGGAGGCCTCCTTCGCCCAGTTCCAGGCCGACCGGGCGGTCGTGGGCCTGAGCCGCCAGATGCGCAAGCAGGAGGAGGCCCTTGCGGGCTACGCGCAGGCGGCGACGTGCCACCTGGGCGACTTCATGGAGTACGCGGGGATGCGGCGCGAGCTCAGCGACCGCGAAAACCAAGCGGCCAAGGGCCGCAGCGCGCGCCGCCGCGAGGAGGCGGTGCGCAGTCTGGAGCGGCTGCGCGCCGGCGACATCATCCGGGTCCCCTCGGGGCGCCACACGGGCTTCGCGGTCGTGCTCGACCCGGGTCTGCGCGGCGACGTGCCCGCCCCCCTGGTTCTGACGGTCAAGCGCCAGGTCAAGCGGGTCAACGCCGCGGACTTCCCGGTTCCGGTGGAGCCGGCCGGGCGGCTGCGCATCCCGAAGAACTTCTCGGCCCGCTCGGCGCAGTCGCGCACCGACCTGGCGTCCTCGCTGCGCAACAAGCTCGACAGGACCGGCGGCGTCGACCCGGGCAAGCAGGGCCGCGGCGACGACACCGAGGACCCCGAGATCACCCGCCTGCGCAGGGAGCTGCGGCAGCACCCGTGCCACGGCTGCGACGACCGCGAGGACCACGCCCGCTGGGCCGAGCGGTACTTCCGGCTGCGCAAGGAGACCGATTCGCTGCGCAGCCGCGTCGAGGGGCGCTCGCACGTCATCGCCCGGACCTTCGACCGGGTCTGCGGCGTGCTGGACACCCTGGAGTACCTCGACGGCGACACGGTCACCGACGAGGGGTCCCGCCTGGCCAAGGTCTACTCCGAACTGGACCTGCTGGTCTCGGAGTGCCTGCGCCGAGGCCTGTGGGAGGACCTGGACCCCCAGGATCTGGCCACGTGCGTGGCCTCGCTGGTCTACGAGTCGCGTCGCAACGACGACTCGTTCCCGCGGGTGCCCGACGGCCCGCCCGCGGCGGTGCTGGAGGAGATGGAGCGGCTCTGGGGCGAGCTGCACGAGGTCGAGCGCGACAACGGCGTGGCGTTCCTGCGCCGGCCCGATCTCGGGTTCGTGTGGACCACCCACCGCTGGGCGCGCGGCGACCGGCTCGACCGCATCCTCGGCGAGGCGGACATGCCCGCCGGCGACTTCGTGCGCACCACCAAGCAGCTGGTCGACATGCTCGGCCAGATCGCCGGCGCCGCACCCGAGGACAGCGGCGTCCGCCGCAGCGCGCGCCGCGCCGTGGACCTGGTCCGCCGCGGCGTGGTCGCCTTCTCCTCGGTGGGCTGACCCGCTCCGCGGTGCGGCCGCGCCGCGCCGGGGCGGGGCCGAAGCGCCCGGCGCCCGGCGCGCGGGGTCCGACGTGTGGCCCGTCACGGTTGGCATGCCCCGTCGCGGGCGCCGGTGCGCGAGCGGCACAATGGCGGTGTCGGCCGTCAGGGGGCGGTCGGCAGGGGACGGCGCGGGGGCGCCGGTTCCTCCGGCGTGAGCGGAGCGGCACGCGTGAGCGGCGCCGCGGTTGTCCGCGGCCTGTGCGGATACTGCAGGAGCCGAGGAACTCGACGGCCATCGAGCCGTTGCCATGACGAGCTATGCGGGGGTCCACCATGGCGGCGCGCACGCTGCTGGTCACCAACGACTTTCCCGGCCGCGGGGGCGGGGCCGAGACCTTCGGGAGCCGGCTGGCCCGGCACCTGGCCGGCCGCGACGGCCTGGGCGTCGTCGTGCACACCGTCGCGGCGGGCACCGGCGGGTTCGACGACCACCAGGACTATCCGATCGAGCGCGACGCCGGCCCGCGGCTGCTGCCGACGCGGCGCACCGCGCGGCGCGTGGCGGGGCTGATGCGCGGCTACGGCTGCGACCGGGTCCTGCTGGCCGAGGCCGGGCTGGGGCTGATGGCGTCGACCGTGCGCGCGGCCGCCGACGGAGAGGTGGTGGCCGCCACCCGCGGGGCCGGCGCCTGGGGCCCGGCCGCGCGGCCGATCCTGCGCCGCATCGCCGCCGGAGCCGACGTGCTCGCCTGCCCGAACGAGGACGCCCGGATACGGGTGGAGCGGGTGCTGGCGCCCGACTCGCGGGTGCGGCTGGTGCGCCTGGCCGAGGGGGTGGACGCCGGGTTCTTCCGGCCCGGCGCGGACGGGGCGCCGCTGCGGAGCGAGCACGGGCTGGGGGAGGGCCCCGTGATCCTGTGCGCGGGCGCCCGCCTGGTGCGCGACAGCGGAGCCGACAGCCTGGTGCGGGCCATGACCTGGCTGCGGGTGCGCTTTCCCGGCGTGCGGCTGCTGGTGGCCGGAGAGGGGCCGGACCTGCGGCGGCTGCGCGAGCTGGCCGCCTGGGCGGGGGTCGAGCGGCAGGTGGCCTTCGCCGGGCCCTTCACCCGGGCCGAACTGCCCGCGCTCTACGCCGCCGCGGACGTCTTCGCGCTGCCGTGCCGGACCGATTCGGGCCGCCGCAACGCCGATGCGGGGGCGCGGCTGCTGGAGGCCGCGGCCTGCGGCCGACCGGTGGTCGCCGGCCGGGCGGCCGCGGGGGAGCGCGTGCGCCACGGCGAGACCGGCTACGTGGTCGACGGCGGCGACGCGCGCTCGGTCGCCGGGAAGCTGTCGCTGCTGCTGGCCGACCCCGACACCGCGCGCGCGATGGGCGAGCGGGGCCGCGACCGGGTGTGCCGGGAGTGGACGTGGGAGCGGATGCTGGCACGGCTGGAGCCGATCGCCGAGTGACCGTCCGGTCCGCGGAGGCCGGGACAACCGTCGGCGCAATGCGCCGGCACCGGATCGGGCGGCGGGCGCCCTGTGCCGGGGGCGGTGGAGGACCGCGGGGGCCGGGGTGGCACGCCTGAGCCGGTCGGGCCCGCGGCCGGAAGGCCCCGTCGGCATCGCTGCGGGTTGCGGGGCGCGCAGCCGGGTTCACCGCCGGGTCGCGCTCCCGCGTCTTCGTCTACCGACTCCCCGGGGGCCGCCGCCGGAGGCGGCGCGCCGGTGGCTCGCTATATAGTAGGCCTTCCTAGTAACAATTAGGATGTCCGACTAGTTCGCGGCGGCGATCCCGCCCGACGACTCCAGGGGAGCGAAGGCATGGCCCACGAGCCCGTCCTGCCCACACCCGAGGCCGCAGACCTGCTGGATCTGGTCCGCGACATCGCCGACAGGGAGCTGGCGCCCCGGGCCGCCCGCGACGAGGAGCGGGGCGCCTTCCCCCGCGACGCCTTCGGCCTGCTGGGCGACGCCGGGCTGCTGGGCCTGCCCTACCCGGCCGCCTACGGCGGCGGCGAGCAGCCCTACGAGGTCTACCTGCAGGTCGTCGAGGAGCTGGCCGCCCGCTGGCTGGCCGTGGGGCTGGGGCTGAGCGTGCACACGCTGTCCTGCTTCCCGCTGGCAGCCTACGGCACCGAGGAGCAGCGCGCCGGGCTGCTGCCCGGGATGATCGGCGGCGGGCGGCTGGGCGCCTACTGCCTGTCGGAGGCCCAGTCCGGCTCCGACGCCGCGGCCATGACCACCCGAGCCCGCCGCGAGGACGGCGGCTACACGGTCGAGGGCGCCAAGTCCTGGATCACCCACGGCGGGGTCGCCGACTTCTACACCGTCTTCGCCCGCACCAGCGAGCCCGGTTCGGGCGCCCGCGGGATCAGCTGCTTCCACGTGACCGCCGACACTCCGGGCGTTGAGGCCGACCCGCCCGAGCGCAAGATGGGCATGGCGTCCTCGCCCACCGCGGTCGTGCACTTCGACGGAGCGCGCACCGAGCAGCGCATCGGCGACGAGGGCCAGGGGTTCGCCGTCGCGCTGGCGGCATTGGACTCCGGGCGGCTGGGCATCGCCGCCTGCGCCGTCGGCCTGGCCCAGGCGGCGCTCGACCTGGCCGTGGCCCATTCCCGCGCCCGCCGCCAGTTCGACCGGCCGATCGGCGACTTCCAGGGCCTGTCGTTCATGCTCGCCGACATGGCCACCGGCGTCGAGGCGGCGCGGCAGCTCTACCTCGCCGCCGCCCGGCGGCGCGACGCGGGCCTGCCCTTCGGCACCCGGGCGGCCATGGCCAAGCTCTTCGCCACCGACACCGCCATGCGCGTCACCACCGACGCCGTCCAGGTCCTCGGCGGCTCGGGCTACACCCGCGACCTGCCCGCCGAGCGGCTGATGCGTGAAGCCAAGGTACTGCAGATCGTCGAGGGCACCAACCAGGTCCAGCGCATGGTGATCGGCCGCGACCTGGCCCGATCCGCCGACGCGTCCGCACGGCCCCCGCAGTAGCGGATACAGCTTTGTAACAGGGGGTTCCCGGCCCCTGGGCAGCCGCGACATGCCCTGATACAAGAGGGCCAGTGCTGCTGCGGCGCGGGTCACAAACCCGTGTGACGCAGACCGGCCTCACCCCGCGGTCGACGACTGCCGGCCGCGGTGTGTCCGAACGGCGCGGTACACGGAGGAGAATATGGCGCAGGTCCGACTGTCCGGCATCGGCAAGACCTATCCGGACGGGACGAGCGCGGTGGCGGGGCTCGACCTCGACATCGCGGAGGGCGAGTTCCTGGTTCTGGTGGGGCCCTCGGGCTGCGGGAAGACGACGGCGTTACGCATGGTCGCCGGGCTCGAGGAGATCACCTCGGGCACGCTGGCCATCGGCGACCGCGTCGTCAACCGCACACCCGCCCGCGACCGCGACGTGGCCATGGTGTTCCAGAGCTACGCCCTCTACCCCCACCTTTCGGTGCGCGACAACATCGCCTTCGGGCTGCAGCTGCGCAAGCTCCCCAAGCGCGAGATCAAGCAGCGGGTGGAGGCGGCCGCCGAGACGCTGGGCCTGAGCGAGCACCTCGACCGCCGCCCCCGCAACCTCTCCGGCGGACAGCGCCAGCGGGTGGCCATGGGCCGGGCGATCGTGCGCCAGCCGCAGGCCTTCCTGATGGACGAGCCGCTGAGCAACCTCGACGCCAAGCTGCGCGTGCAGATGCGGGCCGAGATCTCCCGCCTCCAGCGCGACCTGGGCGTGACCACGCTCTACGTCACCCACGACCAGGTCGAGGCGATGACCCTGGGCGACCGGGTGGCCGTGCTGAAGAAGGGCGTCCTGCAGCAGGTCGCGCCGCCCCAGGAGCTGTACAACCGCCCGGCCAACCTGTTCGTCGCCGGCTTCATCGGGTCGCCGTCGATGAACCTCTTCCAGGCCCGTCTCGAGGCCGACGGGCCGGGGGCGCGCCTGGAGCTGGGCGGGCAGCGTCTGGCCGTGCCCGCCGGCCTGCTGGACGAGCGCCCCCGCCTGCGCGACTACCTCGGCGGCGAGATCGCCGTGGGCATCCGCCCCGAGGACATGGACGACGCCGACCTCGGCGGCGCCGACGGTGGCGCGGTCCTGACCTCGACCACCGACCTCGTCGAGGCGCTCGGCGCCGAACTGCTGGTGCACTTCCGGCTGTCGGCTCCGCCGGTGGTCACCGAGGACACCAAGGAACTCGCCCGGGACGCCGGCGCCGACCAGATCGACGCCGCCGCTCCGGACAGCGACGCCATCGCCCGGTTCAGCCCCCGCTCGCAGACCGCACCCGGTGAGCCGGTGCGGGTGCGGGTGGACACCGGGCGGCTGTATTTCTTCGACCCCGCCACGGGAGACGGCATCTGGGGCGAGCCGGCTTCCACCACCCAGCCGAAGGAGGGAACACATGCGTGAGCACATGTGGAGGGGGCGCGGCGCGCTCGCGGTGACCGCGGCCGCTGCGCTGGTCGCGGCGAGCGCCTGCAGCCCCGGAGCGACGCAGTCCGGCGGCGCCGGCGACCTGGCCGGCGTGGAGCTGCTGGTGGCGGCCAAGTGGACCGGTGTGGAGCAGGAGAACTTCACCGAGGTGCTGGCCGGGTTCGAGGAGGAGACGGGAGCGACCGTCACCTACGAGTCCACCGGCGAGGACACCGGCGCCTACCTCGGCCCCAAGATCGAGGCCGGCGAGCCGCCGGACGTGGCCGTCCTGCCCCAGCCCGGCCTGGTCCGGGAGTACGCCGCCCAGGACGCCCTCGTGCCGCTGTCGGGCGACGCGGCCTCGGCGCTGGAGAAGAACTACACCGGCTACTGGCGCGATCTGGGCTCGGTCGACGGCGACGCCTACGGCGTGCTGCTCAAGGCCGCGCACAAGTCGATCATCTGGTACCGGCCCGACGCCTTCGACCAGGCGGGCGTCAGCCCGCCCGAGACCTGGGACGACCTTACCGGCACCACCGCCGGCACGCTCTCCGACGCCGGGATCACCCCCTTCGCCATGTGTGGCGCCTCGGGCTGGACGCTGACCGACTGGTTCGAGAACGTCTACCTGTCCCAGGCCGGACCCGAGAAGTACGACCAGTTGGTGGCCCACGAGATCCCCTGGACCGACGACAGCGTCGTGCAGACCCTGGAGACCCTCGCCGATGTGTGGGGCAAGGAGGACTGGATGGCCGGCGGCACCGAAGGCGCGGTGCAGACCGACTTCCCGACCTGCGTCTCGCAGGTCTTCGGCCAGGAGCAGGCCGCCATGGTCTACGAGGCCGACTTCGTGGCGGCCAGCGCCCAGGAGGCCGGTGCCACCGTCGGCGAGACCGCGCAGGCCTTCCCCTTCCCGGCCGTGGGCGAGGACGCACCGGTCGTGGTCGGCGGCGACATCGCCGTGGCCATGAGCGAGGCCGAGGGCGTCCAGCGGCTGATGGCCTACCTCGCCTCGCCGGAGGCCCAGACCACCTGGGCCGGGCTGGGCGGCTACCTCTCGGCCAACTCCCAGGTCGAGGCCGACGCCTACCCCGACGAGTTCACCCAGACCCTGGCGCAGACCATCCTGGAGGCCGGGGACGACGTCCGCTACGACCTCTCCGACCAGGTGCCCAGCCAGTTCGGCGCCACCGAGGGCAAGGGGATGTGGGCGGTCCTGCAGGACTACCTGCGCGACCCGAGCGATCCCGAGGGGGCGGCCGAAAAGCTCGAACAGGCCGCCTCGAACGCGGAGTAGCCCCATGACGACGGCGACGACAACCAGTACGCCGGCGCCGCCGCGCGAGCGGCGGCCCGGCGGGAAAGGCGGCCGCCTGCGATGACCGCCGACACCGCCGACACCGCCGGCCCCGCTCCCGCGGCGGAGCGGGCCGGCGGCCCCGCCCCCCGGGGCCGCCTCGGCCCGCCCGCCTGGCTGGCCGTGTTCTTCCTGCTGCCCGCGCTGCTGTTCCTCGGGATCTACGTCGTCTACCCGATCCTGTTCTCGGTCTACCGCAGCCTGTGGGACGCCCCGGGCACCGAGTTCGTCGGGCTCGACAACTACGCGCGCATGTTCACCCGCGCCGACACCTTCATCGCCCTGCGCAACAACGTCGTCTGGATCGCGGTCGCCCCGGCCGTGGTGACGGTGGCCGGCCTCGTCTTCGCGGTGCTGACCGAGCGCATCCGCTGGTCGACGGCCTTCAAGATCGTCGTGTTCATGCCGATGGCGATCTCCTTCCTCGCCTCCGGCGTGATCTTCCGGCTCGTCTACGAGCAGGACCCCGACCGGGGCCTGGCCAACGCGGTCATCACCACCGTCCAGGACACCGTCGCGCCGACCGGCGCCTACCCCGGCGCGGAGCCGCGCGAGGGCGTGCCGCTGGAGGAGACACCCGGGGGCGGGTACCGGCTCGCCGAGCCCGTCACCCCCGGAGACACGGTCACGATCCCGCTGGTGGGCGTGAACAGCGACGAGCTGCCCAGCGACACCGAGCACGCCGCCCGGCCGCAGGCCTCCCCGGACGGGGTCGCCGGCACGGTCTGGGTGGACTTCACCCGCGGAGGCGGCGGCCGGGAGGGGGAGATCGACTCCACCGAGACCGGTCTGCCCGCGCTGCGCGTGGAGGCCGTGCGCGACGGCGAAGCGGTCGCGACCGCCACCACGGCGGCGGACGGCACCTTCACGCTGACCGGGCTGGAGGGCGGCGACCACACCTTGCGGCTGGCCGCATCCAACTTCTCCGAGCCCTACAACGGCCTGACGTGGCTGGGGCCCACGCTCATCACGCCCTCCATCATCGCCGCCTACCTGTGGGTGTGGGCCGGGTTCGCCATGGTGCTGATCGCCGCCGGGCTCTCGGCCATCCCCCGGGAGGCGCTGGAGGCCGCCCGGGTCGACGGGGCCACCGAGTGGCAGGTGTTTCGGCGGGTGACCGTCCCGCTGCTCTCACCGGTGCTCATGGTGGTATTCGTGACCCTGATGATCTACGTCCTGAAGATCTTCGACCTGGTGTTCGTGATCGCACCGGGATCGGTGCGGGCCGACGCCAACGTGCTGGCGCTGGAGATGTGGCAGGTCTCCTTCGGCATCAACGACCAGGGACTGGGCAGTGCGCTGGCGGTCTTCCTGCTCCTGCTGGTCGTGCCCGCGATGGTCTTCCAGATCCGACGGTTCCGCCGGGAGGACTCATGAGCACACAGGTGGAGCCGGCCGGGCCGGACGCGGGGCCCGCTCCGGCCGAGCCGGGCGGCGAGGGCGCGCCGCGCCGGTCGGTGGCCGCGCGGCTGGTGGCCCGCACGGGATCGGGCGCGGTGCAGGTGGTGCTGATCCTCATCGCCCTGTTCTGGCTCGTGCCGACCCTGGGGCTGCTGTTCTCCAGCCTGCGCTCGCCCCAGGACAACGCGGCCTCGGGCTGGTGGGCGGTGCTGACCAAGCCCTCCCAGCTGACCCTGCAGAACTACGCCGAACTGCTGGACAACCCCGACTTCGTCGCGTCCTTCGGCAACACGGTGCTGATCACGGTGCCCTCCACCGTGCTCATCGTGGTGGTGGCCTCGCTGGCGGCCTACGCCTTCGCCTGGCTGGAGTTCCCCGGGCGCGACTGGCTGTTCTTGGCCGTGGTGGGCCTGCTGGTGGTGCCGCTCCAGGTGGCGCTGGTGCCCATCTCCAGCCTCTACGGCGGCACCCCGCTCTACGGGTCGATCCCGGCGGTGGTGCTGTTCCACGTGGGCTTCGGGCTGCCGTTCGGCATCTTCCTGCTGCGCAACTTCTTCGCGGCGATCCCGCGCGACCTGCTGGAGGCGGCGCGCATGGACGGCGGCAAGGAGCTGACGATCTTCCGGCGGGTGATCCTGCCGCTGGGCGGCCCGGCGATCGCCTCGCTGGGGATCTTCCAGTTCCTGTGGGTCTGGAACGACCTGCTGGTGGCGCTGGTCTTCGCCTCGGAGGCCAGCCAGCCCATGACCGTGGCGCTGCAGTCGGAGATGCGCCAGTTCGGCGCCAACATCGACGTGATCTCCGCCGGAGCGTTCCTGTCGATGGTCGTGCCGCTGCTGGTGTTCTTCGCCTTTCAGCGGTACTTCGTGCAGGGCGTGATGGCCGGCGCGGTCAAGTGACCCGCCCGCCCGCCTGAGCGGCGGCGCACAGGCCGACGGGCCCCGGAACACGCGTTCCGGGGCCCGTCGGCTGCTGCGGGCCCGCGCCGGACGCCGCCGGCGAGTGCGGCCTCCGGCGGGAGGGGAGCGGGGCCCGCCGCGGAGGGGCGGCTAGGCGGGCTGGCCGATGGCCAGGCCGCTGTCCTTGTCGAAGTAGTGCATCTGGGAGGTGTCGACCGCCAGGGTGATCGTCCCGCCGGGGCGCACCGAGCTGCGCGGGCTCACGCGGGCGGTGAACTGCGACTTGTCGCCGCTCAGCGGCAGCGCGGCCTCCTCGGCCTCGTCGCCGGCGGCGTCGGCGGCCAAAGCGGCGGCCTCCTCGTGGCGGACCGGAGGGGCGTTCACCGAGAAGATCACGTTGATCTCGGTGCCCAGCTCCTCGGTCACGTCGGCGACGGCCTCCATGGTGGCGTTGGTGCCGTTGCCGGCGATCGCGGCGTCCTCGTAGTCGGAGGGCCGGATGCCCAGGATGATCTGCTTGCCCATGTAGTCGCGCAGGCCGGGGCGGTCGTCGACGACGGCGCCGGGCACCGAGAGGGTCTGGTCGGCGAACTTCAGCAGCGCGCCCGAGCCGTCCTTCTGCAGTTCGGCGTTGACGAAGTTCATGGCGGGGGAGCCGATGAAGCCGGCGACGAACAGGTTGGCCGGGCGGTCGAACAGGTTCTTGGGGGTGTCGACCTGCTGGAGGCGGCCGTCGCGCAGCACCGCGACGCGGTCGCCCAGGGTCATGGCCTCGGTCTGGTCGTGGGTGACGTAGACCGTGGTCACGCCCAGGCGCTCGTGCAGCTGGTTCAGCGAGGCGCGCATCTGCACGCGCAGCTTGGCGTCGAGGTTGGACAGCGGCTCGTCCATCAGGAAGGCCTGCGGCTCGCGGACGATGGCGCGGCCCATGGCGACGCGCTGGCGCTGGCCGCCGGAGAGGGCGGCGGGGCGGCGCTTGAGGTAGGACTCCAGGCCGAGCATGGAGGCGGCCTCCTGCACGCGCTTCTGGATCTCCGGCTTGGGGATCTTGCGCAGCTTCAGGCCGAAGGCGAGGTTCTGCTCGACCGTCATGTGCGGGTAGAGCGCGTAGTTCTGGAAGACCATCGCGATGTCGCGGTCCTTGGGCGGGCGGTCGTTGACCACCTCGTCGCCGATGTAGAGGTCGCCGCCGGTGATCTCCTCCAAACCGGCGATCATCCGCAGGCCGGTGGACTTGCCGCAGCCCGAGGGGCCGACGAGCACCATGAACTCGCCGTCGTTGATTTCCAGGTTCAGGTTGTCGACGGCCTTGACTCCGCCGGAGTACACCTTGTCGACGCCGTCCAGGACGATCTTCGCCATGGGGTAACAGCTCCCGTGTCCGTTGCCCGCTCCGGATTCCGGGAGCGAGCTTCTCGCTATGGTGATCGCTCTGTATCGATCTGTTGGCCAATATCGAACACCAGTGATGCCGATCTGTCGATAGTTCGCGCGATTTCGATCCGATTGCGTCCAACATGTGAGACGGGGGTGGGGGGTGCCGGACGGCGGCGGGCGGGGTGAGGCGCGCGGCCCGGGCGCGGGTGCGGGGAGTCGGGAGGGCCGCCGCCCGCGCGCGCCGGTTTCCGCCCCGGTTTCCGGACGCCCGCGTGCGCGCCCCGCACCGGCGCCCACTCCCGCGCGTGCGGGAGGACGCGGGTGTGCCCGCACATGCGGCGTTCCGCGCATCGTCCCAGTACACAGCGTTGATCGAGGGTCTGTTCGGCGGTCCTCGCACCGACCGGGCGGACTGGCGTGCGGCCACCGGGTGCGTTAGCCTGGCGGCGGTTGCCCGGATCCGGTCGTTTCGCATCCTCCGCGTGCGTGAGCGGGCGGGACACCTCTCCCGACACGTCGGCGAAGCGTTGCGGCGCACGGCCCCGAGTCTGGGTAATCTACTGACCAGTCCAGCACTGGACGGACCGGTCGAGCGGTCCGGTCGTTGTCTTGCCGGACGTCGCACCACGCACCAGGTGCGGTCGGCGGCCTGATAAGGACCGGGGTTCCGCGACCGGGCGGGGGGTTGGACCCGGAGAAGGCCCGAACATCCAGTAGACAACGGTCTCCGCGCTCGCCGCCGACGAGACGGATCCGGTCCGAAGGGTGGTTTCGGGCCTTTTCCGCGTCCCCCCATTCACAGGTGAAAGCGAGCCAGGCGTGGTTACCGAGGACGCCCAGCACACGGGCGACAACGCACACGCCGCCACCGCGGCGGTTCGGCGGTCCCCTCGAAGCTCGCTGACCGGTCCCGCCCCGCGCGCCCTCGCGGCCGCGGCGGCGGGGCTGTGTCAACTCCTCGCCCTGCCGCCCTACGGGCTGTGGTGGCTCGGGCCCCTCGGCGCCGCCCTGCTCACCCTGGCCGTCATGGGCGCCCGCGCCCGCCGGGCCGCGTGGCTGGGCCTGGTCGCCGGCGCCGCGCTGATGGTGCCCCTGATCCGCTGGCAGGATGTCTTCGGGGTGGACGTCTGGCTGATCATCGCCGCCGCCGAGGCCGTCTACTTCGCGCCGATGGCGGTCGGCATCGCCTGGGTCGCCCGGCTTCCGGGGTGGCCCGTGTGGACCGCCGCCCTGTGGGTGCTGCAGGAGGCCGTGCGCGCCCGGTTCCCGCTGGGCGGGTTCCCCTGGGGCAAGCTCGCCTTCGCCCAGCCCGACACGCCCTTCTCCGGCTACGCCGCGCTGGGCTCCTCGCCGCTGACGACCTTCGCCGTGGCGCTCGTGGGCGCCCTGCTGCTGGCGGCCGCACTGCGCCTGGCGCGCCGGCCGAGGGCCCCGCTGGCCGCGACCGCGGGGCTGGCGGCCGGCGCCGTCGCGATCACCGCCGCCGGCTCGGCCCTGCCCGCGCTCACCGCGCCCGCCGTCGACCACACCGCCACCGTCGCCGTGGTGCAGGGCAACGTTCCGGGGGTCGGCCGGATGAGCGTCCTGGGCGAGCGCGCGCAGGTCCTGCGCAACCACGTCGATGCGGTGCACCGCCTGGCCGACCGGGTTCAGGCCGGCGAGGAGCCCCGGCCCGACCTGGTCGTGCTGCCGGAGAACGCCAGCGACATCGACGCCTACGCCGACCCGGCCGCCGCCGAGATGATCGGCGACGCCGCCCGCGACATCGGAGCTCCGCTGCTGTTCGGTATCACGCGGTACCGCTCGGGCGGCAGCGAACGCGAGGTGCGCAGCGTGGTCTGGGACCCCCAGGAGGGGCCGGTCGACCACTACACCAAGCGCTACCTGGTGCCCTTCGGCGAGTACATCCCCTACCGCGAGGTCTTCACCCGGTTCGTCGACCGCCTGAACCACGTCACCAGCGACGCCGTGCCCGGCACGGAACCGGGAGACCTGACCCTGGGCGGCACGACGCTGGCGACCGCGATCTGCTTCGACGTCGCCTTCGACCGGCCGGTGCGCGAATCGGTGGCCGAGGGAGGCCAGATCATCGCGGTCCCCACCAACAACGCCAACTACAACTTCACCGGCCAGTCCGAGCAGCAGTTGGCGATCACCCGCCTGCGCGCCGTCGAGCACGGGCGCCCGGCCGTCGTCGCCGCCACGAGCGGGATCAGCGCCGTGGTCACCGCCGGGGGAGAGGTGACCTACCGCTCGCCCGAGGCGCAGCCCGCGGTGCACGTGGCCGAAATGCAGGCCATGTCGGGGCTGACCCCGGCGACCCGCCTGGGTGCGCTGCCCGAGGCGGCCCTGTGCGCGCTGGCGGCCGGCGCCCTGGCCGCCGCCGGTGTCGCCGCCCGCCGCGCGAAACGCGCCCCGGACGGCGAAGCCTCCGCCGGCTAGCAGAGCCGCCCGTCCCCGAGGCGCATCACCGCGGCCCCGCAGGGAACGATGAGGGGCCGCGGGGCGTTGACGGATGAGGGAGCCCTGCCGAGCCGAGGATGGTACCCATGCCGCTGCTGATCGTCATCGCGCTGATGGCGCTGCCCTTCCTGGAGATCTGGCTGATGATCCTGGTCGGCCAGCAGATCGGCGTCGCCTGGACCATCGCGCTGCTGTTCGCGCTGAGCGCCGCCGGGGTCCTCGTGCTGCGCAGCGCCGGAACCAAGACCTTCCGCGAGGCCGATCAGGCGATGCGCACCGGCAAGCGCCCGGAGGGCGGGCTGCTGGACACGCTGATGCTGATGGTCGGCGGCATCCTGCTGCTCACCCCCGGATTCGTCACGGCCGTGCTGGGTGCCGTGATGGCGCTGCCCTTCACCCGGCCGGCGCTGCGCTGGGCGTTCACCGGCTGGGCCGAGCGCCGCATCAAGCGCATGCGCGACGCCGCCGAGGCCCAGTTCGTCGCCCAGGGCGGCCGTATCCCGCCCCAGCCCGGGCAGTCGGGCGAGCGCGCGCCCGGGGGCGGACGGATCGTCCCGGGCCGGATCGTCGAGGACGAGTGAGTCGAGCGGTCGGGACGGGAGGGCCGCCGGCGCTGTACGAACTGAGGGTCGGCGTGTTCGCCACCCCCGAGGGCGTCCGCGACTTCGTCCACCGGGCCCGCGCGCTGCTGGCCGGCCCCGCGGGCGCGGCGGCGCGGCGCTGGACCGTCTCGGTCGCCCGGGAGGCCGACCCGGCCTCGCCCTCGGGCGGCGACGACGCCGCGCTCACCGTGGCGGTCCTCTACGACGAGCTGCCGCAGCAGTGGGCCATCGAGCATCCCGGCCGCGACCCGCGCGGGCGCACCACCGCCCAGGTCCGGTTCGGCGTGGTCACCGAGGCCCCCGACGCGGTCCACGAGGCCCTCTGCGGACTGCTCTGCCCCGAGCCCCTCCACCCGGGGCCGTGCCCGGTCCCGTGGGCCGCCGACTCCCGGGCGTGCGACGACGAGCACGAGCGCGCCTACCTCGAAGGGGCCTACCGCCACCTGCTCGACGGAACGAGCGCCTGAGTCCGGCGCCGGCTGCCCCTCCCGCGCGGCGCCGTACGGGACGGCCGCAGCCGGGGCGTGGCGATAGTGTGGCGGGCGTGAACGACAAGCCGTGGAACTACCTCATGGACATGGACGGGGTGCTGGTGCGCGAGGAGCACCTCATCCCCGGGGCCGACGTGTTCGTCTCCGAGCTGCGGGAGAACGGCATCGGCTTCATGGTCCTGACGAACAACTCCATCTACACGCCACGCGACCTGCGCGCCCGGCTCAAGCGCAGCGGACTGGACATCCCCGAGGAGTCGATCTGGACCTCCGCGCTGGCCACCGCGCGCTTCCTCAAGGAGCAGCGGCCGGGCGGATCGGCCTACGTGGTGGGGGAGTCGGGCCTGACCACCGCGCTGCACGGCATCGGCTACGTGCTCACCGACCGCGATCCCGATTACGTGGTGCTGGGCGAGACCCGCACCTACAGCTTCGAGGCGATCACCCGCGCCATCCGGCTGGTCGAGAGCGGCGCGCGGTTCATCGCCACCAACCCCGACGAGAAGGGCCCCAGCCGCGAGGGGTCGCTGCCGGCCACCGGCGCGGTCGCCGCGCTCATCGAGCGCGCGACCGGGCGCGCCCCCTACTACGTGGGCAAGCCCAATCCGCTGATGATGCGTTCGGCGCTGCGCGCGCTCGGCGCCCACTCGGAGAGCACCGTGATGATCGGCGACCGGATGGACACCGACGTGCGCTCCGGCCTGGAGGCGGGTCTGCAGACGCTGCTGGTGCTGTCGGGGATCTCCGGCCGCCAGACGGCCGAGCTGTTCCCCTACCGGCCGACGAAGGTGCTGGACTCGGTGGCCGACCTCGTGGGCCGCACCCGCGACCCCTTCGGCGAGCAGAGCGCCGAGGAGGCCCAGCACGTCTGAGTGCTCCCGGGGCGGGGAGCCCTGCGCATGCGAAGGGGCGGTCGGCCCTCCCGCCTCCGCCCCTCGCGCGTGCTCAGGCGCTGCGCCGCTCCTCGGCCATCGCCTGCATGTGCTCCTGCTCTTCCCGGCGCCGCGCCCGGAGCAGTTCCAGCCGCTCGTTGAGGACCTCCTCGAGGTCCTCCATGCTCCGGCGCTCCAGGAGCATGTCCCAGTGGGTGCGCGCGGGCTTGGCCTTCTTCTCCTGCGGCTCCCGGCCGTCGACCATCAGGGCGGTGTCGCCGCAGAAGCGGCACTCCCAGTTCGTGGGAACCTCGGCCTCGGTCGCGAAGGTAATGGAGAAGCGATGACCCCGAGGGCAGTCGTAGGTGACCTCTTGGCGCGGTGCCAGGTCGGTGTTGCGGTCGTTCTCGTAGCTCGTCGCCCCGAGTCGTGTGCCGCGAAGTGCTCGCTCGGCCATCGGTTGCGTGCCTCCAGGCGCTCTTGCGGTATACATGGGTTTAACACGTCGGTCCGTGTCAAGATTCCCCGCACATCGGTCATCCAACCGTGCGACAATGGCCGGTCGGCGATGACCGGGCCGCGCCGCACGGTAGTAGGCGCAGGACACAGCCGCGCAACGTCCCGCACACGGCGGGATCGCGCTCCAGGTCCGCCGACGTCTTCTTGACACAATCTTTACCGCGCGCGCTTCACCCCGCGCGGCGGGTGCCGCGGCAGCACGGACGCCGCACCGCCGACTCACGGCGGAAACAATCCGCCCCGACCCTCGGATTCCCCGTGCCCGAGGAGATGCCGCCTACGGCCCTCACCGAAGCCGCTCCGACGCACCGCGGCGACCCTCCGAATCCGCCGCCCGCCCCGTGCCGCTGCGCCTCCTAAGCCGCCCGCGCCGGCGATCCCGGCCTGGGCCGAAAGCTGCGCGCACGCTGGGGGATGGTCCCGGCGCCGGCGCGTGGGTGCTGCTGGACTACCGCGGCAACCCGGGATGCGCTGCGGGACCGCGACCGCCTCGCGGCGGCTCCGGCGCCCGTCTCCGACGGCTGGGCCGCGCTGCTGGAGCGCTGGAACCGCCCCTGACCGGCCGGCAGACGCGAGCGCCGGACTCAGCCGACCGGTTCCAGCAGGACGACCGGGATGTCGCGGTCGGTGCGCTCCTTGTACTCGTCGTACTGCGGCCACTCCTCGGCCATCCGCGGCCACAGCCGCGCCTTCTCGGCGGGGGCGGCGGTGCGGGCCCGGGCACGGAAGCGGTCGGCTTTGACCTGCACCTCCACCTCCGGAAAGGCCTGCAGGTTCTTGTACCACTGCGGGTGGTCGGGCGCGCCGCCGTTGGAGGCGACCACCACGTAGGCCCCGCCGTCGGTGCGGTAGATCAGCGGCGTGCTGCGCTGGAGACCGGACGTGCGCCCGGTCGTCGTCAGGATGAGCGTGGTGGTGCCCTGCCACTCGTGGCCCTCTTCGCCGCCGGTCGCGCGGTAGCGCTCGACGTGCTCCCTGCCGAAAAGCAATCGTGCCTCCCCTCGCCCGCCGCCGCACCCGGCGGCGCCGTATGCGTCGCGGACCCTCCTTCTCGCGCGCCGCCGCGCTCGCCGTCACCGATTCCGGCCGGCTCGTCTTCGGCGGCCGCAGCAGCCTACCCACCTGCGGCGACGGTCTCACTCCGGCGCACCGCGCCCGATCGACGCGGTGTAGCGCCTTGACTGCGCCCGCGGCACACCCAATGATCGGTCAGTCGGCATCCGACCCGCCCCGCGCTCACCCCCGCCGGGGCGGAGACCCATCGAGGAGGTTGAACGGGTGATCCCCCGCACACCACATTCGGCGGTGTCCTGGCGCGCCGCCGCCGGAGCGCTGCTGACCGCGACCGCTCTGCTGTTCACCGCGGCGCCGGCGAGCGCCGACCCCGCACCCACCGACATCGCCGACCGGCTCGACGCCGTGCCGGGCCTGCGCATCATCGAGGAGACCGAGACTGAGCCGGGCTTCCGCTACTTCGTCCTGGGCTACGAGCAGCCCGCCGACCACGGCGACGCCGACGGCCAGACCTTCGAGCAGCGGCTGACCCTGCTGCACCGCGGGTTCGACCGGCCGACCGTGCTGCACACCAGCGGGTACAACGTCAGCGTCGGCGCCTTCCGCAGCGAACCCGCGCGCATCCTCGACGCCAACCAGATCTCCACCGAGCAGCGGTTCTTCGAGCCCTCCCGGCCCGACCCGGCCGACTGGGACGACCTGGACATCCGCCAGGCCGCCGCCGACCACCACCGCCTGGTGGAGGCGCTCAACGACGTCTACCGGCAGGAGTGGATCTCCACCGGCGCCTCCAAGGGCGGCATGACCTCGGTCTACCACCGCCGCTTCTACCCCGACGACATCGACGGCACGGTGGCCTACGTCGCACCCAACGACGTCATCGACCGCGAGGACCACGCCTACCGGAGGTTCTTCCGCACCGTGGGCGACGACCCGCAGTGCCAGGACGACCTGGAGGACCTCCAGCACGAGGCCCTGGAGCGGCGCGGCGAGCTCGTCGACCACTACACGGCCCTGGCGCAGAAGAACGACTGGACCTTCGACCGCACGCTCGGCAGCGCCGACCGCGCGTTCGAGATCCTGGTGCTGGACACCGCCTGGGCGTTCTGGCAGTACCAGCCCCACCCCGAGGCCTGCGCCGACATCCCCGCGCCCGACGCCTCCACCGACGAGATCGCGGCCTTCCTCGACGAGGTCGCCGGGTTCTCGTTCTACACCGACCAGGGCACCATGCCCTACATCCCCTACTACTTCCAGGCCGCAACCCAGCTGGGTACGCCCAGCGTGCCCACGGGCCACCTCGACGGCCTGCTGCGCTACCCCGGACTGTTCCAGGCGCGCAGCTACCTGCCCGACGAGATGGACGTGCCGCGCTTCGACCACTGGGCCATGCCCGACGTAGACCACTGGGTGAGCCACCGCTCCGAGCGGATGCTCTTCGTCGACGGCGAGTACGACCCCTGGGGGGCCGAGCACTTCCGGGCCGGCAGCGCCAGGCGCGACACCATGCGCTTCGTCGCTCCCGGCGCCAACCACGGCGCCGACATCGCCGCGCTGACCGACGCGGACCGCGCGAAGGCCACGGAGGCGCTGAAGCGATGGGCCGGCGTGGGCGACGAGGCCGCCGCCATGGCCGACCGGGTCCCCGAGCTGGACAACGCGGGCGAGCGCCGCGCGAAGATCGAGCGCGGGTTCCGCTAGGCCGCCGCGCGGCCGTCCGCGGCCGTGCGCACCGGGCGGGCGGGGGCACCGTCACCCCGCCCGCCCGGGCCCGGGCGAACGGGCCTCAGATGCGTTCGGGCACGGTGTTGCCCGCCTCGCGGATCCCCCGCGAGACCCCGAGGAAGGCCAGCACCACGAAACCGAGGACGAAGAACACCACCAGCGACAGGATCGCCAGCCGGTAGTCGCCTCCCGTGGCGTCCAGCGCGATCCCCAGCGCGAGCGACCCCAGGAACGCCGAGCCCTTGTCGCTGATCTCGTAGAGCCCGTAGTACTCGGCCTCCTTGCCGCGCGGGATCAGGTGCGAGAACAGCGACCGCGAGAGCGCCTGGGTGCCGCCCAGCACGATGGCGATGAAGAACGCCAGGGCGAAGAACTGCAGCGCCGATCCCTCGCTCAGCAGCGGCGCCACGGCCACCACGCCCGTCCACACCACCAGGCTGCCCAGGATCGTGCGCTTGGTGCCCAGCCGGCGCCCGATCGCGCCCACCACCAGCGCGCCGCCGAAGGCCACGAACTGCACCATCAGAATGGCGCCGATCTGCACGTCCTGGCCCAGGCCCAGGGCCTGGTCGGCGAAGGTCGCCGAGAAGGCGATCACGGTCTGGATGCCGTCGTTGAACAGGATGTAGGCCACCAGGAAGACCAGCGTCCTGGGGTAGGCGCGCAGGCTGCGCACGGTGTACCAGAGCTGACCGAAGCTGCTCGCGACCGCCCGCACGCCGCTCGCCCGGCCCGGCTCGGCGGGCCGCGTGCCCGTCAATACGGTGCCGCGGTGGCGGTTGCGCAGCCGGGTCAGCGGGATGATCGTGAACACCGCCCACCACACGCCCGCCGAGGCCATGGCGATCCGCACCGCGTGGCCCTGCTCCAGGCCGAGGGCGCCGTGGAACAGGTAGAGCACCAGGTGCAGGCTCAGCAGCAGCGCGCCGCCGAGGTAGCCCATCGCCCAGCCGCGCGAGGAGACGGTGTCGCGCTCGTCGGGCTCGGCCAGGTCGGGCAGGAACGAGTTGTAGACCACGACCGAGGCGCCGAGGGTGAGGTTGGCCAGCACGAACAGCCCGGCGCCCAGCATGTAGGCGGAGCCGTCGACGAAGTACAGCCCCATGGTGGCGAAGGCGCCGATGTAGGCCAGCAGGCCCATCAGCTCGCGCTTGCGGCCGGTGTAGTCGGCGATCGCGCCGATCGCCGGCAGCGCCACCAGCTGCAGCAGCACCGAGGCCGACGTGGCGTAGGGATAGAGCGCCGTGGGGTCGATCGCCAGGCCCAGCACGCCGATCCGGCCGCCGGGGCCCGCGGCCTCCTGGGCCAGCGCGGTCAGGTAGGGGCCGAAGAAGACCGAGATCACCGAGGTGAAGAAGACCGAGTTCGCCCAGTCGTAGAAGTACCAGGCGCGGCGTTCGCGGCGGAGCTCGGCGGGGTCGGCCGCGGGCGCGCCGGACGGCGGCGGGGCCGGGGGAGTGGTGGCCATGGAGGGTCCTCTTCGACAGGGGAGGAGTTGCGGCGGCTACCGGTCGCCGACCGGGCCGCCCGGCGGATCGTGCCAGGCCCCGCGCTCCATCAGCACGCGCCGCAGGCCCTCGGTGTTGTCGGTGACGATCCCGTCGACACCGGCGTCCAGCAGCCGCCGCATCAGGGCGGTGTCGTTGATCGTCCACACGTGCACCTGCATGCCGAGCCGGTGGGCGGTGGCGATCACGTCGCGGCTGACCAGCGGTACGGGCCCGTGGCTCAGCGGGATCTGCGCGCAGGCGGGGGCGCGCGGAGCCAGCGGCCGCAGCAGCGGTGACAGCGACGCCGCCCGCAGCCGCGCCACGTCCGCCGGACCGCACGAGGTGGCGACCGGCCGGTCGAACCGCCTGCGGGCGCGGTCCAGCCGCCGCTGGTCGAAGGACCCCACGCACACCCGGTCCCAGGCGCCGGTCCGGCGCAGCGCCCGCGCCAGGGGCTCGACCGCCTCGTCGCCCTTGACGTCGATGTTCAGGCGCACGTGCGGCCAGGATCCGAGCAGGTCCTCCAGCAGCGGAATGGGCTCGCGCCCGGCGACGCGCGCCCGCGACACCTCGGCGTAGTCCAGGTCGGCGATGCGCCCGGCGCGGTCGGTCGCGCGGTCCAGGGTGGGGTCGTGGAAGGCCAGCAGCACGCCGTCGGCCGTGGCGTGCACGTCGGTCTCCAGGTACCGGTAGCCCAGGTCGACGGCGTACTGGAAGGCGACGGCGGTGTTCTCCAGGGTGGCGTCGACCGCGCCCGACTCGTCCTTGCGCCAGCCGCCGCGGTGGGCGAGCGCGATGGGGACGGGCGTGTCGAGGTACCGGTGAGTCACATGGAGCAGTATGCCCGTATCCGGGGTGCCGGGGCACGCCGGAGGGATCACCGGGAGGCGGGTGGCCGATTCCGGTGCCGTGCGCGCCGGGCGCAGAAACCCGGCATTCCAGGTGGCATCGGAACCGGGCGGCGCGCTCTGAGGAAGAGGCGGACGGCGACGTCCGCTCCAGCGCCGCGGGCCGACCCGCCCGCGGACAGCCGCACTCGCCTCGGAAGGGACTCGTCCTTGGCAGTTCAGCAGCTCGACACCGCCCCCTCCCCGACCCGCTTCTCGGCCCCCTCGTCCACGCACACCCCGACCCGTCCCGCCACCGGCCCGGCCGCCGGCCCCCGGGTTCCGGCCCGCCGCGGCACGCGCGCCCGCGCGCGGCCGCGCTCCCACCGCGGCCCGGCACGGCCGGGTGCCCTGACCTATCCGTACCGCCGCAGCCCGCGGCAGCTCTCGCGCTTCGCCCAGATCCTGGCCGAGGTGCTGGCGGGCGAGCGCCCGGTCGGCCAGGTGCGGCCGCTGCTCGGGCGGCGCGCCTACGAGCTGCTGCAGCGCCGCGCCGGGGGCTATGCCTGCGCGCGCAGGCATAGCCCCCGCGTGCGCAGGGCCGTGCTGAGTGCACCCGCGCCCGACGCCGTCGAGATCAGCGCGGTGGTCGACTGCGGCGACCGGTGCCGTGTGTTCGCCCTGCGCGTGGCCTACGCCCAGCACGCCTGGCTGTGCACGCACATCGAGACCGACCTCTGCCGGTCCCCGGTGCGCTGAGCGGCGGGGAGCCCGCGACCGGCACGGATTCGCGGGCGCCCCGCGCCAACCGCCGGTAAGCGCCTTCCCGTAGGATTCGGCAGGTCAAAAGCCCGATTATCGGGGCAGGATCGGCGCATCCCCGGCCGCGCCGGTGCCGCGGCCGACGGAGAGCGGCCGGGAAAGGGCGTGAACGCTGCTCTGGCGTAGGAAAGCAGGTTAAAGTACCTTGGAAAGCGCTTTCTGAACCGAGTGATAGGACGACGCATGCAAGATCGGGTGCTGGCCGTCGCCATGAACGGCGTCACCGGCCGCATGGGCTACCGGCAGCATTTGACGCGGTCGGTGCTGGCGATCAGGAAGGCCGGCGGGGTCGAGCTGCCCGACGGCTCGCGGGTCGTGCCCGAGCCCGTCCTCGTGGGCAGGTCCGCGGACAAGCTCCGGCGCATCGCCGAGGAGCACGGCATCGAGCGGTGGAGCACCGACCTCGACTCCGTGCTCTCCGACCCCGGGATCGAGGTCTACTTCGACGCCCAGATCACCAGCGCGCGCGAGGAGGCGCTGCGCTCGGCGATCTCGGCGGGCAAGCACATCTACACCGAGAAACCCACGGCTTCCACCCTCAGTGCCGCGCTGGAGCTGGCCAAGCTCGCCCGCGACGCCGGCGTGCGCAACGGCGTCGTGCAGGACAAGCTGTTCCTGCCCGGCCTGCTCAAGCTGCGCCGGCTGCTCGACAGCGGCTTCTTCGGGCGCGTGCTGTCCATCCGCGGCGAGTTCGGATACTGGGTCTTCGAGGGCGGCTGGCAGGAGCCCCAGCGGCCCAGCTGGAACTACCGCGCCGAGGACGGCGGCGGGATCGTGCTGGACATGTTCCCGCACTGGCACTACATCCTGGAGCAGCTCTTCGCCCCGGTCCGCGCGGTCACCGCCACCACGGCCACCCACATCGCCCGCCGCTGGGCCGAGGACGGCAGTCCCTACGCCGCCACCGCCGAGGACGCCGCCTACGCCGTCTTCGAGCTGGAGGGCGGTATCACCGCCCAGATCAACTCCTCCTGGTGCGTGCGGGTCGACCGCGACGAGCTGGTGGAGTTCCAGGTCGACGGCACCGAGGGCAGCGCCGTCGCGGGGCTGCGCGACTGCCGCATCCAGCACCGCGTCGCCACGCCCCGCGCCGTCTGGGACCCCGACGCCCCCGTCGACCAGGGCGGCTACCGCGACCAGTGGGAGCGCGTCCCCGACAACGCCGAGTTCGACAACGGCTTCCGCACCCAGTGGGAGCAGTTCATCTCCCACGTGTGCGCCGGCACCCGCTTCCCCTTCGACCTGCTCTCGGGGGCGCGCGGGCTGCAGCTGGCCGAGGCGGGGCTGCGCTCCGCCGCCTCGGGCAACCGGGTCGAGCTGGAGGAGGTGGAGCTGCCGTGACCGGCCCGCCCCTGCGGCTGCCGGGTGCCGACGGCCGGCTGCACGACTTCACGCCCCGCGGCTCCGCCCCCGCACCCGCCGGCGCCGCACCGCCCCGCTCGCGGACCGCCTACGCCGCGGCCCACGTCGTCGCCGACCCCGTGGCGGGAAACGCCATCGGCGCGCCCGCCCGCCTGGACTGGGACGCCACCCTCGGCTTCCGGCACCGCCTGTGGGACCTGGGCCTGGGCGTCGCCGACGCCATGGACACCGCGCAGCGCGGCATGGGCCTGGACTGGCCCGCCACCGCCGAGCTGATCCGGCGCAGCGCCGCCGAGGCGGCCGGCCGCGGCGCCCTGCTGTGCTGCGGCGCGGGCACCGACCACCTCGAACCCGGCGCGAGCACCACCCTGGAGGAGGTCGAGGCCGCCTACACCGAGCAGCTGGAGACCGTCGAGGGCGCCGGCGCCACCCCCGTGCTGATGGCCAGCCGCCACCTCGCGGCCTGCGCCCGCGGGCCGGACGACTACGCCAAGGTCTACGGCCGGCTGCTGGAGCAGGTGCGCGGACCCGTGATCCTGCACTGGCTGGGCACCGCCTTCGACCCCGCCCTGGCCGGCTACTGGGGGCACGGCGACCCGGCCGAGGCGATCGACACGGTGGCCGGCATCATCGCCGACCACGCTGCGCGCGTCGACGGCATCAAGGTGTCGCTGCTGGACGCCGACCTGGAGGTGCGGCTGCGCGGGCGCCTGCCCGCGGGCGTGCGGCTCTACACCGGCGACGACTTCAACTACCCCGAGCTGATCGAGGGCGGCGCCGAGGGCCACTCCCACGCCCTGCTGGGCATCTTCGCGGCCATCGCACCGGCCGCGGCGGCGGCGCTGCGCGCGCTCGACGACGCCGACACCGACGGTTTCCGGGCGGCCCTGGAGCCCACCGTCCCGCTGGCCCGCCACATCTTCGCGGCGCCCACGTTCTACTACAAGACCGGGATCGCGTTCCTGAGCTGGCTCAACGGCCACCAGCCCGGATTCACGATGGTCGGCGGCCTGCACAGCGCCCGCGACCTGGTGCACCTGTCGAAGGCGCTGCGCCTGGCCGACGCCGCCGGGGTCCTCACCGACCCCGACCTGGCCGCCGCCCGGATGCGGTCCCTGCTGGAGATCTCGGGGGTGCGGTGATGGCGACCGGAGCACACAGCGGCCACGCACCGCCGACCGCGTTCGACGTCCCCTCCGGAGCGCCCGCGGGGGCCGCTCCGGAACCCGGCGACCCGCGGCTGGCCCGGCTCTCGCTCAACCAGCGGACCGTCGACCGGTGCAGCCTGCCCGAGGCCGTCGAGGCCTGCCTGCGCGCCGGCATCGGCGCCATCGGGCTCTGGCGCGAGCCCGCCGCGGCGACCGGCATCGCCGCCTCGGCCCGCCTCGTGCGCGAGGCGGGGCTGCGCGTGTCCTCCTACTGCCGCGGCGGGTTCCTCACCGGCCACGACCGCGCCGCGGCGATGGAGGACAACCGCCGCGCGATCGACGAGGCCGCCGAGCTGGGCGCGCCCTGCCTGGTGATGGTGGTCGGCGGCCTGCCCGAGGGCGACCGCGACCTCGTCGGTGCCCGCGAGCGCATGGCCGACGCGATCGCCGAGCTCGCGCCCTATGCCGCCGAGCGCGGCGTCTGCCTGGCGCTGGAGGCGCTGCACCCGATGTTCTGCGCCGACCGGGCGGTGCTGTCGACCCTGGGCCAGGCGCTCGACATCGCCGAGCGCTTCCCCGTGGGCGAGGTCGGGGTCGTGGTGGACACCTACCACGTGTGGTGGGACCCCCGCGTCTACCAGGACATCGCCCGGGCCGCGGAGCGCATCGCGAGCTTCCAGGTCTGCGACTGGGTGCTGCCGCTGCCCGCCGACCCGCTGCTGGGCCGGGGCATGGTGGGCGACGGGCACGCCGATATCCCGGCCCTGCACCGGGCCGTGGACGCCGCGGGCTACACCGGCGACATCGAGGTGGAGATCTTCAACGCCGACGTGTGGGCCGCCGACCCCGACGCCGTGCTGGCCACCCTGGCCCGCCGGCACGTCCGCTACCTGGCCTGAGCGGACCCCCGAGCCCTGCGCGGGCGGACGAACCGGCCCTGAGTCCGCCCGCGCAGGCCCTTCGTCCGCGACGGGGCGGCCGCACCGCCGCCGGATCGCGGCCGCGGCGTCCTCGCCGCCTGCGGCGCCGGCGGGCCCGCACGCCTGCTTCGCCGGGCAGGCCCGGGCCAGGGCATCGTCGCCGCGGCCGCGACGCGCATGAAGGCCGCGACGGTGAGCGCGACGCGTGTGCGATGCGGCCGGTCCCAAGCGCTGCTGCTCCCGCCGGTCGTCGGGATGGTGCCCGGGCGTCCACGCTGCCGAGCGTTCGTCGATCGGCGCCGGCAGGAGGGCGGACACGGCGACGCCGACGGCACCCCGTCCACCGGGGCCGCGGCGGCGAGCGCGGCCGCGGCGGGCGGCGTGTTCCACGTGGCGGCCGTGCGGGCGGCGATGAGGGCCGGGGAACCGGCGTACCGGAACGGCGTCGCGCGCCCCGGCATGCGCGCACCGCGGCACCGCCGCCTCTCGGCGCGAACGGACACGGCAACGGTAGGGCCGGGCCGCGCGCGACGACGCGGGCGCGGTCGTCCACCGCTGCACGGTCGTCCTCGACGCCGCCGGCGCATGGGCGCCCGACCCGCCGGAGGCGCGCTAGATCGTTGATGGGAGTTTCCCGAACCGGCTGCGGGCATGGCGAAGGGCGCC